>NZ_JBLWFH010000005.1:0-313464 GCF_050306235.1 Glaciecola sp. 1036 | reverse complement strand
TGCATTCTTCCTAAAAATGTCCAAATAATCCTTGATCTGAAAAGGGAGTCCATATACACGATGACGATTCTTCGTAGTTAACTATTTGTTGCTTACTTCCGGTTTAAGAACAAAGTAGACCTTAAATTTGCGAAATCTGACAACATTTCAAAGAGATTTTTATAAAAAAGTCTCTTTGAACCAATCCCAAATACCTGTCGAATATCCTTCTATCAAATTTATCCCCAGAGCCGATTTGATTAGATACAAGACTAACAAGCCAAACAGAGTACAGGCGGTGATAAAAAGCGTTACCAGTAGTGCAGTAGTAATTGCAGAGATACGTGCTTCTCGTCTGGAAAGTTCTCGACGGTTTTTACCTAAAAGGAAAACACAATAGTAACGTGCTCGCGTTAGCGGTATCGCAAATGAGAACCGAAGATCTACCGCATGTTTTTTCCAGCTACGTACCCCTAAAGCTGCATGCAAGTGATTCAGCTGTTCCTCTGTAAAGCTGTCTGCAACTTCTTTTGGCATTCGCTGCAAAATGTTCTGTACAGCGGGTGCTTGAGATTTAGGAATGGTTTTAATGCTAGTCAATGGTAACTTTCGATAATCGAGCTTAGTGTATCTAAGTTAACGTCTGAGTCACTGATTTATTGAGCATTTTATTCACAGTGTAAAATTAACTAACGGGAAATAATATTCCAAGGTTAAGCTAAGGGCAAAAAGATATCCGTAATAGCATCAACTGCGAGAACATCTGGATAGAACACTACGCGCTCTACCAATAAGGGCATATCTTTTAAGTTATACTCTGTAGTCGGCCACCATTGGTTATATAAATAGTGAATTGCCGATGCTAGCCCATGATCAGCTCCCTTTACTCGTAATTTTGCATATCGTCCTTTTGGAATTTTTGATTGACTAATAAAGTCAGACTCAATTTCAGTTCCAACAGGAATTTGGCAGCCAATGTCCAAGCGATATTCATTCTCCGGCACTTCATTAGGGTCGTTATAAAATAAATTAAAGGTTCTACTTCGTGTAGGTGGTAACCCCACTTGTTTGCGCCATGCGATAAATTGACCAATGGTCTTACTAATTTGATTCGGACTTTCGCGATGACTGATGACTGCAATCGGGATATTAGGAAGCTCCACCAATTCTACATCGTAATTTTGCGTATCCATTTTCGTTTCCTCTAATTTCACTTGAATGTTGATCAATTGCTCTTCAAACGACTCCCAACGAGACCAATCTGGTGCCTTTCTAAACGAAGAGGGAGATATGTTAAAAATCTGCTTAAACCCACGGCTAAAAGTTTCAGGAGATTGAAACCCCGCCGTATAGGCTATGTCCGTTATACTTATGTGTTTGCGATACGCTAGTTGAAACGCCGCTCTTTTTATCCGTAGCAACTTTATGAGTTGCACACTGGAAATTCCCAGAAAGTCAGCACTTAGACGGTGAAAATGATATTTAGAAATACCCGCTTGTAGAGCTAGTTGTTCTAACCCTAATGGCTGATCAAGATTCTGTTCTGCAAATAACAGGGCTTTCTGGATTTTTAGTTTATACATCTCACAACAAGGCTTTGCGTTTTCTAACAATAAACCAATAGTAAAACAATGAAACGCACTAAACTTGACAAAAATTGCGAATTTTTAAAACCGCGTTGTCATTTTTAACAATCGCAACATATTCAATAGCGAGTATTATTAGGTGAAACTTTAAATTGATGTTAACAAAGACGTGCTGGCATAATGCGCCAATCGTTTATAAAAAGATAATAACAGCGAGATAATTTATGGCCTATGATGCAATAGTAATTGGCAGTGGCATTTCTGGCGGTTGGGCAGCAAAGGAGCTCAGCGAAAATGGATTAAAGACCTTAGTGCTGGAAAGAGGTCGCAACATTGAGCATATCAAAGACTATAAAACCATGTGGATGGATCCATGGGACTTTGAATTAAAAGGACGCCCTTCACCAGAAGCACTAGAAAATCAATTCAAACAAAACCGCACTGGGTATACTACCAGTCCGTCTATGTCCCATTGGTTCGTAAATGATAAAGAACATCCTTATTACGAAGACAAACGCTTTGATTGGATGCGAGGTTACCACACAGGTGGCCGTTCTATTACCTGGGGACGCCAAAGCTATCGCTTGGGTGATTTAGATTTCGAAGCGAATAAAAAAGAAAATATTGGCGTCGATTGGCCAGTACGCTATGCGGATATCAAGCCTTGGTATGACAAAGTAGAGAGTTTTATTGGTGTTTCAGGAGAAAATTTAGGCATCGCCCAAATACCCGATGGAAAGTTCTTAGCCCCTATGCATCTCAACGCGGTCGAAAGAGACTTGCAAAATAAAATGGCCACATGGGGTAACAACTATCTATTAACCATAGGTCGCACCGCACATATCACTGACAATACACCTTTCAAAGGGCGAAATAAGTGTCAGTACCGCAATAGATGCAGTGCTGGATGTCCGTTTGGGGGATATTTTAGTAGCCTATCATCAACACTCCCTGCCGCTTTAGCGACCGGAAATTGCGAAATTCGCAACAATGCTATTGTGCACTCCATTATCTACGATGATGATAAAAAACGTGCCATTGGGGTAAATATTATCGACGCTGAGACTATGGAAAAATCTCAAGTGTTTGCCAAAGTCATATTCAGTTGTGCGTCTGCATTGGCGTCAGCGTCTATTCTCTTGAATTCTGTTTCTGAGCGTTTTCCTAACGGGCTTGGCAATGATTCTGGTGAGCTAGGTCACAATATTATGGACCATCACCTCGGCATAGGCGCTTCTGCTGAAGTCGATGGCTTTGATGATATGTTCTATAAAGGTCGACGAGCAAATGGCTTTTACATTCCTAGATTTAGAAATATGGATGAAGAGTCTCAAGCAAAAGATTTTGTTCGTGGTTATGGTTTCCAAGGTTCTGCTAACCGTGAAAACTGGACTACAGCAGTGCGTGAATTATCTGTCGGCGAACCTCTTAAAGACAAGATCACCAAACCTGGTAAATGGCGAATTGGTATGATGGCATTTGGTGAGATTTTACCAAATCACAAAAACCATATGCGCCTTAACTTTGATAAACGCGATAAATGGGGTATTCCGACCATTACCTTCTCTGCTGAACTGCAGAAAAACGAACTTGCCATGCGCGAAGATATGAAGGTACAAGCTAAGAAGATATTCGAGCGAGCCGGATATAAAAATGTGCATACTTTTGAAAACAGCTATGGCATTGGTCTTGGTATTCATGAAATGGGCACAGCTCGCATGGGCCGAGATCCTAAAACATCAGTGCTAAATGGTTATAATCAGGTGCACGAAGTACCCAATGTATTTGTCACTGATGGCGCTTTCATGACCTCGGCTGCTTGCCAGAATCCTTCCTTGACTTATATGGCGTTTACGGCGCGAGCCGCAAATTACGCTGCCAACCTCATAAAGGAGAATAAACTATGAATATGACTCGTAGACAGGCGTTAAAATCTATCGCTTTAGGTTCTGGTCTTGTTATTTCTTCTTCAAGTATTATAGGCATGCTAAACACCGCTTATGCACAGTCTAATAATGTTAGAGAGTGGCAGTATTTAAGCTCTGAACAAGCACATATGTTGGAACAAATTAGTCATGTCATTATACCATCTTCAAAGGATGTTCCTGGGGCGGAAGCAGTAGCGACAATTCCGTTTTTAGATATGCTGTTCGCCAAACTGTTAGATGAAGATGAGCAACAGAAGTTTAAAAAAGGCATGCAGGTATTTGATGCCTATTGTGAAAAAAATCTGAATAGCAATTTTGTGAGTTTGTCGAATAAACAACAAACAGAGATTGTTTACAGCATGTACAATTTGCCAGCTAAACTGCAAGAACAAATGCTATGGCTTATTAATGGACAAAACAAAGAAGCTAAGAAGGATGACCAATATTATCTGTATAGCTTTTTGTTTAACTTGCGCTCAATTGTGCTTGAAGCCTATGTGAATTCACAACTAGTAGGTGAAAAGGTACTTGCTTACGATCAAGTACCTGGAAATTACGAAGATATGCAAATGACGGCATCAACCCGAGCCTGGTCTTTATCCTGATTAATTCCAGCGCACTCTAGCAGTATCAGGCTTTCGCTGAAGGCCTGCTACTGACTTTATTGTACCACTGTTGCAAAGCGGTCTGCTTTTCATCTATTCGAATATTCACCACCCGCGCAAAATCTATGGCACATAAAGCCGTAATATCCGCGATACTGAAACTATCTCCTGCTACATAGTCTAGTGTGGCTAGTCGTTTGTTCAATAAATGCAGGAATTTACTGGCATTTTTTCCGGCTTCAGCGCCCCATTCTGGAATCGGATTCATACGGTCTTTAAAATATCCAGTAGAGTGTTGAAAACACATTCCGACTTGCATAAATAAACCAAATTCTACTTGTCGAGCCCATTGTGCAATAACGCCTTTTTCCAAAGGTGTGCGCCCCATTAAGGGAGGTTCAGGATGCAAGGCTTCAAAATAAGTACAAATGGCATCGCTTTCACTGATACAGGTTCCATCATCCAGTTCTAATACTGGAATTTTACCGATAGGATTTTTAGCACGCATTTCTGGGGATAAGTTTTCGCCCTTCTGCAAATCAATCTGCACGTATTCCATTTCGATGCCTTTTTCTGCTAGGAAAATTCTAACTCGACGAGGTGTAGGGGCTGTTTTGGTATCAAAAATTCGCATTTGCTTTAGCTCTTATTAACGCAGTTTGAGCTAAGTGTGGCAGAATTTTACCGAACTGCCTATTTTGAATTTGAATAATGGATAATTACTAGAGTGTGTTTATATCTGCCATTTCAATGTGAGAATTTTTAATTTCTATACACCGTTTAAGATGATAAAAGGCTAATCTGTCATCAGGGTTCATAGAAATTGCCTGCTCAAATTCCTTTATTGCCAAATCCCATTCAGATTTTAGTCTATGTTTTACACCCGATTGAATTAATCTGGCGACTTCAAGCTTTTGCTGAATAACATCAGATGCTAGGTGTTCCAAGATTTCATACACATCTAATGACTTTTCACGGCCTCTGACTTTAAGGCGATCAACAAAGCGGTAGGCGAAACGACCTTTTTCTAAAGCACGCTCAAGTAGATCGTCAGTAACCAAAATATCGACTTCATAGACGGCGCTGAGTTTTTCCACCCTTTCTGCTACGTTAACTGCATCTCCAATTACCGTTGTATCCATGCGATCTTCAGAGCCAACAGTACCAATTACCACAGACCCATGATGTACGCCAACGCCAATTCTTACAGGATCGTACCCTGTCTTTTTACGATGACTATTATACAACTCTAACGCGCGATAAAGCTCAGAAGAAGCTTTAATAGCATCATAAGCATTATTGGCTTGCTCGCTATCCGGTCGGTCAAATAATGCCATAATGGCATCACCAATAAATTTATCGATGAAACCACCGTTTTCGTGAATAGGATCATTCATACGATAAAAATAAGAATTCAAGAAGGTAATTAAATCTTTCGGGGGCATCTTTTCAGCTAAGGTAGTAAAACCTCGGATATCACAAAAAAGTATCGACACGTCAGCTTCAATCGCCTGACCTAGTTGAATAGAATCAAATCCACTGCGAGTAAAATGGGCTAAAAATTGTTTGGGCACAAACTTTTGAAAGGTTTGGGTAAATTTTACCGCATCATCCGCCTGCTTAAGCAAACGATTATCCAATGCTTGGGAGTCTAAATTGGTGTGGCTAGGCCAGCTCTTCTCACTTTGTTGTTTGATGTGGCGCGTTTTCTTGTTTTGAATTTGACGATCCCTAAATAATACTAAAGCAACCAGCACTAGTATTAAGATCAAGTTAAGAACGGCTATGAGGTCATATAGCATTCAATATTCCAAAACAGACAATTTTATTGATTATTCTACGCCGCAGTATCGGGCTCAGTGATAAAGACGAAAGACGCCTATCAATGTATAGATTCATCGGTAAAAACACCTATTTGCTTTAGCGCATAAGCTTTATTTTTCGCTAAAATTTCAAATACCTCCGAGGAATTTATTCGAGTTAAGAATAAACCTTAGTTTTGCGGTGGTAGCTTTTTATACACCTGCACATAGTTAACACTTAAATTCGCGTTCAGTTTCCACGATTTGGTAAACATGTTGTAACTCATACCCTTTTCTTCAATTAACTGAAGACGACTCATAGAGGCCCAACTATTAAGTTCAAGAGGCGTGACAAAAAGGCCCCAAGAGTGCGTTCCCACAGGCAAGTATCGCATAATATATTCAGCACCAATGATGCCAAAAAAATAGGATTTAACTGTTCGATTCAAAGTCGCAAGAATTGTTAGTCCCCCCACTCTGGTAAGATAAGCACAGTGTTTGACTAAGGTTTTTTGATCGGGAACGTGTTCGATAACTTCAGCATTGATTACAACATCAAAGCTTTCTCGGGCATCAACTAATTGCTTGGAGGTCTGATGGCGATAATCCACAGAAACGCCCGATTTCACCGCATGACGTTTAGCTACCTCAACGCTGGTTTGGCTGGCATCAATACCGACAACTTTTGCTCCCTTGAGCGCCAAAGCCTCACTGACTAAGCCTCCACCACAGCCTAAATCCAAAATGTTCAATCCAGAAAGACAATTTCGGGCACTCGCACTGCGTTTAAAATGGCTGCATATAGTCTCAACAAAATACGCTACCCTTGCCTCGTTAAATAGCAATGCCATCTTATAATCCCCATTGGGATCCCACCATTGCTCGGCCATGCGATCAAATCTTGCGATTTCCTCGGATGAAAGGGTTGTATCTTGACTGGTAACTGATTTAAGCTCACTTTTATCTAACATCGTATACCTTATAAAGCGTTCACTTCTTTACGTTTAATAATTGGAGTCCATTATGGCCAATGCGACCAATGTTTATGGTAATCCTCTGCTCCTTTGTTGTGGAAATACAGGTTTTACGCGTGAAGGATTCTGTTATGTTCCTGATGGCGATTTTGGCAACCACAGTGTTTGTGCAATTATGACAACAGAATTTCTCAATTATTCAAAATCTATGGGCAATGATCTTATCACACCTATGCCCCAATATTCATTTCCTGGATTAAAGCCTGGCGATCGCTGGTGTTTATGTGCCAGTCGATGGCAGCAAGCATTGGTCGCAGGAGTAGCACCACCTGTGATTCTCGCGGCAACCAATAGTAAAGCCCTAGAATTGGTCAAGTTAGAAGATTTAGAAAAACATGCTTACCCATCGGTGTGAGAGTCGAGTTTTTCTTGTTGTTCTTCCCATTGTTGTAATTTTTTCGCCGACATGGCATCAATGGCATCTTTATTTTGCGATACCCAATATTTCTCCATTATGCGCACATTTCGAATGTTAGCTTTAAATACCATATCTGCAATATCACCCACTATAGGAATCAAGCCCAGAGCAAAGTCGATAACAGTATTGCGTAACATAACTGAGATCAGAGGTTTAGGTACATTCATTTTACGCGCTAACCAAATGATGCGTAGAGAAAGTAACATCATCAAGCCATCCCCAACACCTGGAATTAGCCCTATTAAAGAATCCAAACCAATGTGGAAGTTAATAATTGGAATGCGTACAGAATAATCTAACAAGTTGGCTAAAGACTGGGCTTTAAGTAGTTCTTTTGGCGCACGAAATTCGTAAGAATCTTGGTCTTTTTGCTCACTCATTTATCTGCACCCAAAGCTTTTGCAAGTTGCGCTCTTTGTGTCGTGTCTTGTTCTATCTGCCAGCCAGCAATATTCTCTTTAACTAATCCAACCAGCATATCGATGTGTTGTTCATCACTATTTAGAGCGGCTATGTATTGATAACTTTCACCACCACTATGCAGAAAATACTCTCGGTTTTCTTCGCCAATTTCTTCTATAGTTTCCAAACAATCAGATGAAAAGCCTGGGCAAACAATTTGTACACTTTTCACACCCTTTGCAGGTAGCGACTTTAAGGTTTCATCGGTGTATGGTTTCAACCATTCTTCGCGACCAAATCTTGATTGAAAGCTGGTTAAATACTCGTCTTCTGATAAGCCTAGTTCGGTCGCAATAAGGCGAGACGTTTTGTAACATTGACAATGATAAGGGTCGCCATTAAGCAAATAACGTTTTGGAATGCCATGATAAGAAAAAACGAGCTTATCTGCGTTTCCATGGACTTCTCGATGCGCTCTAATTTTGTCGGCTACGCATTTAATGTAGCTGGGATTATCATGATATTGATTAATAAAACGTAATTCAGGTATCCATCGGCGCTGAGTAAAATCTTCTGCAACAGCGTCAAAGGTGGACGCTGTAGTTGAAGCACAATATTGAGGATACAAAGGCAATACCAATAATTTTCTAACCCCTGAGTTTAGCATTTTGTCTATTGCGGATGTCACCGAAGGTTGACCATAGCGCATAGCAAAATCTACCACTACCTGATCGCCAAATTCTGCCTTAAGCTTATTATCTATTGCAGTAGCTTGCGCCTTGGTATGAGTTAATAAGGGTGATCCTTCATCCGTCCACACAGTTTCATAGGCTTTTGCTGATCGCTTAGGTCGAATATTCAATATGATGCCATTTAAAATGAACCACCAAATTAATTTAGGAACTTCAACCACTCTAGGATCAGATAAAAATTGTTTTAAATAAGGTTTTAACGCCTGAGCAGTAGGTGCTTCAGGTGTGCCTAAGTTGGTAATCAGAACACCTAACTTATCCCGCTGTTGATGAGTAAATGCTGTCTGCGCCTTAAACTTCATAAGTAATGATTTTTAGTTAATTAGCTTGTTATACGAAAAAGTTGGCACTAAGACCAAATGCCAACTTAACATTTTGCCAAATACTAGCCTGTCACCGGGGTATAGTAGGTTTCTGCACCTGGACCAACAGGGAAGCCGAATAAGAATACCCAAATATAAAATAATATGGACCATCCAACAATAAAGACTAGGGTGTAAGGCAACATAGTGGCAATTAGAGTACCCATTCCCAAATCTTTTTTGTATCTGGCCGCTATGGCCAAAATGAGCCCAAAGTAACTCATCATAGGTGAAATTACATTGGTCACAGAATCTCCTATTCTGTATGCCGCTTGAATAGTTTCAGGCGCAAAGCCAATGAGCATCAACATAGGGACAAAAATAGGTGCCGTCACCGCCCATTGAGCTGAAGCACTACCTAAGGATAGATTCACAACGCCACACATGAGAATAAATAGCACAAATACTTCAGGTCCATCGAAGCCGGTAGCTTGTAAGAAAGCGGCACCTTTCACTGCCAACACAGTGCCAAGATTTGTCCATTTAAAAAAGGCCACAAATTGAGCTGCGAAAAACACTAAGGTGATGTATAGCCCCATAGACCCCATGCTTTTCGCCATGGCATCAATGATGTCCCGGTCATTTTTCATGGTCCCAGCAATTCGGCCATACACAAAACCTGGAATTGCAAAGGTAATAAAGATAAAAGCCACAATTCCTTTTAAAAATGGACTACCAGCAACTGCACCCGTTTCTGGGTGACGTAAAATACCATTTTCCGGCACTATGGTTAGCGCCAATATACCGCAGACGACCACAAAGGCTACCCCTGCCCACTTCATTGCTTTTATTTCTTGGGCATTGGGCTCTTCCATTTTTTGTTGCCCAAGATCTATGGCAGCCTCAGAGGGGTCATATTTACCTAGCCGAGGTTCTACAATTTTTTCAGTGACAAAAGCCCCCATAGCGGCCACTAAAAAGGTACTAACAAACATGAAATACCAATTAACTTCAGGCCCTACAATGTATTCTGGATCTATCATTCTAGCCGCGTCTTGGGTAATCCCTGACAATAAGGGATCAACTGTACCTAATAGTAAGTTTGCACTATACCCTGCGGAAACACCGGCAAAAGCAGCGGCAAGCCCCGCCAAAGGATGTCGGCCCAAAGAATGGAAGATCATAGCTGCCAAAGGAATTAAGACCACGTAGCCCAACTCTGATGCAGTATTGGAGACCACGCCGGCGAAAACCACCACTACAGTTACTGCGGTTTTAGAAGCATTCATTACCATTGCGCGCATAATGGTAGCCAACAAACCAGAATGTTCAGCCACCGAGACGCCAAGAAGAGCCACTAATACAGTGCCAAGTGGCGCAAAACCAGTAAAATTGGTAACTAAGCCAGTGACAATGCGTTGCAAACCTTCTGCATTGAGTAAAGAGATGACCTCAATGACCCCATCTGCCTCTCGGCCCTTAGCACCCACTGGACGAGGGTCGAGTACGGATACATCGAAATATCCCAAAATACCGCTGAGAATAACGATAAATAAAGCCAAAGAAGCAAACAACGTAATAGGATGAGGTAATAAATTTCCTAGCCACTCAACCGTGGAGAGAAATTTTGAAAACCATCCACTGTTGTTTGGTGAATTATTTTGTTGTGAATTTTCCGTTGTTGAGCTTTTAGACAAAACGCAGGTTCCTCATTTTATTGTTATTTTTAAATCTGTCGTATTTTTAATAGGTGTAAAGGCGAAGAGTTTTTTACAGCCAATGGCTTCTTTTTTCCCTAACTCGGCTATACTACCTAAGTTCTAAAAGCTTTTCATATATAATTGTGTGAAGCGCTTAAATTGTATACAGTTATAATAGCTTATACCTGAACTAGGTATGAATTATCGCCAAAATTCTAAGGGACTTTTATTATGGCAACAAAAGTGATTCCTGATAACGCGTCAAATGACCCCTTGAACGATCTAGAACAACTTAGATTAATTGTTTTTGGTGCGGCCAAACAAGAACTAGACGCTAAGATTGAGCAATTAAATCAACGTTTGACCGATGAAATGTCTAAGTTACAGACTCATTTTTCGGAGCAATTCAGCCTGGTCCAGCAGAATATGGCTGACAATCAAGCGGATTTATTACTTAAACTTTCACAATCTAACGAAATTCAAGAGAGTAACAAACAGGCATTCCTAGACACCACAAATTCATTAAGTAGCCAATTGGAAATGGCCGAAAACGCTGCCCAAGACGATGCTCAACAATTGCATAAACGCTTGGATGAAGAGGTTAATCAACTGCAAGGAGAGCTAAAAGACGCGGTAGAACGCTTAATGGCGAAGTTAGACTCCGTTACCAACGAGCTAACCACCAGTAAAACCGATCGTAAAACGCTGGCCCAATTATTGGCAAATGTTGCTAATAATCTAGAGGCGGGTGATTGATAAAAATCACCTGACTTATAGTTATGTCAAAACTAGTGGATAACGACCCCGAAGAATTAAAACAACAGGCAGAGAAGGATCTCGAAAAACTTCGTTATCTGTTGCTACATCAACCATTGACAGAGCATCAAGCAGAACTGCAGGAAAACACTCGTGAAATGGTCAAAGAGGTAGTGACCGAAGCGATCCGAGATCGAGAATTAACCGATCAGAGTGTGTCTAAGGTTTTAATACCAGTTGTTGAAGAAAGTATGCAGCATTCATTCACCCGACAACGTGGTGAAATGTTGAATTACATTTTTCCGTTAGTTGGTGACTTGGTCAGAAAATATGTAGCCGCTAGCTTAAGAGATTTTATTGAGAAGACTAATGAAATTATCGAAAAATCAGTTTCTATGGAGTCCATTTTCTGGCGTTATCGCGCATGGCGAGCAGGAATGCCCTACGCTACTTACGTTGCATCTCAAACCTATGTGTTTCAAATCCACAATGTGCTGTTAATTCACAAGGAAACTGGTGCTTTACTAAATGCGGTGAATCTAACCAATGAAGTTGATGAAAATTCTGAATTGGTTTCCGCCATGCTCACCGCAATAAATGATTTTGTCGCGGATTCATTTTCATCCAAACTGCAACACGATCAGCAATTAGACGAAATTAAAACCGATGATTTTACCTTATTTATTAAGCAAGGCCCGTCAGTAGCATTAGTTGCATCGGTAACAGGTTCAATCTCTCCTTCTGCAAAAGCAAAATTGCAATCAACCTTAGAGTACATCCACAAACTCTATATTAAGGAAATTCAGAATTTTGATGGTGACAAAACGCCCTTCGCCGAAACCACGCCAATTCTCGAAGAATGTTTGTTGTTTGAAGAAAAAAGTACCCCCCCAAAAAAAGCCTGGTTTGCTTGGGTATTTATCGGAATTCTAGCTGGACTGGCAGGCTGGTATGCTTATTTAAGTTGGCAAACTTCGAATGTTGCATCGTCTCTTAGAGAATCAAACACTAATAATGGTATTGTGGTAACAAGTGCGAGTGTGCGAGGATTGCAAGACATAGAGCTTACCTTACTACGGGATAAGTCTGCCATTTCTGTGAGCCAATGGCTGGAGTCTCTTAACCTCCCAGCTGATTGGATTCAGGTAAATGAAATTTCTTTCATTTCTGATGCTCCAGAGGTTATTGACAATAAAATTCAAACGTTAATTAAAGAAGATCCTCGATTTAACTACAATGAAGGAAAAATTGAAGCTTTACAAAGCGCACAATATTCTGATGTGATTGCTTTAGAGAAATCATTATCAGCCATTCCAGGTATTGACCTTGATCGTATTGGCATGCCCACGCTAAAACAAGACAGGCTTAATTCAAGTAATGAATCTACTGCACCTATGATTAGAAATATGATAGGCCAGTTAAGTGCGCAACTGGCCAGTATTCAGGTGCTATTTGACGTAAACCAGAGTACTATGCATCCACAAGCTCAATCAAAACTAGATGAAGTGGTGAGTACTTTTCAGCGATTGAAGCAGCTGGCTGAAAATATTCAAATTACGCCGACATTGCTAATCATTGGGGCTAGCGATACACTTGGCGCACAGTCAAGAAATGAAGTGCTAAGTATTGAACGGGCAAGTAAAGTCAGAAGAGAGTTATTGCGTCGTGGTTTACTTGAAACTGAAGTTGTTTCGGTCGCAGCAAGCCAAATAGAAACATCAGGAAAGAATTCAAATGCTAGGAAGGTCATCTTCGCCGCACTCTATTAACTCAAGAGATAATCAGACGATTATGTTGCAGAAGAAAATCTGTGTTTTAGGACCTACAGGGGTCGGCAAAACCAGTCTAATTAAGCAGTTTGTAGAGGGTATTTTTTCAGAAAAATACCTAACCTCTATTGGCGTAAAAATAGACAAAAAACTGCTAATAAATGGCATTCGCCCCGTGCAACTTATGATATGGGATTTAGAGGGCATAGATAAATATAGCCATTTTAATCCGCGCTACCTGCGTGGCGCTTCTGGTCTCATTTTCGTTGCTGATAAATCCCGCTTTAGCTCTGTTTCAGAATTAATGGAAATCTATTCATTAACGAAAAAACATCTTGATGTACCAAGTATTTTAGCTATTAACAAAGACGATTTACCCCAATCAATAAAATGGGATCAATCCATCGTAGACAGTCACGCGCAAAGTTTTGACCGTATATTTACCACCAGTGCTAAAACAGGACAGTCGGTAGAAGAAATGTTTGAGCAAATAGGCAAATTAATCACAGAGAGCTAGTCTTATGCATCTATCGCTGATTAAATCTTTAGGAATTGCTGATTGCATTATCTTGAAACGATTAAAAGATAATTTGTTTGAGATGATTTATGCGCAAAATGAATGGGTTAGTCAATTATTCAAAAATCTTGCTGTTGGCCAACAAGTTAACATTGATTCTCAATCATTATTTTTAGATGACTTCATGTTCGATGCCAATGAATATTGGCGCAAGCAAGTACAAGGGCAGATTGAAAGCGGTATCTGGACAGAAATTACGGCTGATGGTGAACTCTATTTAGAGGCCATCGCCGCACATGTAACCGAAGGCCAGTTTTTAATCATTAAGAATCAGGCTCAGCTTTATCACCAACAAAAAGAAACGTTACAGATAGCGCGCGAATTACTTATTTCCAACGATGAAGTCATTGAACGCCATGACTATTTAAGTGAACGAATTCGAAGTCTTCTAATTGAATCTGCCGAAGCAAAAACCGAATTGCCTATACTTGACGCGATAAGAAAAGCTGACATAGGTGTTCTAATAACAGATTCAGTAGGCGTAATTAAAGAAGTTAACCCAGCAGCATGGAAAATATTCGAAAAAAGCCCGAGTAACCAAACGTTTGATATCTTAGCCACTATTAAGGGGCTAGTAGATCGGCAATACGGAGCTTCTGAAGATATTTTATCGGGTACTACATCTTGGGCTGGAGAACTGTATTGGCATTCTCCGCCGACGCCGCATAAATGGCTAAAGGTAAATATTCATCCTGTACTAAATGGAATAGGGTTTAGCACTTTTTGGATTTTCACAATTAGCGACATCTCCCGAGTAAAATATCTTCTTCAGACCAACGAAGAACTGGCGCTACATGATCCGCTTACGGGCTTACCAAACAGACAATTCTTCTGGCAAGAGTTGCATCAGTTAGTAGATAACAAACAAGCTGTGGCATTGTTAAATATCGATATTGTGAATTTTAGAAGCGTCAATGAATTATATGGTTATCTTGATGGTGATGACCTTTTGATCCAAATGGTAAAACGTATCTCTGCCATATTGCAAGAGGGCGACTTTATGACCCGTGTTGGCGCCGATGAATTTATGATCATGCGTCGACTAGAGAATGCGAGTGACCCTGACACTCTAAATGAAAATCAAGACAATATTGAAATGCTCGCTCGCGATATAAGCAATATTTGTCGCCAACCCTTATATACCAAAAGCAATAGCCGTTGCGAACTGTCAGTCAAAATTGGTGTCGCACACTTTCCACAAAATGCTATCAATAGCGAAGAATTATTAGGTTGTGCTGACCTAGCACTGTCTACAGCAAAAGCGTCAATGAGTAATGATGTGGTAGTTTACACCGAAGCCTTAAAACGCAAATCTCGACGACGTATTCTGTTAGAAGAAGCGCTGAAACATGCCATCGAGAAAGATCAATTTGAACTATTTTTGCAGCCCATCTATGACCTGCACAGTAAGCAAATTATAAAAGCAGAGGCTTTATTACGTTGGCATTTAAACGGCGAAACTATATCGCCTGAAGAGTTCATTCCCATCGCTGAAAAGTCGGAGCTTATCAACACCATTGGTCGCTGGGTCTTTACCCAAGTATGCGATATTTTAACTCAACAGAAAAAAGCCCAAATTGTAGTGCCGATTTCTTTGAATTTTTCACCTAAACAAATCTATGATCTTAATCTTATAGGCTTTTTCCGTAACGTCATTACGCAAAAGAATATTGCGCCCAATTTACTCGAAATAGAAGTAACTGAAGGTGTATTAATTAATAATTACAACAAAGTAAAAATGTTCCTGAAGGAACTTAAAGACTCTGGTATCAGTATTTCAGTTGATGACTTTGGTACCGGCTATTGTTCACTTTCTTATTTGAAGCATCTACCCATTGATACCTTAAAAATTGATCGCTCTTTTATTATTGATTTGGCCAATAGTGAAGATGATCAAGCTATAGTCAATGCCATAATTGCTATGGCAAATAACCTTAAACTGAAGGTAATTGCCGAAGGAGTAGAAACCCCAGCGCAAGAGAGTTATCTGATAAATCATGATTGTCATCTAGTACAAGGTTTTTTGTTTGGTGAGCCTTGCTCGGTAGCTGACTTTAACAAATTATATCAAGCTAACCATTAATAGCTTGAAATAGCGAAATTCAGGCAAAAAAAAGCCTCTACTTAAAGAGGCTTTCGATATGCAAATAGCTTGGTGTATTATTTGCCAGATGCTTGCTTCATATATTTAAAGAAGTCACTGTCTGGTTCTACAACCAAAATGTCATTTTTACTGTTAAAGCTTGCTCTGTACGCATCCATACTTCTTAAGAACGAATAAAACTCTGGGTTCTTGTTGTAAGTATTGGCATATATCTCAGCTGCAATAGCATCGCCTTCACCGCGTAACTGACGTGAATTTCGTTCAGCATCTGCGTACATTACAGTGATTTTAGCGTCTATATTAGCTTCAATTATGGCTGCTTGTTCCTGACCTTTAGAGCGGTATTCTCGAGCAGCTGCGTTACGTTCAGCTCGCATTCTGTTAAAGATGTTGTTACTGATTTCAGTTGGTAAGTTAATTTGCTTAACTCGCACATCTAAAATTTCAACACCCAGTTCATTCGAACTACTGCTGGCCTGTGTTAACGCATCATCCATCAATTCAGAACGTTCACCAGAAACAATTTGGTTAATAGTACGTGTACCAAATTCAGAACGTAGACCGTTGGTTACTTTTTGCTTTAACAGGGTTTCTGCTTGCATAATGTTTCCGCCAGTCGACAGGTAATAACGAGCAAAGTCTTGAATACGCCATTTAACGTAAGAATCAACGATTAAGTCTTCTTTTTCACTGGTAACAAAGCGGTCAGCACGTTCGTCCAAGGTTTGAATGCGTGCATCTAGTCGTTGTACGCGGGCAAAAAACGGGATCTTTCCGTGTAGACCCGGCTCATAGACCACAGGCGTGCCAGAATCATCCATTTTTACTTTACCGAAAGTAATAACAATGGCTCTTGTGCCTTCCTCGACAACAAAGAGAGAATTATATCCAAGCAATAATGCGACTACTAAGAGGATTGCTGCAAATGGTTTCATTGACTAATTTCTCCCCTGTCTACTACTACGATTACTTGATTGGCTAGAACTGCTAGAACTATCGTTTATGTCTTGGAAACGACTAGGTGTAGTGCTAGTTGAAGTTCTATTCGTTGTATTTTGTTGCTGTTGTTGCATAATCTTATCCAATGGCAAGTACATCATGTTATTGCCACCTTCAGTATCAACCATGACTTTACTGGTGTTACCAAACACTTGTTCCATAGTTTCTAGGTACAAACGTTGACGTGTTACTTCAGGCGCAGCTTCGTATTGAGGCAATAACTCTTCGAAGCGTGCCACTTCACCCTGTGCTTCAAGGATAACTCTCTCTTTATAAGCTTGAGCTTCTTCAAGCATACGATTCACAACACCGCGAGCTTCTGGTTCACGCTCTTTGGCATAGGCTTCAGCTAAACGAATGAACCTAACTTGGTCTTCCTGAGCAGCTATAGCATCATCAAAGGCTTCACGCACTTCTTCCGGTGGACGCGCGTTTGAGAAGTTTAAATCTATGATTGAAACACCCATTTTGTAAGGTTCAATTATTCCCTGAAGTTCTTCTAATACTCTGCCTCGAATATCTTCACGACCGCCTGTTAAGATATCATCCATGTTTGAATGACCAATCACATAACGAATAGCACTATCAAAAGCGTGACTTAAACTAACTCTGGGATTCACCACCGAGAATACCCATTGCTGGGGGTCCATTACTCGGTATTGCACTTCCATTTCTACACTTACCATGTTCTCATCGTCTGTTAACATAGCACCACGAGAAGATAGTGAGTTAATCTCTTGAATATTGACAGGAATCACTTCATCAATAAAAGTGAACTTCCATTGTAGACCTGGATCTACCAGTCCTACGTACTCACCGAAGCGCAGTAATACACCTCGTTCCGCTTCTTTAATGGTGTAGAAACCTGTTAAACCATAAATAAAGATGGCTATTGCGACTATTAGGCCAATGCCTTTAGCGCCGAAGTTACCGCTGCCGCCACCAGAAGATTTACCTTTACCAAATTTACCAAAGAGGTTTTTTAATACATCATCAAGATCAGGTGGCCCCTGATCATTACCGCCTTTGTTTTTCCAAGGATCTTTATCGTTATTACCGCCAGGCTCGTTCCAAGCCATAAGTTCATACTCCAATAAATACGTTAGCTAGTTATTATACTAGATTAAAACTCGAATAGTTTTACCAATCGATACGAAAACTGTAACAAAAGGTCAACTAAGTGTGAAAACAATATTAATGCACAATATATTGGCTTAATCGATTATCGACTTTTTTATCCATTCTATGCCAGTCCGCTGTTGGCATCTGTACATTTACCACCCAATCGCCTTTGTCTGAATATTCTTGCTCCAAGATGCAATTCAACTCATACAACATACCACGAATTTTTCCATCATCAGGTGGAATGCATAATGTATAATTGACCATGGACCGTCTAAGACGTTCAGTGAGGGCATTTTTTAATAAATCAATACCTTGATCTTGAGCAGCTGAAATCCAAACCCTAATGGGATTACCATCTTGGTCCCTATCAATCTTTGGCGAAACAGCTTCTAAGCGGTCGATTTTGTTACAAATAATGAGTTGAGGCACCTCTAGAGCATCAATCTCTTCTAATACATTGTTGACCTGATCCATATTCTCTTTATATTGACCGTCAGAATAGTCAACCACATGTAAAAGTAAGTCTGCTTCTTGGGTTTCTTGCAAAGTTGCTTTAAACGCCGCCACCAAATCATGAGGTAAATGGCGAATAAATCCAACTGTATCCGCTAAAATAACTGGGCCGATTTCACTGATCTCAATTTTTCTCAAGGTTGGGTCTAGGGTGGCAAATAATTGGTCAGCCGCATATACGCCAGCCTGAGTAATGCTGTTAAATAGCGTTGACTTGCCAGCGTTGGTATAGCCAACCAAAGAAACTGTTGGTATTTCAGCGCGTTGGCGCGAACGACGCCCTTGTTCTCGCTGTTTTTGTACCCGTTCAAGGCGACGCATAATAGCTTTCATACGCCCGCGGATTAAACGCCTATCTGTTTCCAGCTGGGTTTCACCTGGACCTCTAAGCCCAATACCACCTTTCTGTCTTTCTAAGTGTGTCCAACCCCTGATCAAACGCGTAGATAAGTGTTTTAATTGCGCAAGTTCAACTTGCAACTTACCTTCGTGAGTACGTGCTCGTTGGGCAAAGATATCCAAAATCAAACTGGTGCGATCCAACACACGGCATTTGACTAAGGATTCAATATTTCTTTCTTGTGCAGGAGATAAGGAATGATTGAAGATAACCACATCAGCTTCTAATGCTTTAACGGCTTCGGCGATTTCTTCCGCTTTACCACTGCCCACAAAATATTTGGCATGTGGTGCATTACGCTTGGTAGTAAGAACGGCCAACTGGTTTACACCAGCAGAAGACACCAACATTTGCAATTCTTGGATATCTTCCTTTGTTTGATCGTCCGAAAAATCTACATGAACAAGTACAGCGTTTTCACCCGCTTCAAAACGATCAAACAAACAGTAAACTCCAATTAATCTTGATTGCCCTCACTATCACCGTGATTTGTGGGCATTGTAATAGCGCGTGAAGGCACTACCGTTGAGATAGCATGCTTATATACCATCTGACTCACAGTATTTTTTAACAACACTACAAACTGATCAAATGACTCCACTTGACCCTGTAGTTTAATCCCATTTACCAGATAAATTGAAACTGGTATGCGTTCCTTTCTAAGTGCGTTTAGAAATGGGTCTTGTAAAGACTGACCTTTTGCCATTCTATGTCCTTATTTATTATTATGTTTTGTTACCCATGTGAATATTTAGTGTACACCAAAAAAAAGGTATTATGTACCCACTTTTTTAAGAACTATGGATAAATTTTTTATATCACCAGTTTCTAAGTTCGTCAAATTTTCCCAACCCCTTAGCCATGTTATTTGGCGTTTGGCAAGTTGACGTGTTGCAATAATACCAAGTTCACGCATTTCGTTAAAGGTTGTTTTACCCTTTAAATACTCAAATATTTGACGATATCCCACGCTTCTAAGGGCTGGCAAGTCTTCGTGTAGTTGATATTTTTCTAATAAAAACTTCACTTCATCAATAAATCCTTTTTCCAACATTAGATCAAAACGCCTTTCAATCGCCTGATGCAGAAGGCTTCTATCGGTCGGCATAATAGCAAATTGAGTAAAATTGAATTCAGAAGGTGTTGCTTTTTGTTGTTGCCAATGAGTGAGCGAGTGGCCAGTTGCTAAATAAACTTCCATCGCCCTTGATACTCTTTGGGTATCATTTGGATGCAATCGTTGTGCAGCTTCTGGATCTATCTGCGCCAATTGCGCATGCACAGATTCAAGGCCCTGTTCTTCAATTAAAGATTTTACTTTTTCTCGGGTGACAGCATCACTGGCTGGGATTTGGGAAATGCCATTGATTAGCCCATTGAAATACATCATGGTGCCACCCGCTAGTATTGGAATTTTGCCCTTAACCAGAATCTCCCGTATTTTACTTTCTGCATCAATAATAAAATCAGAGACAGAATAGCTTTGTTCTGGGCTTAATATATCAATTAACCAATGCGGTATCCCTTGCCTTTCGTCCATAGTTGGTTTCGCTGTGCCTATGTTCATGTCTTGAAACACTAAAGCCGAATCAACACTGATCACTTCACCATTTATGTGTTGTGCAAGTTCAATCGCCAAATCAGTCTTGCCAGAAGCTGTTGGTCCCATGATACAAATAGCATTTGGTAGCGGGTCAGTCATCTAGCAAAGACTCTATTTGAATTTGCTGACCACTAAGTTGCAACACGGATGTAAAACTGTCTCCCAATTCTATTATCCAACTTTTGACAAGAGTATGGTCCAAAACCACGGAGCGACACCAAGCTTTCGCTAATCCTGTTAGCAAAGCTGCTTCAGAATCTGGATGGAATGACACCCATGCTGGAAATATCTGCGCCCACGGTAAACTGCGTAAAAAACTTGGCACCTGTTTTAGCATCAATTTTTGGTTATGTTGGTGTAGGTTAAACCCCATATCCTGTAATTTTTGCTTAAATTGCGCGAAACCTGTGTCGGATACCGAAATCGGCATCAACAAAGGCTGCATTGTTATGCCATTTTCGGATGCGTCAGTATCTAACCTTTTAGTTAACAGAGCATGGGCAATTTTATCTGTTTTAAGCGCCCAAAGTTGTTCGTTCTTACTTATTAGAAGGGTATCTTTGATTAAGATAAATTGCTCAGAATTTCCTTGTTCGTCTTGTGAGCTTACCTGCATTAACTGGTGATAAGATTGACTGGCTTTTTTTATATGACTAGCCGAGGGCTTATTAAAACTATAACCGCCACCTAGAGACTGCCTTGTAGGGTTAGTAGTGCTGACCACTTCAGTATTCAAAGGACGAATATAATTATGGCTAGGCTCATGTATATCTGTTGGTTGCGACTCTTTATCAAATGATTCAGTTGAATCTGAAATCAACCTTTGATTAATAGCGCTGTAGAATACATCATGTACATGTCGAGACTCTCTAAACCTTACCTCATGTTTTGCAGGATGCACGTTCACATCCAGTTCATTTGGCGGAATATCTAAAAAAATCACAAACCCAGGATGCTTTGCGTCTGGCAACATGCCTTCATAGGCTTGACGCAATGCATGCATTAAAAGCCTGTCTTTCATCATGCGATGATTGATAAACAAAAACTGATTTTCATTATTATCAAAGCCATTTCCCGGCGGCGTGATCCAGCCACTGATCTTAATTTGCTCATATGCATAATCTAGCGGAAGCATTGCGTCCAAAAACTTATTCTTACACACTTGAAGTATGCGTTTTTGTTGATCGGTGCCAGTAAATTTATATACCCGTTTACCATTGTGTTTAAGTTCGAAACTGATCTGAGGGTAAGCTAGCGCGATTCGCTTGACGATTTGCTCAATGTGCTGAAATTCTGTCTTGGGCGCGCGCAGAAATTTTCTGCGCGCAGGCGTATTGTAAAAAAGATCGATGACTTCTACTGAAGTACCTTTAGGATGAGCTGCGGGAATGATATCCACCACCATGTCAGAGCCTTCGGCGGAAGCTTGCCAAGCAGCTTCTTGATGTTGAGTTTTTGAGGTTAAGGTGCAACGACTCACAGAACTGATACTAGCAAGCGCCTCACCTCTGAATCCCATACTCATAATGGCATCCAAATCATCCAACGAATATATTTTACTGGTGGCATGTCGACTTAATGCCAAGGACAGTTGATCTTTTGCTATGCCTTTTCCGTCGTCGCGAATACATATGCGTTTATGTCCTCCCATATCGATTTCAATTTGAATCGAGGACGCGCCGGCATCAAGACTATTTTCAACTAATTCTTTAACTACGGATGCGGGCCGCTCTACCACTTCCCCAGCAGCTATTTGATTGGCTAATTGTTGCGGTAGTATCCGTATTTGACGACTTTCTTCAGTGGTCATTAGGCGCGCGGGATCTTTAATACTTGTCCAACGCGAACAACGTCGGATTTCAGGTTATTTTCAGTCTTAATTTGCCCAACCGTAACACCATATCGTTGTGCCAGAAGAGAAAGGGAGTCACCGCGTTCTACTTTATGTTGCTTGGGCTTCTCACTTTTCCACTGAGCCCATAATGTGCCATCTGGTGGCGTTTTCTGGAAAAATTGCTTAATTGCAACAAACATCGCATTGGCTAAACGCTTGCGGTGCTGTGCCCAATTTAAATTTTTCTCTTCTTGAGGATTACTGATAAAACCCACTTCAACCAAAATAGAAGGAGTTTCAGATGCTGTAAGCACAGCTAAACTGGCACTTTGTGGCGACCTTTTGTGCATTTTAGTGATGTTCTTCATTTGCCCAATGACATTGTTGCTCAATTCATAACTAGAGGCACGAGACAAATCCATCGACATGTTAAAAATAGTTTCTGCGAAGTAGCGCTCAGTATCTCTATCTTCAATTACACCCGCAGCAGCTCCAAGTAAAGCAGAGCTTCTTTCCGTCTGCTCCAGTAACCGACCCAATTCACTGTCTGCGCGACCTTTGGATAACACCCACACTGAACCCCCTCGTGGTTGAGGTGTGGTGAAAGCATCGGCATGAATGGAAATTAACAAGTCTGCTCGTTCTTTGGCCGCGAATTTTGGTCTGTCATTGGGCGAAATATAATAGTCCCCAGTACGCGTCATAATGGCGCGCATGCCTGGTTCGTTATCGATGTAGTCCTGCAGCATTTTAGCGATGCTTAGGGTAATATTTTTTTCGTAACTTCCAGAGGGTCCAATAGAGCCAGGATCATTGCCGCCGTGTCCGGCATCAACCACAACAATTATATCCTTATCGCGGTCAGGCCCTTGATTATTAATCAACACTGGAACAGGATCAGGATCGACCATTTCTATGACCAAACGATCGGGAAAATCGTCATTTTTTGCTAAGGCATACAAGGTTACATTTGGTTTCTTGGTTAACTCAATAACAAGACGGGTATCAGCTTTTGTTTTTGGCTTACTATGACGAATTTTCGAGACCAGTGCACCTGTGATTCCCACCGATGTAAAATCGAAATTCCGTTTCACATCCTGTAAGTCAATTACCAGACGATCTGGATTTTTCAGGGAAAAGTAAGTAAAGCTTGGGGCGTCTTCTAATTCTAAGACTAAACGGCTTGTGTCCGCTGCATGAGAAAATCTAGCATCGGTAATTTTATCGGCGTAACTCACAGTAGAAAATAGGATAAAACTTATTCCTATGCTCCACGTGACAATTTTTTGCACTAACCCTAGTTGCATTTTATTATTCTTATAGGTTCGCAATATAACGGCGACCGCGTTCGCTAAGCGCGCTAAATTCAAAGGACCGCCCCTGTTCTGTAAACAGGATATTAAGTTCAACATCCGCTGTTGGTAATAAATGTCCACCTTTTTCAGGCCATTCCACCAAACAACAAGCATTTGCATTAAAATAATCTCTTATCCCCATAAACTCAAGTTCTTCGGGGTCTGCTAATCTGTAAAGGTCAAAGTGAAAAACATCCATGCCGGCAATATTATAGGGTTCAACCAATGTATAAGTAGGGCTTTTCACTTTTCCATCATGACCTAATGATTGTAGCAAAAAACGAGAAAAAGTGGTTTTCCCGGCCCCCAAATCGCCATGTAAAAAAATAACAGCGCCACCTAAACCGGACGCTTTTAAGTTTTGAGCAAACCCTACAGCAAGCGCTTGGGTTTGGGTTTCGTCATTGACATTGACTGTAACTTGCATAACACCTTAATTAACCTTATTGATTGACTAGCAATCTGATTTTAGGGAATAAATCACTGGCAATAATACCCCTTTGACCATATTCCTCAGCAATCATGTCACCTGCTTTAGCATGCAATGATACCCCAAATTGACAAGCCATTGATTTATCGATGCCTTGGGCCATGAGTGAGCTGATGACGCCGGTTAATACATCCCCCATTCCTGCTGTTGCCATACCAGGATTACCATGGCGACATACCCAAGAATGTCGTTGATCATCAATAATACTTCCAGCGCCTTTTAATACACATACTGCATCGTATCTTTGTGCGCACAACCGGGCATAATTAAATCTATTGGATTCGATTTCATCTATACTCACGTTTAACAGTCTAGCCGCCTCTCCAGCATGCGGCGTAACAACACAATCAGGCAGAGATACGAAAGTGGCATTTACGGCTTTTAGATTTAACGCATCTGCATCAACCACTATAGGTTTTGGATTTCGTTGAGTATATTCCATCACCTTATCGAATATTGACTTACTCCAATCATCTCTTCCTAAGCCTGGTCCAAGTGCGATACAGGTTGCCCACTCCAATGCATCTTCTAGACCTTCACTTATCACCATAAGTTCTGGGCGGCCAGCACAAATCTGCACTTTAGACGCTTCATGAGCAAACACTTTGACCAAACCAGTGCCGGTGCGCAACGCCGCTTCTGCGGTTAGACGAATTGCGCCAGACATACCTGCATTGCCGCCGATACATAGCAATCGACCATAACTGCCTTTATGGCTATTTATATCTCTTGGTGCCATGCCTCTAAAATGCTTCATATCTAAGGCTCGGGCATCACTTCTGGCTAAAGAAGCGAAAGTTTTGCCTACCCCTAAATCTTTAAACACTAATTTGCCACAGGATTGCTTACCAGCACCTGTTGTAAGGCCCATTTTAATGCCGATAAAAGTCACTGTGACATCTGCTTGTACGCAGCGGCCAAGTGATTCGCCTGTATCTGCATCTAAGCCGCTAGGCACATCGATACTTACCACGGGGATATCTGAGTGATTGATGGTATCGATAACGTCTGCATATTCATTTCGGATGATGCCATTGATGCCGGTACCCAATAAGCCATCAATCACAATATCGGCTTTTTCAAGTAAATCAGGACTGAAGGTTTCAACTTTTCCTCCATTGGCTTCCCATTCTTGACGTGCTCTTGCTGCATCACCCGACAATTCTCGCTTAGGGTCTACAGCGCATAAAGTAACGTTTTTACCGGCAATTTTTGCTTGCAGTCCGGCAACGTATCCATCCCCTGCGTTGTTGCCAACGCCTACCAATACTAGATAACGGTCCACATTAGGAATTAAGTTTACACATTCTTCGAAAACAGCCTTGCCAGCACGTTGCATTAAGCTGTACATTTCTAGGCCAAGTTTTTCGGCGGCAGATTTTTCGTGCAAACGAACCTGATCAGCCCGATAGAGTTTTTGTGTTAAGCTGGGTGCGTTTATTTTGTCTAACATGAGCTTATGTCCTTAATTCCAACAATTGACCTAATTCAACTTGCAAACAATATCAAGGCGTGGGGGAAATCGCTAGGTTTCCAACAAGTTGGTATAAGTGATCTTGACCTTGGTCAACATAGCGACTATTTACAAGCTTGGTTGGACAAAGGATACCACGGGCAAATGGATTTTTTTCAACGAAATCTCGAAAAACGTCTATATCCAGAAAGATTGCATCCGGGCACATCAAGGATCATAAGTGTGCGCATGGACTATTTGCCAGATGATGCAGCTTTTGCCGACAATTTAGAACAACCTACGAAAGCTTTTGTCAGTCGCTACGCGCTAGGCAAAGACTACCATAAATTAATCCGCAAACGACTAAAGCAATTAGCCGAGAAAATCACCGAACATTTTACAGATACTGACTATCGGCCTTTTGTTGATTCAGCCCCTGTGCTTGAACATGCATTTGCCGAGAAAGCAGGAATTGGCTGGACTGGTAAGCACTCACTCACATTGAATCGAGAAGCGGGTTCTTGGTTTTTCTTAGGTGAGATTTTTATTAATTTACCCCTACCCGTCGACCAGCCAGTAGAAGAAGGTTGTGGTAGTTGCAATGCATGTATCTCTATATGCCCAACAAATGCAATAGTGGCACCTTACACCATTGATGCCAATAAATGTATTTCCTATTTAACCATAGAGTATGAAGGTGTTATTCCTGAACATTTCAGGACAGCAATGGGAAACCGCATCTATGGGTGTGACGATTGTCAGCTTGTTTGCCCTTACAATAAGCAGGCACAACTTACCCAAGAAACAGGGTTTAACGATTTGTATGGGCTAAAAAATGCAGACTTATTGCGTCTGTTTTATTGGTCAGAAGAAGAATTTATGCAAAAGCTTCAGGGCTCGCCCATTCGTCGCATCGGCATTATCAAATGGCGTCGAAATATTTCCATAGCCTTAGGCAACGCGCCTTACTCTGAGGCTATAGAAAGTGCACTCAGCGCTGCCTTAGACAAAGAATCCAATGATACACTTAATCAGCATTATCGTTGGGCGCTGGACCAGCAACAAAGAAAAAAATCAGACGGCGCTGATAAAGCTCAAGTCAATCGTCAGCAAGCAAGGCTGGCCAGAACCGTCCGTAAAGGCCTGCCTAGAGATGCTTAGATTTTATTTGTGATACTGAGCGCTATATTTGTGTATTGCGTCTACAAATACTTTGGCATTTTCTGGTGGTACATCTAAATGAATACCATGTCCAAGATTAAACACATGCCCTGTCCCCTCGCCAAATCCCTGTAAAATATCCTGCACTTCCTGCTCAATACGCTCCGCAGGTGCATATAAAACGGAAGGATCCATATTTCCTTGTAAGGCTACTTTGTCACCTACTCTGGCTTTAGCATCGGCAATATCTATGGTCCAATCTAAACCTAGAGCATCACAACCTGTAGCTGCAATATGCTCAAGCCACATACCGCCATTTTTGGTGAATAGCGTCACTGGGATTTTCTGACCTTCATACTCGCGAGTAAGTCCATCGACAATTTTGTGCATATACTGCAATGAGAATAGTTTGTAATCTCTTGGACTTAAAACGCCTCCCCAAGTGTCAAACACCATAACAGACTGAGCACCAGCGGCGATTTGTGCATTCAGGTATGAAATAACTGAATCAGCTAGTTTATCCAATAGAGCATGCAAGGTTTGAGGTGAACTAAACATCATTTTCTTTATTTTGGTAAAAGCCTTACTAGAACCGCCTTCAACCATGTAGGTCGCCAAGGTCCAAGGACTACCTGAAAAACCGATTAAAGGAACGCTACCTTGAAGATTTTTTCGAATAGTGCGAACCGCATCCATCACATAAGTCAATGATAGTTCGGGATCTGGAACAGGCAAATTCTTAACATCCTGTTCGCTAGTAATTGTTTTTTTAAACTTGGGACCTTCACCTTGTTCAAAGTATAAACCTAGTCCCATAGCATCAGGAATGGTGAGAATATCGGAAAACAGAATGGCCGCATCAAGTTCAAACCGACGTAGAGGCTGTAATGTAACTTCACATGCTAATTCAGGATTGGTACACAAGGCCATAAAATTACCTGCTTCTGCTCGAATTTCTCGATACTCAGGCAAGTAACGCCCTGCTTGACGCATCATCCACACGGGTGTGACATCAACGGGTTGTTTTAATAGTGCACGTAAATAGCGGTCATTTTTCAGGCCTGTCATATTTCTCTCTTATACAAATAATTCGGTATTTAGTTGGTCTTTAAAATCAGGCGCAAGTGTACTGTTTTTTAGCCCAGATTCCCATGCTATTTCAGCCGATTTGCTCACCTTTAATAAGTTCAATCGTTGCCTTGATCAAACGGCCCGCTATTGAAACAGTTGGCGGCGTATTCGGCAAGTGATCTACATCAAACCAATCGGCGTTAAGTATTTCTTTCTCATCCACCTTAATATCCCCGCTGGCATAGTCAGCTAAATATCCACACATCAAAGAATGAGGAAATGGCCAAGGCTGACTGTCAAAGTATCTAAGATTTTTAATTTGAATCCCTACTTCTTCAAACACTTCTCGATGCACGGCTTGTTCCAACGACTCAGCACTTTCAACGAAACCGGCCAAGGTCGAGTGCATATCTCTGGTTTTATGATGGGCACCTTGAGCCAATAAAATTTTATCGTCTTTGCGCACAGCTACAATAATGCAAGGACTTACGCGAGGATAACATCGGTGCTGACATTTATGACAATGGGTAGCCATTTCCCAATGCACTCGATACATTTGTGAGCCGCATTGCCCGCAATATCTATGGGTTTTTAAAAATTGCGCATACTGCCAAGCTTGCGCAACACTGGCAAAATCTTGATCGGGAAGAGAAAACAGAAGCTCTCGCAGACTTACTAATTGCCAAGACTCTTCGTCTACTTGTGATTTATGCAAATCAAGTAAGTGATGGTGACGTCCATTTAAAGCGGAATATTTTACGACGTCTTCATAGGAGGAAGAAAATTCGTTTAAGTTTAAATTTCGTAGAAATTCAGGAATTGCACCGTGGTCAACTGACTGTTTTATAACTAACTTGTCATGTGCGAAAACAAACTTCATCAAGATTCCTGTAAGATTATGTTATATAATTGGCACTTTACGTGTTTTCAATCTTGTTCACAAACGAAGCAATGATATACTTGCTTTAGTGTTGATATTAATTGTCGGAGTTTTTTTGTCTAATACAACGCATTTAAACAATAAACAACAAACTTTGTTAAATAAGGCGCGTGAGTATTGTGAAAACAATGGTAATCGTTTTACTCCGATTCGTGCAAAGGTTTACGAATTATTATTGCTCGAAAATGGATCTATAGGTGCTTATGACCTGTTAGATAAACTTCGTGAGACGGACGATAATGCCAAACCTCCGACCATTTATAGAGCTCTCGACTTTTTCTTAAATCTTGGGCTTGTGCACAAAGTTGAATCTACTAATACATTTAAGGCTTGTCATCATTTTGACTGCTCACATCCTGTCCAGTTTTTAATTTGCGATAAATGTGGAGATGTACAAGAAATACAGTCTGAAGGAGTGAAAGATACTCTAGAAGCACAAGCGTTACAGAATGCCTTTATAATAAGAACACAAACAATTGAGGCACACGGTACTTGTAAGCAATGTAACGCGATGAGCTAGTATGAACGTTGAATTTATCAATCCATTCATAGCCTCTATGCAAAATGTGCTAAGTACTATGGCAATGATTGAGCTGGCGCCCAACAAACCTAAGCGCAAAACAAGTGATGAATCTGAAGGTGATGTAACAGGATTGATCACTATGCGAGGACCCCAAACCAGAGGTTCTTTAGCCATAGTGTTCGACCAAGACTTAGCCTTTAGTATAATGAACAATATGCTCGGTGAGAGCGTAACAAGTATCGATGAGCAAGTAAAAGATATGGTGGGTGAAATTACCAACATGATATGTGGTGGTGCTAAAAGTACATTGTCCGAAAAAGGCTATGACTTTGAAATGGCAATCCCTCGTATTATTACCGGTCATCGGCATACAATAAAACATGATATAGAAAGTCCAGTGATCTTATTAGCTTTTGAAAGCGAACAAGGTAATGCATACTTAGAAATATCATTTAATAATTAGTAATATGAACTCAACTCGCCAAATACCCTGTTGAATTATTAAAAAATCTAAAAAAGGATTTAAAACATGAAAAAACTAGCTTTATTGGCTGGCATCTCCCTTACAGCTGTCTCAACTGCAATTATGGCCCAAGAAGCTCCTCCCTATGAATCTTGGATAGGTGGTTTTGCAAGTTATTACAATGCTGACGATGAGAAACATGAACCCGTTGGCGGTTTAGATGATGGTAAAGGCTTTGGCGCAGAATTAGGTTTTCGTTTTGACCCTTCATGGGCCGTTCGTTTCGAATTAGGTCGAGTATTAATTGACAAAGACAACAACAATCCTCTAGCCCTTGCGGATGATGGCACCATGATTGGCGCCGACATGATGTATTTCTTAGAAGATGATGTCGCCTATTTGTTCGGTGGTGTGCGTGAGCAAAGCTTACGCGATGATTATCGTATGGCCGCAGCTGGTGTGGGAAAACACTGGGCTGTATCTGAAGATTGGCGTGTTATCACCGAGTTAGCGACTTATTATGATTTTGGTCAAGGCTACAACGAATATAGTGCTAAGCTTGGATTAGCTTATATTTTCGGTCAGAACAAAGCGCCTGCTGCGCAACCTGATACTGATGGTGATGGCGTTTATGACGCAGTTGATCGTTGTCCAACTACGCCTCCTGGAACACAGGTTGATGCCACTGGTTGTAATATAGATTTAGATGGCGACGGTGTATTTAACAGCGTTGACCAGTGCCCTACGACGCCTGCTGGTGTTGAAGTAGATGCCGTTGGTTGTGCATTGAAAGATTCTGATGGTGACGGTGTGCTGGATAAAGATGACAAGTGTCCTGATACTCCAGTAGCAGACAAAGTAGATGAAGACGGCTGTTCAATTCTGCAAGAATCTGAAGTGGCTATTGAATTAGACATTTTGTTCCCGAATAACAGCAGTGTTATCAGCAACCCTGATTCTCAGAAAATTGAAGAGTTTGTTGCTTTCATGGAACGTTTCCCGAACACTGATGCGGTAATCGAAGGTCATACTTCAGCTGTAGGTGATGCAGCCTACAATCAGATGCTCTCAGAAAAACGTGCGAATGCTGTTCGTAGTTTCTTAATTAATGAACATGGCATTGATGCTAAGCGTTTACGTGCTGTTGGTTACGGTGAAACTAAGCTTAAATACACTGAAAACACGGCTGAAGCACACAGACTAAACCGCCGTATTGAAGCTAAAGTAAGTACTACAATACAAACTAAAGTAACTAGATAAAATACTCAAACTAAGCAAAAGGCAGATGATTACATCTGCCTTTTTTGTTTCTAGTATTCATCTTCGAAGGCGGGTCCCGCATAGTTGTCAAAGCGGGAAAATTGTCCTTGGAAAGTCAATCTACAGGTACCTATGGGTCCGTTACGCTGCTTACCAATGATAATTTCAGCAATACCCTTATATTCTGAATTTTCATGGTATACCTCATCGCGGTAAATAAACATGATTAAGTCGGCATCCTGCTCAATAGAGCCAGATTCACGTAAATCTGAGTTAATAGGACGCTTATCAGCCCTTTGTTCCAAGCCACGATTTAACTGAGACAATGCAACAACTGGCACTTCCAGTTCTTTTGCTAGTGCTTTGAGTGAGCGAGAAATTTCCGCAATTTCTAAGGTTCGGTTATCAGATAAACTTGGCACTCGCATTAATTGTAAATAGTCCACCATGATTAAGGATAAACCACCACGCTCCCTGGCAAGTTTACGCGCTCTAGTGCGCAATTCCATTGGCGTTAGCCCGGAACTGTCATCAATATAGAGGTTATCTTTGTCGTGCAACTCTTTCATGGTTTGCTGCAATCTAGCCCAATCCGTATCAGCAAGTTTCGCAGTTCGGATACTGGTTTGATTGACTCGGCTTAAAGAGGCCAGCATCCTCATCATGATCTGCTCTGAAGGCATCTCCAAGGAAAATACCAATACAGGTTTATCCTGCATCATCATGGCATTTTCACACAGGTTCATGGCAAAGGTAGTGTTATGTACGCATATGTCTTGCGCTATAAAATTGTGTAGCTCTGGCACAGTTAGATCATATACCTGCTTGTGACCTGTAAATTCTATGCTTTTTATTTCATCCCAGTAGATATCGGCGTTGGCCATTTGATTCAGATATTCGTCGTTTAGCCTAGTCGCCAGCCCTTGCAACTGATGTAAGCTATTTATGCCTGTGGGCAGACCTGCTTCTTGAGCTATTTGGTCAGCATAAACAGTTAAACTTGCTGGTAAACTTTCTTGCAAACTACATTTTCTACTTGTTCTCAAAGTCTCTAACGCTTGCTGACAGAGATGTTCCTGACCTGCAATACTAAAGGTAGACAAAGCGACTAATAAACTTTCATGATGTCGTAAACAAATTTGGTGAGAATTTTCTACTTCAACGTAGTGAGCAACTATGCCAAATCGCAATAACAGGTGCTGAATTTGGCGTGCCAAACCTTGATTTTTCAATCTCAGGTTTATTGCTATCTGATTCTCGACTTGCACCTGTGCACAAGCTGAAAAAATGCTTGTTAATAACTTTTCTAATTGATCTTTTGTTAATTCAAAGACTTGCTGCGGCAGTGATTGAAGATCAAGAACTTCTTTGGTCGTTTTAGTAGAAACCGTTTCTACAGTAAAGGGTACCAAATCGGCACCCAAAGCTAGGTCATTGCCGGAAAAAAACTGAGCTTGCTGGCTGATTAAAGGGGCAACAGTTTGATGAGCCAGTTGCTGCATCCAAGCGCAAAGGTTTTTTACTTTTTTTAACGGCGCTACAGAGGCTTTAATGGAAAGCGCAAAACCGGTAGAGGTTTTTACTAAGTTCAAAGGTTGACCTGAAGATTCAGCAAACGCCTGTTGAGCCAATTGAGCGGCTTTTCTATTATTAAAGACAAAGCAATCGCCTTTAGCGTTAACTCTGCCAGTCACTAGGAATCCCAAAGTTGATAGCAAAGACGTAGATATTTTTTTATTACCAAAAATGGGCATAGCGCGCGGCACTGCGATTTTATCCCCAGACGACAACTTAGCTAGAGGTTGCCAGCCGTTACCACTTAAAAACGGATGTGTAAGAGTAGTTTCAATCACTTTGCCCAAAGCTGTAGTGATTTTAAACACAGGTTTTATCCCGTCATCCACAAAATGCGACGCTTTTGCTTTTTGCATGCTAAAGTCATGATTAAGCGCACTAACCCCTGATATTTTGTTTTCAACCATGTGATCTATGCTTTGCAACGCACCTGTCTCAGGATTTACCAGCTGTGAGCCACTAACGATACATTTCCCCATTGATGGTCTGGCTGCAACGATTATGAGATCTGAGCGTTGCAATCCACTGGTCATCTTATCTAAGTCGGTGTAACCAGAGGATACGCCAGTAACTTCTTGGTCTTGTTTAGCTAACTCATCGAGTCTATCAACAGTCTTTTTAAGGACGCTTTTTACATCCACCGGCCCTTCGCTAGAAGAAGTACGCTTTTCTGCAATTTCAAATACTTTTGTCTCTGCATAGTCTAATACTTCTTTAGCTTCGCGACCTTCAGGGTTAAACCCTACATCTGCGATATCATGGGCGACGCCAATCAGTTCTCTTATCACTGCCCGTTCACGAATTGCATTGGCATAAGCGGCGACGTTGGCGGCACTTGGCGTATTCTTGGCTAGTTCGATTAAATAGGCGTATCCACCTGCGGCGTCTAGTTCGTTATGCGCTTCAAGTTCTGTTTTTAAAGTGACGATGTCGACCGATTTATTGTTATTAATTAGCCTAATAATGCCACGATATATAACTCTATGGGCGTGATTGTAGAAATCTTCGGCAACAATAAGATCAGCGACTTTATCCCAAGCATCTGCGGAGATCATCAAAGACCCTAAAACAGATTGTTCCGCCTCTATGCTGTGCGGAGGAATATGGAGTTTTTCAATGTTAGAAGAATTATTTTCGGTTGCCACAGAAATTACTGCCTAGTTAATTGGCCCAATAGTATGCGATAAATTAGCAAGAATGTCTTTATTGATATGGTATCTAAGTAACAGGAAATAACAAGGTAACAGTTGAAAGACTTTTAGCAAAGGCGATAGCTCACTTGGTACCTCTAAAATTATCGTCAACTGAAAAGATGAAACCGATTACAAAATAATTGCAAAAAAATCTCCCTTTATTAACATAAATTCGGCTATTATTGTCGCCAAGATGGCTTTAGTCCTTTTTTAATATCTGTAATTCAGATGATTTTGAAATCGTTTTCGCATAGAGCAACCCGCAAACAGAGTGGTATGAATGAAAATCGGCATTAAAGATGTTGCAAAAAAAGCAGGTGTTTCATCTGCAACTGTATCACGCACCTTATCAAACCCTGAACTTGTCACCGAAAATACCCGCTCTAAGGTGATGGAAGCCGTTAATGCTACTGGCTACAAACCCAATAGATTTGGTGCCAGTTTACGTACCCAAAAGAGTGGCAATGTGGTGGTAGTAATGCCTGATATTACTAACCAAGTAAATGCCAGTATAATTCGCGCGATTGAGCGAGAAGCTATGGATGCAGGATATTCTGTGTTGCTAGGTGATACTCAAAACAGTGAAGAACGCGAACGTCATTATGGAGAGATGGTATTATCAGGGCAAGCTGATGGCATATTGGTTTTTACTCCCAGATTACCTTTTGAACTTGGAAATTTAACCAAGCTTCCTGCCATAGTGAATTCATGTGAGGAAATTGATCATGCTGATGTATGTAAAGTTACCATTGATAATGAAGCCGGTGCAATAACTGCTGTTGAACATTTAATTTCCTTGGGGCACACAAAAATAGCCGCTATTAAGGGCCCTAGCTTAACACCTAGTACCAGAGATCGATTAGCGGGTTATAAAAAGGCCTTACAAAAAGCCGATATTCCCATTGATGAAAAATACATTATTACTGGTGACTATGGTGTCGAATCAGGTATTGCGGCTATGGAAAAATTATTAAAATTGAAAAGTCGACCAACGGCGGTATTTTGTTTTAGTGATGACATGGCCATAGGCGCCATGAACACGTTAAGAGAAAACGAATATAACATCCCTCAGGATATGTCGATCATTGGTTTCGATGATATCAGCTATGCCAGTTTAATGTCGCCAAAACTAACTACCATTAAGCAACCCTTAGAAGCTCTAGGGCGGCAATGTATGAAAACCTTGCTTAAATTAATGAAAGGGCAACAGCCGGAACAAAAAGTCATGCAATTGCCTTTTGAACTCGTGGTGCGACAAAGCACAGCCGCACCTAAAGCAGGGACTTGATGTTACTGTTGGTCGGCTAGCACCTGCTTGAAAAACTCCCCTTGTTCTGTCGGTGTATATGACCAATCCTGAATTATGGTCGGCGACCAATTGGGATCAAAGCACCAAGCGGTCCATGAAAGCCCGTTTTGTTGTATGTATTCCATGATGTAAGGGCCATAACTGCCATCATCAATCACCGGGATATGAGCACCGTGCCCATCTTCTGCGACCCAACCCAATTCTGTTAAAATAATCGGATAATCCTCTGCCAAAATACCCCATGCTGCTGTCCAGCGTTTAAATAAGGCTTCTTTTGTTCTTGGATTAGGTCTCTCTTTTTGCGGATAGGGATGAGACACATAGCCTACCCCGGTTCGTTCGATGGGAGCTTGCTTAGCGTTTTTGAGTTCATAGGCCCAATTAAACCCAGCCACTAAGATTATAGTTTGATCATCAAACGCCTGAATAATATCGATAGCTCGCTCGTTGAATGCTTTCCATTCAGCCCAGTTTTCCCGTCCGGTTTTACTATGTTTATCAGTAGGTTCATTAAAGATTTCATAAGCAGCTAGGGTAGGAATATTGGCATAGCGCCTAGCGACCAATTGCCAAAACCTTAAGGTCTCTTCTACTGTTGTTTCATAGATTGGATTTTGAAAGGTTTCATTGAGCAAATATCCAATTGAATGCCAATCAATTATTAAATAAAGATCCAATTCATTTGCCCAAACTACGGCTTGATCGATTAATTTCAGATATTCATCTTCACCGTATCTGCGCCATCCTATTGGGTGCACCGGCAATCTAACGGTATTTGCTCCCCAGCGTTTGATTTCTGCAAATATGGCTTTGTCCCATTTCCCGTCTTTGATCAATTTTTCTGGAGAAGCAATGTTAAAGCCTTTAAAAACGAAGGTCTCATTGTGTTCATCTATGAAACGATTTGCTTGAATGGCTATTTTGTTCTGTTTTATTAACTGAGCACTATCAAAGGCTGTTGAAGAGTGGAGAGTTGGGTCTTGTATAATATTGGGAGACACAGAAACGCAGCCAAAGGCTGCGTAACTCAACCCCCAAAACACTATCATTGCCTTTGGTAGATTCAACATATTGTGCTCTCTTGTTAATCGAGTAAAGTGACTCGTACAGAGTGATGGTTATGAAATAAATCATAAGGAATAAGATTATCTTTCATCTTCACTCCGTCAACTTCCACTACTATATTGTTTATTTTACCCGTTGTCCGGCGCACAATTTCTATGTCGTAAGTAGCATCTCTATACTCACGATGCACCTCCACTTTATCCCAAGAAGATGGGATAGAAGGCGCGATTACTAGACCATGATAGTCTGGCCGAATACCGAGTATGTATTGTACTGCAGCATAGTAACACCATGCGGCTGTACCTGTTAACCATGAATTCTTAGCTTGCCCAGGAAACTCTGCGTCTTTACCTGCCACCATCTGACTATAGACATAAGGTTCAGATCGACGAAGATCTTGAGTGTCTTGTAAATACGAAGGACATAGGCGAGAAAAGTAATCATAACAACGATCACTATTGCCTAACATAGCATCACTGATCAGAATCCATGGATTATTGTGACAAAAGATACCTGCGTTTTCTTTATATCCAGGGGGATAAGACGATATTTCACCTAAGTACTTGTTGTATTCACTGAATGCAGGTTGCTGCAACATAATACCGTAGTCAGTAGCTAACATTTTTTCCACAGAATCCATTGCCTGCTGTGCCTTACCGTCATCTACGCCTACTTCCGCCATTACGCAGAAACCTTGAGATTCAATGAAAATTTTACCTTCTTCATTTTCATTTGAACCGATTTTCTCACCATTAGCATCATAAGCGCGCAAGAACCATTCTCCGTCCCATGCGTGAGTCTTAATAGTCTCAACCATTTTTTCAACATGTTGCAGACAGGCATCGGCTAGTTCCTGACGCCCTGTGACCTTGCAAAGCTCAGCAAAATCACGTCCATAAAGTACAAACTGACCAGCAATCATTACAGATTCAGCAACGTCTGATTTGCCTCGTTGGGTAGTTTGGAAAGATTCATTAGGGTCGGTTGAAAAACAATTAAGATTTAAACAGTCATTCCAATCTGCTCGTCCAATTAATGGCAATCCATGAGGACCTAAATTATTAACAACATGGTCAAAGGCCCGTTGAAGGTGATCAAAGTGACTTGCCATGTTTGACATATCATTATCATAAGGAACTTGCTCATCCAAGATAGTAAAATCACCGGTTTCTTTGATGTAGTTCACCGTAGACAAGACTAACCACATTGGGTCGTCATTAAAGTTACCACCTATATTCGCATTGCCCTTTTTGGTTAGCGGTTGATATTGGTGAAATGCGGAACCGTCGGGTTTTTGAGTTGCCGAAAGATCGAGAATTCTCTCTCTTACTTTTGCTGGTACCATGTGTGTAAAGCCGATGGTATCTTGGTTTGAATCTCTAAACCCCATGCCTCGGCCTATACCGCTTTCATAAAAACTGGCGCTTCGGGAAAGGTTGAAGGTCACCATGTTTTGGTATTGGTTCCAAATATTAATACTGGTATCAAAGGCTTCATCTGGCGTCTTAACAAGACATTTATTCAGCAAGGTTCGCCAGTATTGATTAAGTTCAAGCAACTTTTGCTTTGCTTTTTCCACTGTATCAAACTGGGCGATCATAGCTTTCGCTGGCCCCTTATTAATTACACCTTTGCTTTCCCACTTTTGAGCTTCATCGAGTTCGCAATAGCCCATCACAAAAACCAGTTCGATTTCTTCGTTAGGCGCTAAATTCAATTCAATATGATGGGATGCAATGGGCGAAAAGCCTCTTGCTTTTGAATTGTTTGATTTACGTTCTAGGACCGCACGAGGATTGTGCATGCCTTTATAGGGCCCTAGGAAATTATCGCGACAAGTATCAAACCCTTGGATTTCGGTGTTTACATGATAAAAAGCGTAATGATTACGGCGTTCACGAAACTCTGTCTTGTGATACAAGGTACTGCCATCCACTTCAACTTCGCCAGTTGATAGATTGCGCTGGAAGTTTGCCGCATCATCTTCCGCATTCCATAAACACCATTCCAAAAATGAAAACAGACCAATAGATTGTTCGCTATCAGAGGTGTTTTTTAGGCTTAAGATACAGACTTCGGCTGTAGTATTTAAAGGTACAAAATAAGTGGCACTGGCCTTAATATTTTGGAAGCTCGAGGATATTTTGCTGTAACCCATACCATGGCGACATTCATATTCATCCAATGCTGTGTCCATTGGTCGACCTGTTAACGACCAAGCTTTGTCATTATTGGTCAGATAGAAATAACGGCCACCGGTATCCACAGGTACGTTATTGTATCTGTAGCGAGTTAATCGACGAAACTTGGGGTCGCGATAAAAAGTATAACCACCAGCAGTGTTTGATATAAGCCCATGAAAGCCATCATTTCCTAGATAGTTGATCCAAGGTGACGGAGTAAAAGGGCTGGTTATCACATATTCATATTGAGTGTTATCGAAATAGCCGTATTTATTTAAATCTTTATTCATGCTGCGTTTTCATCAAGTTTGTTGTACCAATTTCGCTTCAGCAGAATTGCGCTTATCGCGAGAATGACGAGAGTTGTTGTAAGTGAGCCCCATTCTTTGATCACAATGAATATCGGGAGTGCTACCAGACTTGTTTGTGCAATAACGCCTGTTAGCACATTAAACATGTCTTGTTTGAAGTTGTTATTTGGTTCAAATGATGGATCTTCCTTCATCACCTGTTCTTTTATTGGTCCCCAGAAGCCCCAGGGCTTGACCGTTTTATAGAAGGATTTAAGTACTTCGATATCATCAGAATCAGTTTTGATACTGACCATGATGCAGATAAAACCTGATATTACTAACAACACAGGGAACACTGTTAGAGGCAGAAGATCCGAGCTCAATTCTGGGAACAAGGCGCCGGCGACAGGTGGCAGAACGAGAGCCCCGACTATTCCTGCTAACATGCCGTAGAAATAACCCAAGCCGTTGAGTCGCCACCAATACCATTTGAGCACGTTAGATACTACGTAACCGCCCCACAGTCCAGACACCAACCATTGCAAAATACTATTGATACTTTGCACATAGAGTCCAATGACAGTACTAATTAGCACTACACTAACAGAGACGATATAACTTGCTCTGATTAAGGTTTTGTTTGACGCATTTGGGTTGATATATCGATAGTAAATATCGTTAACCAAATATGCAGGTGCAGCATTTACTGTAGCCGCGAAAGTTGACATAAAGGCGGAGATCAAACCCGCGAGCAAGATACCTAAAATGCCTACAGGTGCAAATTCCAAAATTGCACTTGGAAGAATGTTTTCAAAATCCAGTGAACCACCTGACATCAAATCCAAGCGCTCATAAAATACTATGGCCAATACGGTAAAGCCTGCAATCATGAAATAGCGAATTGGCATTAACACAATAGAAACGAATCCACTCATTAACGCGCCTTCTTTGGGTGAACGCGTGGCGAGTATTTTCTGCATATCATAATTGGGAGCAGGGCCAGCAGCACTTACTAAAACGCCTTTAAACAACATCATCATGACAAATATACTGAACAGTGAATAACCGTCAGAGAGAATTTTGTCATTGACTTCAGCTATCAGCGCTGACCAATCTAATTCTAAACTCCATCCGAAAAATGGATTTGTCCAACCTTCTGGCACCGCGCTATTTAACGCTTCTGGTGACACTTGTGTCATAGCGATAATACCGATTGCCAAGGATGCGAAGGTCATAATCGTAAATTGCAACACATCGGCCCATACGATACTCATCATGCCACCCATCATTACGTAAAGGGTTGCTATTGTGGTAAAGATAATGCCGTAAAAATGCGGTACAAATTCTGGCGCTAGTGTGAAAGGCAAATAAGGGGCAACAGTTTCGTAGGGAATAAATATCTCGACGAATTTTCCTACACCAACAAATCCATAAGCGAGAAATCCCAATACACTTATTATGGCAAATAGAATAACGATAAAATGTGAGAGCTTTCCGCCTTGGCTATCGCCAAAACGGGTTCGCATCCATTCTGCACCGGTTAATACGTTAGAACGGCGCAACCAAATGGATAGGAACACCATTAGAAATACTTGGTTAAACACAGGCCATAACCATGGTATCCAAATACTTTTAAGCCCATAAACAAATAACAAGGTAACCAACCACATGGTTCCTGAAATATCGAACATACCAGAGGCATTGGATAAGCCTAACATGTACCAAGGCAAGGTTTTTCCACCCTGATAATACGCACTAAGATCTTTGGCGGCGCGGCGTTTAAGTAGTAGACCTATACTTAAAATAGCGACTAAATATGCCAGAATAATGGCGATATCGATTCCTGCTAACTGCATCTAATCCCTTTTACTTATTTAAAAATTTGCGTAAATGTAGCTGATTATGTAAACGTTTACAAGTGTTTCATTTATACAATTTGTTTACAAAAAAGTTAAAGGGGTTCTGATGGCTTATTCGAGTTCGATAATCAATTTGATAGATTTCAGTCGGTTATGAATTGAGCCATGACATAAAAGAAACCAAGACAAAAATTGAATGTTATATTTTTGTAATCGCCGATTGGGAAAGATAAGAATAGGTTGAGGGGGTTATAAATAAAGAAACATTGTCATTCTCATAGCTTGTTCTATGTCCAGGTAAGGTCAATCATATGGATAACAGAAAAGCCAGCAGAACAGCTGTTATATTTCACATTGAATTTTGAATACTTCATAACTTACCTTTTTATAGACAATCATAATTGATTTAAAGAAACCTTCCGAAACCTCATATTCTTTTATAATTGCTTTTTTATTATTTTATTCAATAAATTGGAACTTACTAAAAGCCTAATCATCTGTATAAGAAAATTCGGGAAAGTACTCTTTGATGAGGCTATATTGTTTCTTAGCCTCTTCTACTTCACCTATATACTCTAATGCCAAGGCATAATTAGACATGGTCGCGAGCGATACAGGATCAAGCTCAATAGCTTTTTCAATCGCTTCAAAAGACTCTGCATAGCGTGCCATATTTTTAAGCAATAAATGCTTCCACATATAGGCTTTGGCTAAACTGGGGTTTAATTCTGTGGCTTTTTCATAGGCATCTAATGCGTCTTGTTGATTACCAGTCAATTCAAATGTTTTGCCTAAAATTGCAAAAGCTTCTGCATTGGTATCTGATCTCAACAGGGCGTTATTGATTTTCTCAGTGGCTAGATTAACTGCAATATCAGGATCTAAAACGCCAAATCTAGTATCGCCTTTAGACAGCAAAAGAAGGGTATCAGCCAAGCTAATATAAGCTTGAGCATATTCTGGATCCAAACCTATGGCTTGTTCAAATAATGCCCGAGCCTGCTTCATGGATTCGGTAGTTTGCTTGCTATATTGCTCTCTACCTTTCAGATATACCACATAAGCTTCTGTACTTTGGGTTCTCGCCTGATTAGCCATTTGATCTGAGGTCACATAGCTATCTTGAATCAAGTTTACAATTGAGCGGGCAATCTCTGATTCAATAAAAAAGATGTCTTCAAAATTACGTGAAAAATTGTCTGACCATAACACCCGACCATCTTCAGCATTTAGCAATTCAGCAAACACTTTTAGCTGGTTACCATTTTTGCGTACACTACCGGTTATTACCGTTTGTACATTCACTAACTTTGCTATTTCTACCGGTGTTAATTGTTGGTCAGCCAAACGTGAGGTAGAACTGGTAGAGGCTACTTTAAACTCTTTAAAGCGACCTAAAAGATTGGAAATTTCTTCTGCGATACCCTGTGCTAAATAGTCTTGATCTTGGCTTGGACTGTTATCTTTAAAGGGTATAACCGCAATAGAATTAGCAGAGAAACTGGCATCTTCTGGCTCAGCCTGTTTATCAAGCTCTGATTTAATATCATAATAAACTTGATAACCTATATAGCCAGAACATAAGGTGATAGCAATCAGAAAGATCCAATGAACAAGTCCAAATTTAGCCAGTTCATCTTCTTGTTGATCAGATGCAAAAACCGGTTTTAGTCCTTCAGCAGTAAAGTCAAAATACCAAGACAAATATAACATCACCGGGATTCCGGCAAACAACACCACCGCAACCAAGGTATTTACCAATGGATGCCAATTCAGCATAGGCGTTAGTACCGAGACAATCTGCAAAAGTAGCCATACTAATGCTAAATAAGGCACGAAGGTTTGTACTACTCGGCGACGTTTGATTTCAGCTATGAGCTTTGACAATTAGAGTCCAACCTTGAAAGTGAGATACTTAGTCCATACCAGAATTTTCATGTTAAACACTATATTGCGGCTTATCAATATAGAGAGTTAAACAGTTTCCAGATTATTGGGCTTCAAATGAAAAACCTTCGGGATATTGATGTTTTCCATCAAAATCACCTTTAGTTAAGGGGACATTGTTAGCTCTGGCTATGGCATACACTATGCTGATATGAAAATAGAAATTTGGATAAGCGAATTCCAATAGAAAATCATCCGCCTTTAGCTCTACAGGAATAGGACCGGCCCGATCCAATATGGTGACTGAAAAATCATTTTTTGAATTATCCAAACTTTCGATGTATTCAATAGTTTGGGCTAATTGCAACTTAATCCCTTGAAAGTTCTTTTCTTGTTTGACAAAGGTAGAGGTTTTCACACCAGCAATGGGACAACAGGCACGTAAAGCAAAACTCGCCGCAATTTCTGCTTGAACAATTAATGGCAACATATCTTCCGCTAGCCGCTTAAATAAAATATCTTCGTTGCCTTCTACAGCCAAATCGATTTTACAAATTATTTGCAGTAACTGATGCAAAGAATGCGTAAATACACTGATATGTTTATTGTTCATGTCACTTCCATATCACATAGACTTGCTTTTCATAGCTTACTGAGTCTATACAGAAAAGCAATTGCGGTTTACGTAAGCAATACCAAGCAAAGATGTCTTATGCATTTAAAAAACCCAGCCCAGCATAAGCTGGGCTGGGTTATAGATAGTTTTTTAATAACCTATTATTTTTTACTGTTTAATGTTATACCACCGCTTACCGTAGATACTTTCACTGAGGCTTTTGGATTGCCTTTTGAAAATTCCAACCAAGATCTTGGACCAAACTCTGCTTCTTGCGCTCTTTGGTTGGTAAGCTTATTGGTAATATCACCGCCGGCATGGGCTTCAATATCAAATTTTGCCTGCACGTCTTTGTCGAAAAAGAATTCCATATCACCGCTAACTGAGGCTGCGCGCACTCTTGCGCCGTCCAGTAAACTCAGATAAACATCAATATTGCCGTTCACCGTATCTAAGCTCATTGAATTGACGTTAGTTAAAATGGCTTCCATATCACCGTTTACCGTTTCAATCTTTATGTCTTTGGCCTCTGAAGCAAATTCAATATCGCCATTAACTGCAACGACTTGGACTTTTTCACCATTTTTGTGGGAGAATTTTATATCACCATTTACAGCTTCAACTTCCACGTCTCCGCTGATATCATCACCTTTAAGATCACCATTGACTGTGGTCATTTCCAGTCCACCGGCAATGTTTTTGGCTTTAATTTCGCCATTAATGACTTCTACTTCAGCCCCTCCGGCTATATCCAAAATATCAACATCAGCATTTACCGATTGATAATTTATTGTAGCCATCTTAGGTACAAATATTCGCAAATTATCTTCGTCAACATTGCTTCCGCCCCAATTGCCCCAGCCGCCGGTTTCAGTTTCAACAATGATCTGTATAGTTTTGCCATTGCGCTCAAATTTAAACTCTTCGGTGTCATCCCCTAAAGTACCTTCCACTTTAACTTGATTTTTGTCCCACCCCTCTATTCTGGCCTTACCTGCAGTGTGCTCTATTTCCACAATACTGTTAGGATCTGCGTCCAAGGTTTTGTTGACTTGAGTTTTCGCCATTAAGCACAGAGGTAATAGGAGCATACCTGAACCCAATATCAATTTCGTTAACTTCGTCATAATTACACCTTTTCCTATTAAATTTTTTGCCATGATGGCGCATGCACACGCTCAATCAGTTTCAATTGTTGCTCATACACCTGCTTAAGCATGTGCAGCAACGCTGGATTTTTCGGGTCTTCTTGCAACGCACTTTTTATCGCAGCTGCTGCTCGGTCTAAATCGTCAAGTTGTTGTTGCCAATTTTCTGTGGTGGCAGGTTTATCTTGAAAACTCACCAATAATTCTTCTCGTTGTTTCAAATATTGCTCGCTCATTTGCTCTGCAATTATTGAACTTTGTGTATTAATGCCTGATTGGTATCCCATATACCCAACCAACACCACTAGAAGCAGAGATGCCGCAATTGCTAGTTGAGGTCGCCAATTTGTTTCAACCTTGGTAGAACCTTGAGTAATTGCATGTTCAACGCCTTGCCAAAGATCTCTTTGTGGCGTTTTTTCACGTGCAAGCTCGTTGATTTGTCGAGTTAATCTATCTTGCTTACTCATTTCCCATCCACTCCTCAATCATGGTTCTTGCTCGGTGAAATTGCACTTTGCTTGTACCTACTGCAATATCTAAGGTTTCTGCTATTTGTTCATGCCGGTAACCTTCAATTGCATGGAGGACAAACACCCACCTAGCTCGCTCAGGTAATCGATAGATCATTTTTTCTAGGTCACTTAAATCTGTAATTAAGTCAGCGCTTCTTTCATCTATGTCGGAAGCTTCAATATCAAACATTCGTTGCCACCAGCCCCGCTGTTTACGGATATAGCTAATAGTGACATTGGAAGTAACACTATGTAACCAAGTAGAAAACTTGCTCTTGCCATCAAAGTTGTCTAATTTGTTCCACAGTTGAATAAATACCTCTTGCGCCGCGTCTTCTGCCAAACTTTTGTCCGCGCACAAGCGCAAACATAGCCCATAAACTCGGTTTATATGCAGCTCATAAATGGTTTTGAAGGCAGAAACGTCCCCAGCGCGAGCTGAAGCTATTAAGCTATCTTCATTACATTCCTGTATTTCCATCGGCGTCACTAGGTTCAAGTGATGTCTCATTTTTCTCATTTTCGTGTCCGTCTTGAATCTATAGTCGCAACTGAGCTCAAAAAGGTTTACACCAAAAAATTAAAAAATTTGACTGTACAAATAAGGTGTTATTTAGCATACACTGAAGCTAGGCTAGTTCGACAGGTTTATACAACAATGCAGGTAACTCATCTTTTTGCTGGCAAGCCCCAGCCCTTTGGTCCCAAAGGCTCGCCAAGTAGCATTATTAAACAAGCGTATCAGCAACTTCATGTTGAAAAAGAGGGAGCCGTAGAGGACGAGCAAGGTAACAAACAGTTACACGGTGGACCTGAAATGGCGTTTCATCAATATTCCACGCTTGGGTATGAAATTCTGCAAAGCGCTTTTCCTGAACATGCCAGTAAGATGCAAATTGGTACCATAGGTGAAAATATTTCTATCCCCGATATGCACGAAGAAAATGTGTTTATCGGCGATGTTTACACAATGGGATCTTTAGTTCTTCAGGTCAGTTCGCCGCGAGCGCCCTGCGCTAAAATAAATCATAGATATGATGTTAAAAAAGTAGATAGCTTTATTTTAGAACAAGGCAATACCGGCTGGTATTTTCGCGTACTTGAACCTGGCACAGTTGCTATTGGTGATACTGTAAATCTGTCTCATCGAGAACAACAAACTTGTAGTGTAAAAGACATCATGTTTATGACCAAACCACCAAAGGGTGTGGAATACAGTGTCCAAGATATTCAAAAGGCGGCAACCTTATCTAGCCTAGCGCCAGAGTGGCAAGGCAAACTGAACCGTATTCTGAAGAAATTATAAAACTAGATAAATCCAGCCTGATTTAATTCATGTAGCAATTAATTCTATTAATGTAATTTAGGCTGTCTTATGTCAAAAAAGAGAACGGAACAAGATTCAATCGGCGCAATTGAGGTGCCGGCAGACAAATATTGGGGCGCACAAACCCAGAGGTCCAAACAAAACTTTGATATTGCATCGAGCACAATGAAAATGCCAATGCAGATTATCTATGCCTTTGCCTATTTAAAAAAGGCGGCAGCATTAACCAATGCAGAATTAGCAGTATTATCCAAAGAAAAAGCCGAACTAATCGCCAAAGTGTGTGATGAAATTCTCTCTGGTGAACTTGATGAGCAATTCCCACTAGTGGTGTGGCAAACAGGTTCTGGTACTCAATCTAACATGAATGTAAACGAAGTTATTGCCAACAGAGCGCACGTATTAAAAGGTGGCTCCCTCAATGACACAGATAAAACAATTCATCCAAATGATGATGTGAATAAATCTCAATCGTCCAATGATACTTTTCCTACCGCCATGCACATTGCAGGCTATAAATTAATCGTTGAAAACTGCATACCTAATGTAAAGATGTTACGAGATGCACTAGCTAAAAAGTCAGATGAATTTCAGCAAATTGTCAAAATTGGTAGAACCCACTTTATGGATGCAACGCCCCTGACGCTTGGCATGGAGTTTTCGGGTTACGTAACGCAATTAGATCATGGATTAGAAGCCTTAGAAAACACACTCCCCCATCTAAGCCAACTGGCTTTAGGAGGAACAGCTGTAGGTACGGGTTTGAACACACCTAAAGGTTATGCCCAAAAAGTTGCACAGATAATTGCAAAGTTAACAGGTCACCCATTTGTTACCGCGGAGAATAAATTTGCTACTTTGTCAGCCCATGATGCCCTAGTTGAAAGCCACGGTGCCCTAAAGCAAATTGCTGTTAGCTTAATGAAAATTGCTAATGATATTCGCATGTTAGGCTCAGGACCCAGAGCCGGTATTGGAGAAATTCATCTACCAGCCAATGAACCGGGTTCTTCTATTATGCCGGGGAAAGTAAATCCGACTCAGGTAGAGGCAATTACTATGGTTGCGGCTCAAGTAATGGGTAATGATGTTGCAATGTCCGTTGGTGGTAGTAGTGGTCAGTTCCAGCTAAACGTGTTTAAACCCATGATGGCGTTTAATTTGATTAATTCTGCCACCTTGTTAAGTGACGCCTGTAAAAGCTTTACTGAAAATTGTGTTATTGGCATTCAACCTGACGTAAAATCCATTGATAAGCATTTGAACAATTCATTAATGTTAGTTACAGCGCTTAATCCCCATATTGGCTATGACAAAGCAGCCGAAATCGCCAAAAAAGCCTACAAAGAAGGCACAAAGTTGAAACAAGCCGCCTTGTCTTTAGGCTATCTTACTGAAGATGAGTTTGATCTATGGGTAGACGCCAACAAAATGTTAGGACATGCAGAACAATAAAAAATGATTGATGTATTTGGTATCGCAATAAGCCTCTGGGATCTCGGATTACTCTTTGTTAGTGCTTTTTTTATTGGCATGGCAAAAACAGGTGTCCACGGTGTTGGCATGTTGAGCGTGCCTGTTATGGCGATTATTTTTGGTGCTAAAAGCAGTGCTGGTATTGTTTTACCTATGCTAATCATGGCTGATATATTTGCTGTCATTTATTACCATAGGCACGCAAATTGGGGTTATCTATATAAACTCTTTCCTGCAGCGGCAGCAGGTGTAGTCATTGCGACCTTGATTGGTGACAACATTTCGGATGCTGTTTTCACTCAAATCATGGTGCTGATTATTTTTGCCAGCTTAGGCATCATGATTTGGCAAGAAACTCGTAAAAATAAATTTGTCCCAGACTACACTTGGTTCGCTATCTTGATGGGGACCTTGGGCGGTATAACCACCATGATAGGTAACCTAGCAGGTCCAGTGATGGCAGTTTATTTGCTCAGTATGCGCCTGCCCAAAAATGAATATATAGGTACAGCCGCATGGTTTTTCTTAGTCATTAATGTATTCAAGGTGCCATTTCATATTTTTGTTTGGGATACGATTACGCTTTCTTCGTTTGGCTTAAATGCGATAACACTGCCAGCCATAGCTCTAGGAGCCTTCATCGGCATATGGATTATCAAACGCTTCTCCGACAAACGCTACCGTTGGTTAGTGATTTTAATGACGTTGATTGCTGCGGGCGCCATGCTGGCATAGATCTTACTTGCTATTTTTAAATAATCCTCTTAGTTTAATCAAATTGCTCAATTTTGCCGTAAAAACAAAACAAGGCTTGATGCCACTAATGTTTAAAGGAATTTCCATGAATACAAAAATTTTGGCACTGCTCCTATGCTCAAGCTTATTACTAACTGCTTGCCAGCCCAAAAACGAAGCAGAACAAACTGAAAACCCACCAGCCGATACAGCAAACCAAGAAATAAAACCGATAGTTAAAGAAGTTCCCCAGTATTCGGTAGAAGATTTTTTTGAAACAACAACCTTGCTCGGCTCTAGAATTGATGCAAAAGGCGAATATATTTTAGTTTCCAGTGATGCATCTGGGGTGTTTAACGCGTTTAAATATCCTGTCAATGGCGGAGATCCCATTGCACTTACCAATTCAACAGAAGATTCTGTCTGGGTGGTAGATTGGTTAAATGGTGAAAATCGCTTTTTATATGTGAGCGACAAAGGTGGTGACGAACTCGATCATGTTTATGTTCAAGAGTCTGATGGTAGCGTTGTTGATTTAACGCCGGGAGATAATCTGAAAGCCTCCTTTTTGGCATTTAATGACGATAAATCTCAGGTATATATTTTAACCAATGAAAGAGATAACAACCTGTTTGATCTTTACCGTTACTCAACCGAAGATTATTCACGAACACTCATTTATGAGAACACAGAAAACTTATCTTTAGATATAATCAGTCAAGATGGTCGATATCTAGCTGCTTCAAAAAGCATATCGAATCAAAAAACCGATTTATATTTAATCGACTTGGTTAACGACGATAAAAAACCCAAACTCATTACAGACGCTGAAGCGCAAGTTGAACACAGCGCGCTTACCTTTATTCCCGGTAAGCATAAACTTGTCTATGCAGGCAATGAAGATTCAGAATTCTATCAAGCCTACACCTACGATATTGTTACCAATAACACAGAATTGACCTACCCCACCGATTGGGATATCACCTATTATTACTACTCGCCGCAAGGTAGATATATTGTTGTAAATACCAATGAAGATGCAAAAATTAAAGTCACCATAATAGATACAAAAACCAGACAACCTGTGGATCTGCCAGAACTACCTGTAGGCTCTATCCAAAATGTGAACTTTAATCAAGATGAGACAGCAATCGCATTTTTGCTTAATGCTGATTCGACTCCGTCTAACCTTTATTACCACAAATTGGGGAGCAGCAGCGCCAAAAAGCTATCAAAGACACTCAATCCAAAAATGTCCTCGGATGAACTTGTAGAAAGTACCGTTGAACGATTCGAAAGTTTTGATGGATTATCTGTACCAGGCTTATTGTATAGACCTCATGCTGCCTCTGCCGACAATAAGGTACCTGCTATTGTGTTAGTGCATGGTGGACCAGGCGGTCAAGCGCGAAAAGACTATAACCCAACCATTCAACATTTGGTGAATAATGGTTACGCAATTTTTGATGTGAATAATCGCGGCTCTTCAGGTTACGGAAAAACCTTTTATCATTTAGATGATAAAAAACACGGTGAAGACGACCTGCAAGATATAGTGTACGCCAAAAAGTATCTGCAATCTTTAGATTGGGTGGAACAAGATAAAATTGCCATTATGGGCGGTAGCTATGGCGGATACATGGTAATGGCAGCCATGGCATTTACTAACGAGTTTAAACTAGGCATTAACATTTTTGGTGTAACCAACTGGGTTCGGACCTTAGAAAGCATTCCACCTTGGTGGGGTTCATTCAGACAAGCCTTGTATGACGAGTTAGGAGACCCTGCCACAGACAAAGAGCGACTTACCCGGATTTCACCTTTATTTCATGCGGATAAAATACAAAGTCCAGTGCTTATCGTTCAAGGCGCAAATGACCCTAGGGTGTTGCAAATTGAAAGTGATGAAATGGTTGAAAATATGCGCGCCAATGAAGTACCAGTGGAATACGTATTATTTGATGATGAGGGCCATGGCTTTACTAAAAAAGAGAACCGCATTGCGGCCCAAAAAGCTTATATCAACTTTTTGAGAAAGTATCTATAAGTCTTTTCTGTAAAGCGCTGGTAATACTCTACTAGCGCTTTATTCGCATTTTTAGCCACTGCAACTTCCACTGATCAACCTTCGTATTGAGAGATAGAAATAATTTTTTTAACTCTATTTGAAGGAATTTTCGATGGCAGACCCCAGTGGTGGTTTTTTAGAATTTGCAATCAAAGCTTGGCATCATCGTGACCACATAATGCAGGCAAAAAATGCAGCGGAATGCACGCGTCGAATCTATAACTATTACAATTATTTTGAAGGCATAGAGCAACCCGATTGGTGTGAATTATTAACATCACTTGAAACAGAATTTTTAGTCAGTCGTGATTTGATTTTTTACTTTCAGGGCTTAAACGACATTCACTTTAGAGGTGATCATCTATCTTACATGGCTTACTCGCTCAGAGATCTTCTAAACAACGATTCTGCAGCTCTTGCCCTACTACAAGATATTGGTAAAGATAGTTATCAACACAGTTATTTTGATAAAACTACCAGAAGATTCCGTGCACCTAGAACCGCCAAAGAACTCGTGAAGTCAGACCCAGCATTTATGTTGGACCAGTTCTTATGGAATCGTACTCCTAGAAGTAAGAATATGGCGATGTACCGCATTTACGTAACGCCACAATCCTTATTCTGTCCAAAGGTATTCACTGCCATTGTTAGGAAAATGAATTCCCAAGTACCCTCTACGTTCAAAATGCCCAGCTCAGCTAAAATGTTAATTCCCGGCCCTGGAACTAGCAAAAGGGCAGACAAGATTGTTTTATATTGCCAAGACAAAGATGAGTTAGATGGTGGTGTAGAATTTTTAAGGCTGTATCAAAAAAAATATGGATATGCAGCCTTGTTCGAGAGCTTGATTCCACGCTCCACCAAGCCGGTTAGCGACTTGCAAGGCGTAGCCGTTACTCCTCAACCTAGCCCTGAAAGTTTTATGATGGGCTATGCAGGTATTGATAAAGATAAAGTGAAAGGCATAAGTTTTGGCATGTCCCGAGCCGCCATTATTTATTTAGCCATGAATGACAACTATAGAAAAGGTGACTCAGCAAGCATTCAGTTCCTTCGTGATTGCCATAAAATTGCCAGGATAGCGAATATAGATATACACCTAAATCGCGCTGACCTGACAGTTTAAAAGTGTAAATCTTTGATTACCAAGACCCATACATAGGATTTGGTAGCAAGATCAGTCGAGCCGGAAATTGAGGTGCGAGTGTTTCGATCTCTGCCTCTTCTTGGGTAATACCGGTAAAGTCTTCAATATTATCGCCGACTTCCATTACAATCTCGTGTGGGTTGGCCCAGTCAGAATTATCAGTTACTCCGAAACACTGCGCTTGACCACTACTCACTAACTGACGGCGTCTGTCCTTGTCATTAATAATAGTAGTGCCATTAATTGCACTTTTATCTTCAGCAAGTCGCCCCATTAAACAAGTATTGTCTTTTGTAACTGGAAGTCCTTGGGCTTGCAAATTACGCCAAGTATAGGCATCAAGTGCGTTGTTTCTATTGGTTACTAAGGCTAGTTTTCCACCTTTTGCTAACACTGTTTGAATGAAACTTTGTACGCCAGGAACAAGCCCTGCTTGCTCTTTTTTGACCCAGTCATCCCAAGTTTTAGAGGTATAACTCGCTCCTGTTTCATCCAACGCTACTTGATAGGCACTATTATCTAACACAGTCTCATCTACATCCATTACCACTACCCAATTATCTTTTGGTGTATCCATGGTGTTAATGGTATTCGCTGCCTGCTGATATATTGCGGTTGTTAAGAATTCATATTCCTTACTTTGGGTTAGCCATTTGACCGCATTTGTAATAGGTAATTGCTGCTGTGCTATGCTCACTGACACTGCGCAATGATCACTTAACATATTGTCAGGATGCATATCGGTAAAATTATGCGCTTGGGTTTTAAATGAAGTTGATTTGTTAGCTAATCCACCAACAAAAATCTGATCAATTGGTGCAGGATAATATGGATGACAACCAATTAAGTTGGCCGTAGCATTTTTCAAGCTAGAGCCAGAACCATCTGAATTGGTCAATAATTGTTGAGTTAAATGATTATAAGGCGCGCTTAATCGATGATTAAAGTCACCTAACACCATATACTTAGCCTGCTCTGCTTCTTTTTCTTCGATCCAAGCGTCTAATATAGGTGCTTGTTTTGCAAAGGTTTGACAGGCTTCTGAATCTTTGCGGCTATAATTATCTACAAAACAACCACTTTTCATATGTACATTGAGTAGCCATAGAGGGCCAGTTGCAGTATCAACTTTCAATTCTAGTCCATATCGTAAACCAGGATTATCTAAGCCAAAAGCTGAAAGACTCTCTACCTTATCAACCTTAATGTCTTTTCGTACCGCATAGGCAACCTTTTGTTGAGTCGAGTTATGACCGGATTCGCGACAAACATAGGGATCACTATCTGGGCGTTCCGATAGATAAATTTGCCATTGGGTTTCTGGAAATAACTGTGCAACCGCTTGGGAAGAGGCTACTTCTTGCAATGCAAAAATATCAGCATCCACCGCTTCAATATATTGTTTTAACTGTATAATTTCGGCTTGATTTCGAGGCCGACAACCTGCGTCTATCGGATAAGCCAGATGTTCTGTGTTCCATGTTGCTACTTTTAATGAAAACACATTTTGAGTATCCGCTACTCCGTTATTTTTTGCAGGTAAAATTGTAGCAGGTTGAACAAGGCTTACATCTTTTGAGGCTAGGTGATCAGTATTAGCACATCCAAGGGATAATACAGCTAAGGCTGCTATGCTAGAAAGTCTGCACAATATATTTGATTTCATTAGTAACTAGTTTTCCCAGAAATTTATTTTAATTTTTAGCTGTTAATCCGTTTATCATGACATCTTGTAAAAAGACAACGAGCAGTATAAAGCAATTCGTTTATAACGTCTTAATTGTTCAATAATCCCTTTTTAATGCAGCTATCGAATAGATTTACATCTATACGATAAGAGAATTGATGTTATAGTATAACATCTTTAAACATTATAAATACAACCAGAATAAACGACAGAGAAGTACCCATGCAAAAAAAAATATTAGCTATCGGAATTAGTGCTCTACTATTAGGCACCGCATGTAGCGAACCAACAACTACGCAATCGGAAACAAGCCAAGGGTCAACTATAGAACAAGCATCATCCACTGACACTATGAATAATCCACTATTAACGGCAAGTAACCTGACTTACGAAGCGCCTAATTTTGATGTCATTGAAGATAAGCACTTTTTACCCGCCATAGAACAAGGTATGGCTGAAAAAATTGAAGAAATAGAAGCCATCGCCGCAAATCCAGAGGCTCCTACTTTTGACAATACCTTGGTTGCAATGGAAAAAAGTGGCGCTTTGTTAACCCGTTCCCTGAGAGTTTTTTATAATCTTGTTGGCACCGACAGTAATGAAAAGCGACGTGAAATTCAAAAAGAACTAGCCCCTAAACTTGCCGCTCATAATGACAATATCATGTTGAATGCAGATTTGTTCGCACGCATAGAAACACTATATGAACAACGTGATGAACTTGATTTGGATGCTGAGGCAATGCGGTTAATTGACGTCTATTATGATGATTTTGTTCGCGCAGGCGCCAAATTAAACGAAGAGCAAAAAACTAAAATTCGTGCAATTAATGAAGAGCACTCCACACTAACAACACAGTTTTCTCAAAACCTTTTAGCCGAAACTAAAAAGATCGCAGTTGTCGTTGAGAATGTTGAAGAATTAGCGGGATTGAGTGAATCTAGAATTAAAGCTGCCAAACTAGCCGCAGAAAAAGAAGGCTTAGAAGATAAGTATTTACTGTCTATTACAAACACTACTCGCCAACCTATTTTAGCGTCTTTGGATAATCGTGAACTTAGACAACGTGTTTGGGAAGCTTCTGCCAATCGTGCTCAAAGTGGTGAAACGGATAATCGTCCATTAGTAGCTCGTCTAACCGAACTTCGCGCAGAAAAAGCCGCTATATTAGGTTATGACACCTGGGCTGACTATTCGTTAAATGCGCAAATGGCAAAAACTCCAGACGCAGTACTCGATATGTTCGGTAGCATGGTGCCTGCGGTGGTTGCAAATGTTGAGCGTGAAGCCGCTGATATTCAAACCATCATTGACACTCAAGGCGGAGACTTTAACGTTAAACCTTGGGATTGGGCTTATTATGCAGAGCAAGTGAGACAAGCCAGATATGATTTAGATGAAGAAGAAGTGCGTCAATATTTCGAGTTTAACCGAGTGCTTGAAGACGGATTGTTCTACACCATGAATCGTTTATATGGCGTGACCTTCGAGCCTCGTCCAGATCTGCCTGTGTACCATCCTGACGTAAAAGCCTATGAGTTATTTGATATTGACGGAGAAAGTAAAGCAATCTTTTATGCCGATTATTACGCCAGAGACGGTAAACGTGGCGGTGCCTGGATGTCTTCTTTCGTAGGACAATCTAAACTACTAGGTAAGAAACCAGTAGTGGTAAATGTCATGAATATTCCTAAAGCCCCTGAAGGCGAGCCCACGCTTATTAGCTATGACCATGTCACCACTATGTTCCATGAGTTGGGGCATGGGTTACATGGAATGTTATCTGATGTGGCGTACCCTAGCCTAGCGGGCACTTCAGTATCACGAGATTTTGTTGAGTTTCCTTCTACTTTCGAAGAGGACTGGGCAGCTCACCCTGAAGTCATCGCAAATTATGCAAAACATTATCAAACCGGTGAAGCCATTCCTGCAGATTTGTTGAAAAAAGTTATGACTTCTCGCACGTTTAACATGGGCTTTGATACCCTTGAATATATGTCAGCAGCTTTACTCGATATGGAATGGCATATGCGAAAAGCTGGCGATAAAGTAGAAGATGTCAGTGCTTTTGAGCAAAAAGCCTTAGAAAAACACGGTGTAAATCTTGAAGCGGTTCCACCAAGATATCGCTCAACTTACTTCTCTCACTCTATGGGCGGTGGTTATTCTGCGGGATATTATGCATACATGTGGAGTGAAATATTAGCCGCTGATGCATTTGCCTTTATTCAACAAAATGGCGGTTTGACCTTAGAAAATGGTATGCGATACCGCAAAAATATTCTTGAAGTAGGTAATTCTCGTCCTCCAATGGAAAGCTATAAAGCTTTCCGTGGTCAAGAACCTACTACGGATGCGCTGTTAATCAGAAGAGGTCTTAAAACCAACATTCAATAAGGTTTTACTAAGTATACCAAGCCCCGAATCAGATTTGATCCCGGGGCTTTTTTAGTTTCCAAAAAAGCCGCAATTCGATTTAATCGAACAATAAATGCACTTTTTCTCACTTTTAATTGATAATAATTATCATTTACAATTAATGAGAAAAGGAGAGTTTATGAACAAAAGAATGCCATATTTATTAACTGTTGACCAAAGTGTTCAGCTTACCCCAAATATGCGCCGAATCGAATTTGTTGGCGATGATCTCAAGCGATTTCCTGAGGTGCAATCGGGAAGCTATATAAAGCTTTTGTTTAATGGTTATGGTGAAGCATTAACAGCGCCGTCAACAGAAAATCAAAAAGTCGTGATGCGGACCTACACTGTGCGCGAGTTTGATCCTGTAAATCTACGTTTAGTGGTCGATTTTGCCCTGCATGGTGATACCGTTGAAAGTGGTCCTGCATCCTATTGGGCGAAGCAGGCGACCAAGGGCGAGCAAATTCTGGTTGCTGGTCCAGGAGCTAGCAAAGCCTTAGCATCTGATTATGATTGGGTGTTGTTTATGGGCGATATGACATCATTACCAGCTATCAGCAATTACCTTGAGGAATTACCTACAGTTACCCAAGGCTTTGTGGTGATAGAAGTCGCGACAAAAGATGATATCCAGACGTTAGATTTGCCCGACAATATGCGCATAATTTGGCGGATAAAAGAGTACGGTGAAGATTTGCCCAGTGCGCTTTCGGCTATTGAATGGCTAGAGGGAACGCCAGCTGTTTGGGTAGCATGTGAGTTTTCTTCCATGCGGACCTTACGAAGTATTCTAGGTTCAGAATATCAAGTGCCGAGACAACAGCTCTATATCAGCAGTTATTGGCGTCAAGGCCGGTCCGAAGATCAGCATAAAATTGACAAGCGAGCAGATCAAGAAGCGCATCAAGCACAACAATAAAGTTTGTGAAATTGAGCAACAAAAGGATGTTAGTTGCTTGAACATCAGGTATTGTTAAACAAACCTTTATAACTTGGTTACCATACCTTAATTCAAGCATTTTTATGGAGCTATTTATCTTAGGTACTTCATCGGGAGTCCCTACCAAAGCGAGAAACGTATCAGCAACTGCTGTTTGCATTACCAACAGAAAGCCTTGGTACCTAGTCGATTGCGGCGAAGGTACTCAGCATAGATTGCTGCATTTACCTCTTTCCTTAGCCAATTTAAGGGCGATTTTTATCACTCATGTACATGGTGATCACACCTACGGATTGCCGGGATTACTAGCTACGGCGGCTATGGTAGGACGTACTGAGCCTCTAACAATAATATGCCCACCTGAAATTGAGACCTTTATCAAACAAACGCAATTGTTAAGCGATATGTTTGTTAACTACCCAATGGAGTTCATTCATACCCACAGCAAGGGCGTTTTATTTTCCGATGATGCTATTGAAGTCAAGGCTGTTCCACTTTCACATCGAGTACCTACCCATGCATTTGTGTTTACCAAGACCATTAAAAAAGTACAACTCGATAGACAAAAGCTTATGGATGATGGTATTTCTCAAGGTCCATTGTGGGGCAAAATACAACAAGGGATAGACGTTCAGCTTAGTGATGGTCGAACTATAGTTGCCAACGACTATCGACAAGTAAACCAAGATCGCAAACGCATTATTGTGTCAGGCGACAACGATACCCCTGAAAAACTGGCAGATGTTGCTGAGGGCGCGCATGTATTAATGCACGAGTCGACCTACACCCAAGAAATATCCGATAAAGTGGGTAAATCACCTATGCATAGCAGTGCTAAGGCTGTCGCTAGTTTTGCTGAAAGGCATAACATACCCAATCTCGTCCTTACCCATTTTAGTGCTCGCTACCATTCGATAGAAGCTCTTAACTACAGTAAAATAAAGTCTACAAAAGGACATAATATCCAAGAAGTTGAAGATGAGGCTAAGCAGTATTATTCGGGAAACTTGATTCTAGCTAATGATCTTGAGCATTATATTTTGGATGATCAGGGGCAACTAAATAAAAACGACAATTTGCCGTTATAAAAAACATTATTTGGAAAGCGCGACAGACTATTTTCGAACAAATTAAATTTTCTGATAAACAGGATAAATGACTTGAGTTCACCTTATTTTCAAACCGATAAATTGCCCATTCATATTACAGAACAACAAGCGCCTTCGTTGTCTTGTAACGCTTGTCGAAATGGCAAAAATTTAGACTTTAATTTTTCAATGGCATTTCAACCTTTGGTTGATTTAGAGAAAGCTGAAGTTTACGGATATGAAAGCCTTGTAAGAGGTTTAAACGGTGAGTCAGCTTTTGAAGTACTTAAAAAAGTGACCACAGAAAATGTGTATCGATTTGATCAAGCCTGCCGCGTGAAATCAATCGCTTTAGCAGCTTCGGCGAAACTAGATAAAAACCTCAGTATCAATTTCATGCCTGGTGCTGTTTATAAACCTGAGCACTGTATTCGAACAACCTTGGCGGCGGCAAGAGACTATGGTTTTCCCTTGGATAAAATCAGTTTTGAAATAGTAGAAACTGACCATGTTGCCGACTTACCTCACCTTTATAATATTATCGAAAGCTATAAAAGCATGGGCTTTCGCACCGCTTTAGATGACTTCGGCTCTAAACACGCAAATCTCGATTGGTTAGTATCCTTACAACCTGACATTATTAAGTTAGATATCACTTTGATTAGAGATATCGATAGTTCAAAACGTAAACAGTTGATTGTTTCTCATGTTTCCCAGCTTTGTAAAGATTTAGGTATTACCGTTTTGGCTGAAGGCGTAGAAACCCGAGCAGAAAGAGACCGTTTAATCGAAATGGGCATTTTTAAACAACAAGGCTACTATTTCGGCAAACCAATGTTTGAAACCTTTGAACAAGTTGACTCGGTACTTTTGGACTAAACGAAAAAAATGGTTGAACCTTGTAGATTCAACCATCCTAAGTAAACAACTTTAAATCAGTAGTCTAGAGTTTAAAGAGTGGAATGAAGCCATCAACCCACCCACTACAGACTTAGTTACTGCGAAATATAATTCGTATAACAACTATACCAAGCTTGGTAGTCCGCAAAATCGATTTGTTGATTATTATCGAAATCAGCTAATTCTATGTAATTCGTATCGTCGCTGGTAGAGCGAAGTGCCGACATAAAGCGCATTCTATCAAGATTATCAACGTCCCTATCGCCATCCAAATCTCCACAAACTAGAGGCTCTGGAATATCACAAGCATCTCCTTGCCCATCTTGGTCGGAATCAAGTTGATTCAGGTTAGCTGTATCAGGACAATTGTCGTCTTCATCTGCTACACCATCGTTGTCCCTGTCTGCGGAAACTTGAACTTCTATCGTATATGTTTCTTCATCAGACGTCAGATAGGTTATTTGCCAAGTAAGTGCCTTACATACTGAGGCTGAAGTATCTGCGGTAAAGTGCGCTTTATCTATACTATGAGTACTTCCCATTGGAACCACAGTACCTATCACTTCAGGGTCTGTATCATCCGAACGACCAAAACGAACATTCCCATCAATAACATTGATTCCTTCGGGAGCATTTATTATTCGAGCGCTAGCGTTATGCGCAAATGCCGTTCCCTTATTATAAAGTACTACCGTCCATTCATCAGAATCTTCATCATCTCTAAAGCACTGCACCACACCTAGATCAGGCACGGAAGGAAAATCAGGGTCTTCAATCGCATGCTCTACCCAATTCGTATCCGTCCGTATCTGTTCTGCATTTATCGCTTCACATCGAGCTCTATCGCATGGTCCATGAGAACAACAACAAGCTGGCGCTGGTATTGGATTGTCATGTAAATCTCTTAAATTGCACGATTGTGGCGGTGGGGGATTAGGAATATTATTGGGATCTGTGGGAAAATTATCGATATCCTCCCCATTAAAGCAAGTCACTGTATTACCATTGATTATGCATCTATCAGGTGGTGTTGGATTATTAATAAACACCGGAGGCGCACAAGCAGGCGATGAAGAACAACCACTATCCGCACAGTCTGTTCGACCGTCACAATCATCATCTATGCCATTGTTGCATATTTCAGGCTCACTTTGCCTTGAAGTGTTATCAAAGCGCGTTGTGGAAAGCATTGTATTGTTTAACAAATTACTATCGATAGCGCCAGAAGTCACTGTGCCTATGGTCAATAGCCTAGAATTACAACGAAAAAACCCCGTATATTCATCGCCGGTGCCTGAAGCGTAAAAGGGAGGGAACTCTACCGTGGCTGTGGTTCTTGTGGTGGAGCCATTGTTAACATCTCCGATTTCAAATTCTACTATAGCATCATTACCGTTATTAACTGGTGTTGTCGGGCTGGTTGCAATAATCTCCATGTGCGTGGGGGGAATCACATAAAGTCTGGCATCGGGCGCATTATCAGGACCAAAATTCACCGCGTCAAAAGGAACATCTGTTGGATTATTATCTTGGCTTGCTTCTGAAGGCAGTAATTGAACTATAGCCAAATCTGCAGATTCAGTTGGCGGAGGGTTGATGGCATTAGTATCGAAATACATGTCCCTGAATGAGCCAAATGCACAAGTACTGTAAAGCTCCGCGGATGTAATGTCTCCAATATCTGTGGCACCTAAAAATCAATTAAAGGCACCAAACTCTAAAGTATGGTCTTCAGTCCCCAAGGTACCGACAAAGCGGGCCCTGCCACTGCACTCACCACTGGTAAAAATGAAACCAACGCTTTGAACGCCAGGAGAAAAGCTCACAATAATAGGGTCTGGGTTCCAAGCGACAATAGTATTCTGACCTAAGGTTCCTATTGGACTGGTATTGTTGAAGTCAAAGGTAGTAGCGCCTACGCTAAACTGCAATTGGCTCTGCCCTGCACCAAACCCGTATTCAGGTAAAAATTGTAGTTGGGTAGCATTGTCGAAAGCTTCATCGCTTTGCACTAACACCAATCTAGCCTGAGCTAATTGCGTATTGAAGATTAAGAGTATGGTAAAAAATAATATTTTTTGAATAACGAATTCGGCTTCTCGGCCCTTGTAGTTAGCAAAAAATTTCCTCATTCCTTGGTTCCTCCTTGAATGATAGTTGGCTTGGTCACGAAAATATCTCGAAGCACGAGATTCCTAGCCTCTACCATAAAAGAATAAGCAGTCTAATAGTCTATGGAAAACCTATGGGAAACCTATGGGGTAAAGTTTTGGAATGTTAAATAGATTAATCGGCTTATTTAATACCTAAGGATGTAAGGACCTCTAAACAAGAGGTCCTTTGGGGATAATTTTATTTGGATTTAACGCCTTGATGGAATAGTAGCCTGTCTTTATATGATCCAAGTTAACGGTTTCCGCTATTCCTTGTAGTTGCCAAATGCGGTTCATATAGGGATACATGAATGACATCTGCTGAATCAAATTTCGATTACATTTAAAAAGTCCATAGTAGGCGGCATCAAATCGAACTAGCGTTACAAACAATCGAATATCGGTTTCTGTTAACTTGTCTCCGAACAAAAACTGGCGACCGTCTGACAATTGGTTTTCTAATTTATCTAAAGTACTAAATACATTCTTATAGGCTTCTTCATAGGCTTGCTGGCTAGAAGCGAAACCAGCCTGATATACACCATTGTTTAGCTTGGAATAAATTTCAGCATTCAGTTCGTCTATTTCTGCTGCCAATTCAGACGGATATAAGTTTGGTCCCGCATCGGTTAAGTTCGAAAATGCACTGTTTAACATTCGTAGAATGTCTGCTGACTCATTATTCACTATGGTATTGCGCTTCTTGTCCCATAACACAGGAACAGTTGCTCTACCTGTAAAAACAGGATCTACCTTAGTGTAAATTTGATGCATGTAAGTGGCTTGATTTAAAGGATCATCTGTAGATTCAGGGTATTCACCAAATTTCCAGCCTTGGTCACTCATGCGAGGATCAACAACTGAAACTGAGATATAGTCTTCCAAGTGTTTAAGCGCTCTCACAGCTAATGCTCTAGATGCCCATGGACAAATATAGGCTACATACAGGTGATATCGCCCTGCTTCAGCCTTGAACCCGCCTTCACCAGTCGGACCTGCTTCGCCATCTGGGGTTATCCAATTGCGAAATGACGATACCTGACGAATGAATCTGCCGTCTTTATCTTTCTTTTGCACGGGTTGCCAATCTGCATCCCATTTTCCGTTCACTAACATAATAATTGCTCCAACTTAGTTGCGCTTAGTAGGCTAGATTGCCTTTTAAGATGTTAGAGAAATTCTACTATTATTATTTTTGGCTATTAAGAAGGCTATAATTGCTTAACTATCAATGAAATGTTGATAATAAAATTTATTTTAAAGATAGTCATTGCGGAAAAAGAAAGCCAAACCTAGTAAAAGATTGTCATTTAAGGTACAACAAAAAAAAGCATCAAGGAAAGGATGGATAGTAAAGTGAGCACTTATCTTAAATACGCGTTTCTGCTATTCCTCTCTAGTTACTTTGTAATATCAGAACCTGTGGCAGCGAGTGAGCAAAAATATGCCCACTTTAAATCCTGCGAGCTCATTGCTGGTCAAGTTATTTCTCCATGCAATATAGGTTATCGAACCTTCGGGGCCCTTAATAAAGCAAAATCTAACGCCATTCTAGTACCAACATGGTACGGCGGTACCTCTGAAGGACATGCTTATTTAGCTGACGCTGAATATATAGATCCAAAAAAATTTTTCATCATTATAATAGATGCCTTGGGCAACCATATTTCCTCATCACCTTCCAACAGTGCAACCCAATCAAACGAAAAATTTCCCCAATTTACTATGGCAGATTTGGTTAGTATCCAACATCGTCTTCTTGTAGAAGTTTTACAGATAGAGCAGCTATATGCTGTCGTTGGGCTTTCTATGGGAGGAATGCAAGCTTTTCAATTTGCAGTTCAATACCCTGAAGTTTCTTCAAAATATGCTATAGCCATTGCTTCGCCTCGATTAGCCACATTTGATATTGCGCATTGGACCACCCGAAACAAGCTGTTAAAACAATTTTTAGAATGCCAATGCAATGCCCCTTTAGAAGTGCTTGCGGGTATACAACTTTTAGGTGCTGTGCCTGAGAAACTAAGCCTTGATATTCCAAGAGAAATCATTGCTACTAGAATTAATGAAAATGCCCAGCGAATTAATATGACCACGGGAAAAGCCTGGAATCAAATAAGACAAACCCAAGCTATGCTCACCCATAACATTGCAATGGATTTTAATAATGATATGTCATTAGCTGCGAGCAAGGTAAAAGGTGAGTTTTTGATTATTGTAGGTGCCGATGATCGAGTTGTGACACCTCAGCCGGCTAGAGAGTTTGCTGATTTGATTGATGCTAATTTTATCGAATTAGATAAAGACTGTGGGCATGCTGACCCATGGTGCGACGCCTCGACTTTTAGTAATGCTTTGACAACTTTTTTGGACAAGAAAACTAAATAGATAGTTGAGGAAGCCTGTTAAGCTTCCTCGTAAGATTTTAACGTTATTTTTTACGTTGCTTTTGGGCTAAACCACCTATCAGCAGCATGCTAGATAACATCAAAAAAGTCGTGGGCGCAGATACGTTGGCGGTTTCTACAGCTGTTAGTTGAATATTACCTAAATTTATTTCGCCAACATATTGGAAACCTGGAGTGGTAGGGTCTTCCCACAAATATCTCAATGTACCTGTAGGTGAATTACGCTCGTTATTTGGATCATGTAAGTCATTAAAAAAGGCAAGCGCAGAAGTATCAGACATCGAAAAGGTGTTTTCATCTGCTTGACCTACAAAATACGAACTTAACATTGATAGATTGCGGTTTAGGCCTAAAAACGAATCTTCTTGGCTAAAAAAAGAAATTCTGTCATGAGTATTGTATCCGGGATCTTCAGCGATACCATTTAAAACCGTCATTTGCACACCTTGAGTTTGACTCCAACTTTGAGTGCCTAACCAAAAGGTCAAACTTTCCAGTGTATATTGGGCATATTCAGCAACGATAGCGCCATTACTTGAAGTATACGAATTAGGTGAATTTTGATCATCGACTGTTAGTGCAAACTTAATACTTGCCGGCGACGTCACAGGTCTCGAAGGATCTATAGGTTCAGCGCCAAACCAATTTCGAACCACATATCCTTCTGTTGTTGAATTACCCGCATAACCAAAGCTTGCATATCCTTCAAAGTTATAAGTCACTAACGCTGATTTAGCGGTATAAGAAGTGAATAATATCCCCGTTAGGAAAAGTACTGATAAAAATTTCATTGTAAAACTAAATAAAAAACGACTGTGGGATTAGCTCAGCAAGTTTTATTCCAGAATAATAAAATCAAAGAGTTAGCAAAATACTTGAACTCAAATGTAAAGTAATCCGACGATGCTTTGGTGTTGAATTCACTTGTATCAAGGTTTTATTTTATTACACTTTTTAAAAAGATTATTGCTCCCCTGCAAAAAAGCAATCTATTTTTCCTCTAGGTGAAAAAGCATTCAAATAGCGTTTGAATAGCCAGAGGCTATGGGTAGAATATAAATTTTTTCGAACTATACTAAAGTAACGATAAAATAAATGCTCATAGGTAAATCACAATGAAACCTTTTTTGCTAAAGATTGCGGTATTATTTCTTTTTACTTTGGCTTTTCCAACTAAAGCGTCGTTGCTTACCATCAACGGATTTACCTTAAATACTGATACGCAAATCGTAAGCGGAAATTCATTAGAATGGTTAAGATGGCCCGAGACTGCAAATATGAGTATTCAACAAGCATTAAACATTTACCAGCCTGAAGGGTGGCGATTAGCTTATAACCAAGAAGTTGTTGATCTAATGAACGTTTTTTTCGCTGCTGAAGATTGGTCGCCAGCGTTAGATGAAAATACTTCTGTAGGTGCAACCCTTGACCACACTGCAGGCGGCGTCAATTTATGGCGTGATTTCACCAATATTATGGGAGTTGTATTTTCTCCAGGACCTGCTTTTTCGAATATGCTCTTTGGCGAAGACGCTGATAGCGATGGTTTCTATCGTAGCTTGGGGTCTTTTTATTCCGACTATGACCCTGTAGTGGTGATAGGTGATGATCATCCAACTTTCACAAATGACTTTTCAGATATGGAATTTGGTGTACTTTTGGTCAGAGAACCGGCTAATACAGTTCCTATCTCCTCTACAGTGACACTACTGTTGCTGCCAATAGCAGTTTTATTACTACGAAACCGAAAGACGGATTTTTTATTATGATCAAAAAATTTAAAGACCTTTAAAGGTCGAATAAATTAAGCGCTTAGGAAGGTTTAATTTAACTGAGGTAGTAAATACATAGATCTTATTTAATTGTTCAAAGTTTATACTGCACTGTTTATATAAAGGGAGAGTAACTCGAGGACAATCTATGAAAACTGCTAACGGATCAGCCATTTTATACCTTATTACTTTCATTTTAATGGGTTGTCACGGGCACCCTCCCGAAAGAACCGCCGTGGAAGGAAATTTAGTTTCAAACAATGGTGATACTCTACAACCTCCATTGTTAGTGGCCCATGGTGATGGAGATTTCTCTGAAAACGCGCAGCTGAGATTAAGCATCAGCGAAGATAATAAATTTATCCCTAGTTTAGATTCGGTAACATTATAAACTATAGAGCGCAGTGGACTTAATCACTTTGCCGAAGATTTTGTCATGCAGTCCTTATCCCACCTTAAAGATAACAACTGGAATGAAACTACCGCTGTACCCAATTGGATTCGCTCAAGAATTGGAGATTTAGCGATTTTACGCATACGCCAAGACGATATTGAATTTGAAAGCAATTCTTATAGCGCTTTCTCTTCATCTAATAACTCTCGTGTTTCAGGAATTACCTACTTAGTACGAGTTGAAGATAACGACCGGAAATTACCTTTGAGAATTCACCCTGAAGATGACCTATGTCAACCAATGTCCCTTGATTTGACCTTAGTTGTGCTGCCTGACTATTGCGAAACGGATTGCACGGATTTTGAAACACTCGCAGCCATGATGTTTACGCAAATAGCGCAACAAATGGCAGAAGGCTTAATGAACGCATCTTCAGATTTAAACTTAGCTTTGTTTGATCAACACTTTAATGTAGTACCAGCTCTTCAAGCAACAAGAACAAAATTCCGGGCTTTGCCTTTATTTACGGTGTTGAAATTTCAGGGAATTTTAACGGCATTGAGGTATTTGAAGCGACCATTTATGCGCCAATATCCTTTCAATTTGACCTCGACAATAGTATCTCTTATTCATTATATGTAGATCCAGCCTCTTTTGATAATCCTCAGAATCCTCAACGAGTCACCGTTGTAGCTAAGGAGCTAGTGAGTCAAATTGCCGCTGATGCGCTGGTTGCAGGAGTGTCAGGACAACTAGAAACTCTTGATTTGGGTGAGGTTCAGATTGGAGATGATTTATATGCTACCGAAGTAGCTTCAGAATCAATAATCCAATTTTCTTTGCCTGCTTTGGGACAAATGTATATTCCGGTTAACTATCAAATAATTGCCCTGCCAACAAAACGTACCACCCCAGGATTACCTATTACCAATAAAGTGTTTTCATTACCGCCAATTTCAGTTAGCGAACGCATGGTAAGTGGTTGGCAAGATGACGGTATCGCGAATGTAGAAGGGAACCAAATTGTCAGCATTGAGGGGGATAGCGTAGTAATTCAACGATTTTTAGATGTTAATGGCAAAGCAGAAAGGATTATTAAAATTCCAGCACCTCAAATAATTAATGAATTTGAATTGGTATTTTTGGAGTAGAATAGGCACATACATATAAAGTTGCTTAGGATAAATAATGTCTATAGCCTGCGCGCTGCATATTTTAGTAAAAACCGAGAACGAAGCTCAATCTATTCTAAATCAAATTAAAAAGGGGAAGGATTTTGGCTCTCTTGCCAAAAAACACTCCATTTGTCCGTCTGGGAAAAAAGGCGGTGATCTAGGTGAATTTCGACGCGGTCAAATGGTGAAGGCATTTGATGATATAGTCTTCAAAAAAGATATTTTGGTAGTGCATGGTCCGGTTAAAACCCGCTTCGGATATCACTTAATTAAGACTTTATATCGAAATTAGTTTCAACAAATTTCAACTTCATTTTCCTTGGGGTTAGAATGCCCAACGCTTAAGGCTCGAAATAAATTGCAACGAATGTTGTAAGCCCCAAAATCAGCTGAATTAACTAACCTACCAAGGATACCATTGCATTAAGCCCTTGCTCTAATCCAAACGCTTCCAAAATAAATTCAACTGATAGTGCAGCTAATATCATGCCCATTAATCGCGTCAATAAAGATGCTCCGCCCAAACCAATCATCCTTATTATGCGGCCAGAAAGTAACATCAATACCAAGGTAATTAAGAGTACAATAAGCATGGTAGCAGTAGTAACCATTTGCTCTTCAATAGAATAAAGATTGTTATCAGTGATTAAAATCACCGCAAGAATAGCACCGGGTGAGGCCGTGGCTGGTATTGCCAAAGGAAAAACGGAAATATCGTGTCTTGGCTCTGTAGTTTCGTCCATATTATTGTGGGTAAAGATCATTTGTAACCCGAATAGGAAAAGTATGATGCCACCCGCTACCTGAAACGACAATAAACTGATGCCCATTGATGTTAACAATATTTGGCCAAGTACAATGGAGCCAATCAAAATCAATGAAGCATACAAGATAGTTTTATAAGCGGTCTTTCGACGCTCTTTCGCTGGAAGCGTTGCCGTCAACCCGGCAAACAAAGCCATAGTGCCAATAGGATCTATAGTAGCCCAAATTATTAAAAAATCGTGCAAAACGTTATCAAACATCAATTATCTACAATATAGTGAAATGCTAAGGTAAGTTACTGAGACCGTAAAACTATTAGTTGAGTTCTTGAAGCAATTAAGTACGTAGATGAGGGCAAATTTGGACAAATTCAAGTTTTATTTGTCAGCCAAAACAATAAAAAATTAGGCTCCAACGACTCTATTGATAATTATTTGAGCACAAATTAAGGGATTTGTTTGCGCAATAAAATGCCCACCTTCAATATTAATTACATTTGTTTTAGGTAGAAATTTGGTCAATTGCTTAACAGCCGATGCTTCTACTAGTCGATCATTTGTAGGGCGCAGGTAAGTAGTTACAACTTCTAGCTTTTCTTCTGGGGGAGATAAATTCGCCATGTTGCTAATACGTCGGTGAAAGGTCTTCGAAGGTACAGTTTGAATGACACTCGAAATCCAATTCTTTAGCTCTTGGTCACCGAAGCCGCTGAAGCCAATATAATCAAGAAGCGCTCTAGGCAAATACCTAGTATTAAAAGCATTCTTTGGTAGAAATTGACCAATTTTACAAAGAAATATAGGTGGCGTTATAAAACTGGCTATAAATATTATCTGTACTACCTGATTTCGCAGAATTCTAGCGAGTTCATAAGCAATTCTACCTGAATAGGATTCGGCTATAAGGGTAATTGGATGGTTGCCTAATTTAGTCACAATTTCATTTATCTGTTCAGAATATGAATTCCCCTCTAAACTATTTAACGGAATAACTTCAATATCTAAAGAATTTGGGAGTTGCTCTAGTAAGGGTTGGAATAAATCTCCCGTTCCGTCCATTCCTGGTAACAAAATAAGTTTCAATGACGAAAATCCACTAAGTAAAAACAATTATGTGAGACTGCAAGTCTTAGTGACTTGCAGTCGAAAGTTAACGTTTTAGTCAGTGCTTGGCATAGTAAAAGCAAACTCTGACAAACCTAGTTTATCTAGCACATCGTCTAAGTGTGCCATGGCCTCATCAGTTGGGCCAGGGTAATCCCCAGCAATGGGTACATTGCCTTGATAGCCTAATTCTTTAATGCCTGTTGGCGAACAAAAATAGGCCGCTAGTACAAAACTGCGAAAACGTGAAAATGCAGACGTTGGTGGTGCAAATGCCTCTGATACCTTCTCGTGCTGATAAGCAATATCGTCAATTATTTGCAGTCTTTGCACACTAGAGCAAGATATGAAATCTTTTTTGAACCGCATTTTTGCTTCGTCATCTAACCAAGCCAACAGTGTTAAAAAGGTTATTCGATCTCGCTGCTGAGCAGAATAAGGAGCACTTATCCATTCATTTACAACGTCCGGTACCTTGATTTTAGATGCCGCTGGATTACCATCTTTTCCTGGCAGAATAATGTCGGCCACCACAGCCACTTGTTGTAATTGCGATTGCGATAACGTTAGCGGCCAAGGTGATTCTGGCGGAATAACCATATTAGGATCTTTACCATAGCCCTTTGCACTTATTGGCGCTAAATCTAACTTCGGCCAATGCCCCGCCGTTAAGTTTGCATCCTTAGAGCTAACGACGTCTGAACAAGCTCCCAAACTTGGCAAAGCTGCGCTGGCCGCCAAAATACCTAACCATTTCAGGCTTTCTCGTCTAGTCATGCTTGGCGTGTATGACATTTCTTGTTGTTTAAAATTATCTTTATCAACAGTCATCTTAATAAACTCCCTGTTGAATTTGGCCAGCTAAATGATTGGCGTTTCGCATGGCTAAAGTCAAAATGGTAAGGGTACAATTTTTATGTGGATTTGAGGCAAAGACACCACCATCCATCACGAACAAGTTGTCGCAATCCCAGGTTTGCCCCCACTGATTACAAACCGAGTCTTTTGGTGATTTTCCCATGCGAGTAGCACCAACCTCATGAATGATTTGTCCACCTTTTAGAATTGCATCTTCTGGTGCAGGCAATTCACCAACCTCGGCGCCCATTGTAGTTAAAATTTCCTTGGCTGTTTTTAACCCATGAGCCACTTGATTAATTTCATGTTCAGACCACTTCCAATGGAATTTCGCCACTGGGATACCCCATTTATCTTTAACTTCCTCATCGATTTCCATATAGCAGTTATCGTTTGGTAGCATCTCGCCTCTTAGAGCAAAATAGACACCGGCGCCATAATTGGATTTTACTTCGTCTTTTAACTGATCACCGTAACCTTGGAAATTCCCTGATACATAAGCACCAGGTTCGCGAAAACCGCTACCAATTTCAAAATGGTATCCGCGAGGAAAATCTAATTCGCCCTTAGCTTGTTGCTCATGTCCCCACCAGGGTACAAATAAATGATTTGCTGTGTGACCATCTTCGTTATACCGAGGACGATTTTTCAATAAAGGGATAGTGGCACCTAATCCAGTACCTGTAGAGTCCATAATGTTACGCCCAACCTGTCCACTGGAATTAGCAACACCATTGGGGTGTTTGTCACTTTTAGAATTGAGCATTATGCGCGCACTTTCGCAGGCACTAGCCGCTAATATAACGATCTTTGCATTAACAGTATTTGATTTTGAGGTCTTTTTGTTAACATAAGTGACGCCTGTTACTTTACCATCAGCATCTGTGTTAACTTGGCTCACCATGGCATCGGTTACAACCTCTAACAATCCCGTAGCCTTAGCCATGGGGATCAGTGAGGTTGTGGTTTGAAATGCTGCGCCGATAGAGCAACCTCGACCACAACTAGTGGCATAAAAACATTTTTGTCTGTCATCTAGCGGCTGAGTTAATACCGCCCTATGCATTGGCGCTAATGCTATACCAAGCTTCTTTGCAGCTGCCGCTACCAATAGTTCGGGTACTCTAGGTTTAGGCGGTGGTTGTAAAACGCCAGGGGAAGATTTAGGCATATCGTCTAAATCCATATTTGCACCGCAAACCCCAATCAGAGATTCCGTCTTGTCATACCAAGGGGCAATATCATCATATTCAAACGGCCAATCCGCCCCCAAGCCGTCTCTTGATTTGCCTTTAAAATCATGTTCGCTAAACCTTAAGGAATAACGTCCCCAGTGATTGGTCCGCCCGCCTAACATGCGTGCTCGCCACCATAAAAATTCTGAACCTTCACCTGTGGTATATGGCTCATCAGGCACCGTCCAACCGCCATCCACAGTAGCGTCATAAAATCCGAAATCTTTGTCTACGTTACTTGTGCCCATTAACGGCGCTTGATAATTTGTATTGAACATAGGTGTTTCGGTTTTAGGATCATAATCTCTACCTGCTTCTAGCATTAATACAGGAATACCGGCTTTGGTCAGTTCATAGGCGGCCATAGCACCACCGGCGCCAGAACCTACGACAACTACCTGATGGACTTTATCAGACATAGTTACAACTCCTTATTTTTATTCTTCTGTTGTTTAGCTTGGTATACAAAACATCGTGATCAATCTAGAGATTTGATTTTAATGTTCTTAAACCAAACTTGATCGCCATGATCTTGCAAACCTATATGCCCTTGAGCATTTTTTCCAAAGCCTTCCCAGGTGGCGAACTTACTGGCCTTAACTAATTTATCCCAAGTAAGACTGCCGACCACGATATTAGTGGTCATGACATCGTTTTGCCAAACTTGCAGCAGATTATCCTCCAATCGAATACGTACAGAATTCCATTCGCCAGCAGGTTTAAATGAAGATTCATGCGGCGCTACCATATCGTAAAGGGAGCCAGAAAGATGATCTTCAAGTTTATTGTCACTGTGGCGTTCGTTATCTAAAATTTGAATTTCTGGCGCATGTGAAAAGATATACTTACCTTCTTCATCCGCCATTATGAGAATTCCACTGTTACCTGCTTTGGCAATTTTCCAGTCGATTTTGAAATCGAAATTCTTGTAGCTATTCTTGGTTATAATATCTCCACCATTAGGACCGCTGAGTTTCATCGCCCCATCTTCGATCACCCATAATGGATTTAAATCTGCTTGCTTAAAATTGCGCCATTGAGACATGTCTTTACCATCAAAAAGCAGCTGCCAGCCATCGGCCTTTTCCCTTGGTGTTAATTGATTATCAGACGCATAAATAAAACTAGAAAGAAGTATCAGGAAAAGAGAAAAAAATGGTTTAGTCATTTGAAGTCCTTCGGAAAATGCACAAGCCTATTGATTATATTTTTAGCTTGTTGAAAACATAGATTTGAACAATACAAGCCATGTCTAAGTTTGTCGATATCAATGAGGCGCTATTTGCGCTAAAAATGGTCCGACCTTTTGGTTATCGTTTTTATAAAAATATATGATTGGCATAAATTGTCGTAAATGTGGCTAACTGCCAATATTGAAATATATAAAATAGGCTGAAGTTAAATTGTTAAGGACTTCAACCATGAAACATTTATTAGAAACTATTTGGTATTATTTAATTCTATTTTTACTCGTAGTTTCATCCACATTCGCTTCCGCTGACGCAAAATATAAAGTCGCTATACTCATGTTCGATGATGTTCAGATTATAGATTTTGCTGGGCCTTATGAAGTTTTTGGGCAAGCTGGATTTGATGTTTTTACCGTTTCAACTGATGGTGAACCAATTAAAACCGTAATGGGTCTGGATGTCACACCTACCTTTAGCTTTGCAAATATGCCTCAAGTTGACGCGATATTAGTACCCGGAGGCAATGTGCATGATGTGATGCAAGATGCTTCTGTCAAAGAATGGTTAAAACAAATGCAGGCTTCAACTCAGTATCTTTTATCCGTTTGTACTGGTGCGTATATTTTGGCTGAAACAGGACTGCTAGATAATAAATCAGCAACCACCTTTCACCGAGCACTTAATGGATTTGAAAAAGATTATCCTAAAGTTAATCTGCAAAGAGAGAAACGCTTTGTCGATAACGGACAAATAATCACATCTGCAGGGCTATCCTCTGGTTTAGATGCTTCGTTACACTTGGTTAGCAAGGTGTTGGGTTTGGAAAAAGCGCGCACGTTAGCCATGCATTTAGAATACGATTGGGACCCGACTGGTGGTTTTGTAAGAGCACAAATGGCAGACATGTATTTTCCAGATAACAATATAAATTGGCCAGAAGATGTGGATTTTGAACGTGACTATTCTTTTGGCAATAAAAGTCATTGGCGCACTACTTATAAAGCAACAACATCGTCAACTACCGATACACAATTATTATCCTTTTATCAAATAGCCATGGAATCAGACAAAAATTGGAAGTTAGTCGATAATAAAAAACACAATAGTCTGCAATTTATTGGCGTTGACGGCGGTGAACGCAAAAATTGGGAGCATAGGGTTACAATAGATACCCTTAATGATGAGAATCATTATATGATTACATTAGAAATTCACTCTGATGAACATACAGGCATCTAGATGCTAACCAAAAAGATCGGTTTTTTACTTTTTAACGGACTCAACAGTCAAGACTTAGTTGGGCCATTGGAAGTGTTCTCAGCGGCAAAGGAAATCGCTAAAGCATCTTATGACTTTGTGTTTATCGGGGAGTCTCAAGAAAGCTATAAAAGCGAATCTGGTTTGGCGATATTTGCGGATGTGTCTCTTACTGATATTTCTGAACTAGACACCCTGATTATTCCAGGTGGATCTGGTGCTCGTAATAAACAAAATCACCTCAAGTTGTGTTCATGGATAAAAAAAATCAAGCCGCAAACAAGACGCATAGCCAGCATATGTACAGGTGCTTTTCTACTTGCTGAAACAGGGCTGTTAGATGGTAAAAAAGCCACAACCCATTGGGCATTTGTTGATGAACTGGCCAAAACCTACCCCAAGGTTAAGGTCTGTGAAAATGATCTCTATGTAGACAATGGTGATCTTGCCACGTCTGCTGGTATCACCTCAGGCATTGATTTAGCCTTACGCTTGGTAGAAAACGATTTAGGCTCTGAAATATCTACGCAAGTTGCCCGATATTTGGTTGTGCATTACAGAAGAGCGGGTGATCAGGCGCAGTTTTCTGAACCACTAAAATTTCAACAAAAAGCAGATACCGGATTTTCCTCATTAACGGGCTTTATTATGCAAAACCTTCAACGACAGCTTAGTGTTGGGGATTTAGCAAATCATTGTGCCATGAGTGAACGCAATTTTTATCGACAATTCACCCGCAAAATGGGGCAAGCGCCTGCAAAATACATTGAAACCTTGCGTCTAGATTATGCTCGCCAACTTTTAGTTGAAAAAAAATGGCCCCTTGAGCGGATTTCTCAGGCATGCGGTTACTTGAGTGCAGATGCGTTTAGACGTGCATTTCATCGACGATTTTCCATATCGCCTAGTGAATATCGTGGTAGATTTACCGCAAATGAAGGCAATGGATAATTAAACTCAAGTGGTTTATTCGCTAGAAATTTAAATATCGCAAAATGGTTAATCGTTCCAAAGAAAAAGAATCTAGCAACTTTCTATCCTAATTATTTCTTAAACAACTGCAACTTTCCCTCATCAATAAAAGTATATCTGTTTAACTGAGAACTATTTTATTAAAGGATTAGTTGCCTTATGTCGTTGTTTGGGAAGAAAAAAATTCGCATTAGCGAGCCGCAAACTATGCTAAATCTAGCGCAGTTTCAAACGCTCATAAGAAACGAAAGAGAGTATCATGCACTAGCAGCCGTGATTGGGTATCCCATAGCGGAAGAATCTCTTAAAGACATATTTTGGATGTATACCAATAAATACAAGTTGTCTGGACTAGTGCTAACGAGTAGGAATTGGGAGGAGGATAAGTTTGGCCTTTGTCAAATGCTTGTGCGACAAAGAACCAGAATATTGAGAACCGGTAAATATGTGGAAGGCATTTTTAGAAAAGCCTTTGTAAACCAACTCGCTACGGGTTTACGTACAACGGCTAATTCAATTCCTGAAGCACAGTACGGTGCGAACCCAAGAGATCTTGACGCAGTCAAAGGTGCAAAATGGATAGATAGTTGCTCAAATAGTAACGAAATGTCAGTCATGGAGATAGCTAATGTCATTATCGAAGCAAGACACTCTAATCGTTCGGTTTTTCAGTTAGAAACTCTTGAGTATCTTCACGACCGTCTCGTTCCTAAAGGCTCTATACATGACCGCAGACCGCTAAATGTTGAACAACCTTGGCCCAGTTCAGGCGCTGCAAAAATGATGCAAAGAAAAGTTGCCCATATGGTTCGTACCATAGGCGCACGTACCCATTTGTTATCTGATGACGATTGGGACAATTTTGCCTGTTATTTTCTTGGTGCTTTTACTCGCACTCATGGATTTGCAGATGGAAACGGTCGACCAAACCGCGCACTCTATGTATTAACCATGATTGAAGGTTTTAGACCATTTGTTGCCCCAACGCACGAGTTCGAACAACAAAGATTGATTCATTCTGCTGAATTTGTGTAATTTTACATGGGCAACCTTGGGGTTGCCTGTGTTGTGATGGAATAGATTAGCTCGTTAGTTTCTGCTTAAAATATTCTAGCGTTAAAGTTTGCGCTTGCTGATTAATCTCGACCTGCTCATTTTCTCTTAATTCCAAATAGATACTAATGACATTTTCATAGGCTGAAACCAAAGACTCGCGATTCACATTCGCGACTGTTGCCTTCAATTGCTGACTAAATTCTGGCAATCGCTTTTCAATCCATCTGACACCTGAAGGTGTAAGGCCGTGTTGCTTTAAAGCTAAAGGCGAAAGCACTATAAATCTTAAAAAAGATAAGAACTCTAATGCTTCGAAATATTCTCCTCGAGCTATTTTACCTGTGGCATAGTGCATCCATACCCAGAATCTATCTTCTATCCATTGAATATCAGGCTGAGGATAGTGATGGGTAGAATTGGTATAGATTTCAGTTAATACACCATTTCTTTCCCAAATAACTTGCGTATCATCTACGCGTGCTGCCGCGTCAGACAATGAAACAAACTTAAAATCCACGTGTATTAGGCCTGGAGTAAATAAACTGATTATCAGTCTAGGCTCTCCCACGTGCTCACCTGTGAAAGCGGCAATTTTACCTTCAATTGTGTCTAGAATATTTATCCTTTGTTGCATTACCTCGTCATAGTTATCAGGGTTTATTACGATAACCAAATCTAAATCACTATATTCGTCCATGGAATTTGAAGCAAAGGAACCACTACCGCCTATGGCTAAAATTCGTTGATCTTGAGAAAGGCTGTCGACTATCCGCTCGAGGATAAGGCGCTGTGCTACTGGAAGCGTGCTTGGATATTTCATATTTTACCTTTGAAATTTGAAGTTTGAACTGCAAAAGCAGTTAGTGCGGTAAAATTAGCGCAGCACCTTAGGATAATAAATTGATCTTGATAACTCAACGCTTTTGGCGATTGAATATTGTTAACTATATTTTTTAGCGGCTTTAGAGGGAGCTCAGGTTAAAAAACTTGTTGATATGATTGGCAAATTTATCCAAAAAAATCGAACAAAAACCCTTTTCCAAGTTCCGTAAATTAAAACCTTTGTAAGTAGAGAAAACTAAGAAAATCTAATCCTGGATTTTTTGTGTTAAACCCCCCGTTGGAATAGTGGACATAGCGAAGACCGATTTCCGCATTACTGTCTTCACCCAGTTTCATAGAAAGACCTATTCGATCTTCGAATTGGTAAGAACTACCAATGTCAGTACCGCCAAAACGTTCATCGTGCACATAAGCAACACCAATACCCACTTCAAGGTCTATTGGGTAATGATTCCGCCATTCTGCTATTCGTTTTACCAATACAGGTGAAAAAGACGCACCATAAGTTGCCTCATTGTTAGAGCTACCGTGAATATCAAAAACATTGGCACTAAGTTCATATTCAACATTTATTGGGCCAATCCAAGGCATATCTAATTCATGGTAAAAAGGTAATCTAATAGCCGCTCGAACACCATGTAGGTCCCCTGAACCCATCATGTATTCTATGGAAGCCGCGCCTAAATAATTACTGATTTCGGCACTTTGAGCTTGCTTTGACGGAAGGATAAAAACAACGCAAATGAAAATTACTGAAAAAACTCTATACAACATCACTACTCCGGAAATTTACAGGAAAATTTTAACGTTAGCTGATCAACTCCTTGATTGACGATCAGCATTTATTGATGGTATTCACCCAGCAAACATCGGACCACTTGTTTTTTACAATAAAAATCAATCGGTTAATTAGATTACGGGGCTTTTAGGATGCTAGACTATGAAATCTTTTCTCACTATTTGGAAATAAATCTATATAAATCAATGTTGAATGATGAAAAGTTCTATTGCTCTCCACTATTTTAAAAAGATTTGAAACAAACAGGACTGCCTTGTATTTGGATTGGCATAATTTTATATTTCTTACACTGAAATGGTCTTAATTAACTATTAACGAAACTGAATAAGATGCTCTCGATTAGAACTTGTTTTACCGCCGCTTGTTGCTTCATAGTTTGCTTGTTGACCTTTTCTGTCACAGCCGGATCGGAAACGCTATCGTTGGAATGCTTTGCAATTCCTAATTCTAACAACCAATTATGCGAGGCCAGAACACAAGGTTATGAGCCTATGTATGATGACCTTTTATTATTTGAAAAAACACAAGCTGGTAGGTTTCGTTTTCTCGTTAACGAAGAAAGCTCCATGGTCGGCCAGTCGTATTTATGGGGGTTTTCCCAAGGAGGAAAATACTTAGTCATCGAATCCACCGAAGAAGGGCATGCTGGATATCAAATCTACGAAGCTGAAGCTTTCATTGAATTTCCCCAAACAACCCACGCATCCTTTGTGGTTTATGATTATTATTTACCTAGTTTGATTGCTCTAGATGACGATGGAGCTGCCATTTTTGAAAGAATGCAGGATGGCGAAAAACATAACCACGCTGATTGTTTAACCAATATTGAGGATTATGAATACGAACCTGATTATCCGGTATGTTTGGTAAAGATTGATTTATTGGCATTAGACGCGAAGAACTAGCAATGTCAGCCATACATATTTCGTTAATACTGACCTATCAGGATGATGAACTTGCAAAATTAGTGTTTGAAGCCTTTAGCCAATGGCCAACTGCGAGTGTACGTAAGAAAAAACCAGACGCCAAACGTATGAAAGCCATAAAGTGCAGCATGGATTGGATAGGCTATGAAATACCTCATTTGTACAAACGCGTTTTCGAACAGGAAGTTTGTCTCTTAGAAAGTGCCCCAAGAAAACAACAAAATAATGTATTTTTACACTTTTATTGTGGGAAAAGAGCAGGATGGCAGTTCTGGGACGAGGTATTTGATGACCTCGGCACTTTACCCGTGACCATAAAAGGCTACTTCATGTATGACATGACTGGCCAAGAACAATTCCGAGAAGAAACCTACCCCAAACCGAATGGTAGAAAGTAAATAATGGAGCCGTAGTTCATTTAAATAATGGAGCCGTAGTTCATTATTTCTCAACTAAATTAAAAACCCTAGGATATTTTCCCGAAATAATGAACTACGGCTCCATTATTTACTTACCGCTCCATTATTATTTGTTTACCCGTGCAGGTGGGAATATACCACTCTTAAGGTTTTCTCTAAGCTCTGTTTAGCTGCTGGCCAGCGGATTGACACGTTGTCCACCATACCGCTTTTACAGTCGTTTTCGATGTCTGAAAGCATATCTGTAAGAACCTCCGAATTTACCTCATGAGCAATTCTAATAAGCTCTTTGGTGCCTCTAAATATACCCGATACATCGTTTTCAACTATCGCAGATTCAGTCTCACTCAAATTAGATTCTAATCCGTCAATCAGTTCTGCTAGAGCCTTAGGTAGTGATTCAATCTCACCTTGTTTTTGAAGATAAGGCAATAAATCAAACCAATCAGTTGGTCGTGGTGGCATATCCAATTTTTCAATTTGTGGACGTCGTCTAGCTGCACCTTCTTCCTTAGAAGCGTCCTCTAATTCTTGTTTGTGAGCACTGATCAAAGCTTCCTCTTGTTCCGACAACTTGCTTTGGCTGTCTTGTAAATCCGACTGTGCTTTTTGCAGCGCATTTTCTTTATCTGCCAATAATTGCTTGCTATCGGCCAGTGCCTTTTCCAATTCCTCTAATTGAGTAGATAAGTTTGAATGACTATCATGCTGATTGGATAAACTCTCTTTACTTTGCGCATAATCCTGCTGCACTTTTGCTAGCTCGTCTGCCAAGGCTTTTTGTTTGCCTTCTAACTCATGAATTGAAGCTTCTTTGGCCTCGATTGCCTGTTGTTGCTCGGATAACTGCTGTTGCAGTTGTTTTTCTTTTTCAGCTTGAGATGCAATTTTCTCTTCTAAAGCCTCACGCGCGGCACGCGCTTGCTCTAACTCTTGTTGCAACGCCTGTTCACCCGTCTGAGATTCAGTAACCTGATTCTCCGCTTGTTTAAGCGCATCTAACTTACCCGTTAACTGACCTTGCAACATTTGATTTTGTTCTGTAGCTTCGGCCAAAGCTTTCTGTAATTGTTGTTTCTGCTGTTCAATTTCGGCGTGATGCTTATGCCATTGCTCTTCACTACTTTCCAACATTTGCTGTTGTTTTTGTGCCCGTTGTTCAACATCACTTAACTCTAGGGCTAGCTGTTTAAGTTTCTGCTCTTGCTCTATACGTGTTAAACGCTCTTTATCAGCCTGTTGTTGAATATCATCAAGGGCAGTTTTGGTTTGTAACAATTGCTCGCGTTTAGCGTCAATTTCTTCGCGCATAGCAGATTTATCTTTCTGCCACTGCTCGTCACTTTGATTAATCTTAGCTTCTTGTTCAGCAGAGCGTTGTTCGATGTCTTTTAACTCGCCTTTGAGTTTTTCATATAGCTGACGTTGCTGTTCTTTTTCAGCTTTTTCTGCTTCAGTTTGTTGTTTGCTCTGACTAAGAACTTGCTCTGTTTGCTGTAACTGTAGTTGTTTGGCTTTCAACTCACGGGCAAGCTTTTCTTGTAACTCTCTGCGTTGCTGTTCTTTTTGCGCCATTTCAGCTTGCTTCTGAGCTGCGTGGGTTTCCGCTTCAGACAACTCATGCTGTAATTTCTTCAACTCAGCTTCTTGTTGATCCCGTGCCTGTTTCTCTTGTTCAGCAGCTTGTTGTGCTGTTAACAGTGCATCTTTAGTTGACTGCAATTGATCTTGTTTAGCCAAGAGCTCCTGTTTCAAGGCTTCTTGCTGGGCTTGCATGTCGCCTTTTTCTTGATTCGACATTTCTTCCAGCTTTTGCATTTCACTTTGCATGTGTTCAAGATGGCGTTCTTTTGTACGCAATTCAGCTTGAGCTAAATTATAGGTTTCTTCGATCTGGCGTTTTTGCTTTTGTGCCTCTTCACTTGCTTTACGTTGATTTTCCAACTGTTGTTTCAAGTTCTCAGTGACGTTAGTTGAACTGGTCAATTGAGACTGCAAAGCTTGTATCTGATTGCTGACCTGATGTATTTGCGCATCTTTATCCGACACCGCATTCTTCATTTTAGTCATTTGCCCAATTAAGGTGTTCATCTTACCTTTTTCGTCTTGCAGTTGAGATTGCAATTCACGGGCATTTTCTTCACTCAATGCTAGGGCAGCTTTCGCATCTTTGTATCTGTCTTCACTTTGTCTTAGTGCTTCGGCGATTTGTTCACGTTGATGATTTAAGCCTTTCACTTGTTCGCTGGAAGAGTCCAGTTGCTGTTGCAGATCTTGGTTTGCTTGCTGAGCATCAGCCAGCATGTTACGAGACTGCGTATACTGATGTTGTAACTGCATTAAGTTTTCATTAACTGATTCATGCTGTTCTTTAAGCTGCGTATATTCGGAACGGGTTTCATCAAACTGTACTTGTACTGAACGTAATTTTTGTTCGGTATTTGCCAACGAGCGCATTTTATCCGCCAACTGATCTTGGCTGTTAGAGAGCAATTTCTGTTTCTCTTGAATTTCCCGTTGCGCCGCTTGTTGTAAATTGATCGCCTCAATTCTAGCTTGATCGATTTTTTTCAACTCGCGTTTATCCATCCAAATACACAAGATGGATTCTAATTGTTTATCTTTGAAAATCGGCACAAAAGTAGCTTCACAAGGCAACTTGGTTTCTCCAACTTGATATTCCCAAGTATGAGAAAATACTTTTCCAGTTAGTTTAATTTGATCAATGAGTCGCTTTAACTCGTCGGCTTTATATTCGTCGGCATTTAAATTAGTCGAATATGGCATTAAATTGCGTAACTCATATTCATCACGGGCAGCAAAGAAGTTGGTTGCAGCTTCATTGACTTTACTAAAGCCATCATTACCTAGAATCGCCATTGGCATACTGCTGTTTTCCAACAGACTTTCAAACTTGTCTTGTTGGAACTGTTCATCCGAACGGTCAGCGATCCAACACAAATATTCTTGTTTCTCTCGATTAATCAGATCAATGTGAAGTTCGCTTGGATGTAATTTGTTTTCTTTATCTTTTAGCTTAGCGTGGAAACCTCTCAACTGGCCAGTTTGCGACAGCTTTTTCGCGGCAGTGCCTGCTTGCGCCGCATCGGCAAATAATTGATAGAAATTACCGTGCTTAAGTTCCCCTTCACTATACTTTAAGCGCTCTAGCATCTGGTGGTTCGCCATGATGACGCGATCTTCAGCGTCTATTGTAGCAATGGCAACCGGCGCTAAACTTAATAGATTATCTAATTGGGCACGTTCTTCATCTAGCTGTTGTTTGGCATCGACTAACTGGGTTAAATCGACAATAGTGCCGATAGCGTATCGAGTTTCGGTTTTGGCTAAATAATCTGTTTTCTTGAAGAAAGAAACAAACAAACGAATTTGCAAGACTCTGCCATCATGACACTCTAATTTACACTCAATCTGCTGAGCAAAATTCGAAAGTTGATTGGTACTCTTATGCAACGCCAATGCTTGGTCTGGCAACACGCCCATATCAAATAGATTTTGAGAATTTGCCTTTGGATTTACGATTCTGGCGAGTGAACTAAATGGATGGTTATGTTGAATAATCTGCCCAGCATCATTAATGATATACATTGGATTGGGTGTTGCATTGAGCATAGCTTGATAGCGATTTTCAGCAAAAACTAACTGCTCTGTTTTTTCTGCTAAGGCTGGAGAAGTAGAAATAATAGCTTCAAATGCATTATGGCGACCTTCTTCGGGTTCACCAATAGCGAATAATTTTAGTTGGCAAAGCGAAAAAGTTAAGTTTTCGTCGTTAGGTACACAATCTGAAGTTAATAGCCTTAGTTGCTCATTTGCCTGGCCTTTTAGCGCAAAATTATCTAACAGGCGCTTCCATAACTCTACATCAGCTGGATGTACGCGCTCACTCACCTGACCGAGTTCGACTTCTGTCTTTTTATGGTCGTAATGACAACAAATGGTTTGTGCAATATCATCCAACTTAAGTTGTTTATCTTTTAAATTACCTGTTAAACGACCTAGCTGAGATTGCTGGAGAAGTTGAGTAGTTTGTCTATTAGTTTGTTTTTCTTTGCTATACGCCCGCTGTAAGTTATTAATATCAAATAAAGTTATTCTGCGTTGTTTATAACCTGAAGCAGCTGTCATCTGGCCCAAATTTATTCCTAGAATCAGATTACTGGCTCGGGCAGTGGCTTGAATCTTTGCTTCTTCAGCGTTGAGCGCGTCATTCACATTGTCTTTTTCTTCTGTGCGAAACAACTCAGCAAAATTAAGCCCTTTTAACTTATCTATCTCTCGCCCTAAGAGCTTGGCGCCATAGCCATTTACGTTCAAGATTCGCCCGTCTGTATCTAGAGTAACTATGCCTGTCGGTAAGTTTTGCAGATCTTGTTCATTGGCAGCTTGCTTGCGCGCAAGTTTGTTTTTCGACGACTTGAGAACAAACAGATAAATAATTAAAAACGCAAAAATCCCCAAAACTACAAAAGATGATAATTGGGCCAAATCAGCGATATCAGTATTCGATTTATCTTTCAGAATATCTTGAAAAATAGATAGCAGAGGATTGATGTCACTTGATAACAAATTCGAAGTGAACATATTAAAAGACAAGATATTCTCCAATATATTTAGCATAATCAGGCACTACTCAACAGGGTATACGGTTTTTTTGACTCTCTAAAAATACCCCTTTTAGGGGCTTATTAAAGTGTATTTGTGAATACCAGTTATCGGCTTTAATACCTAATTGGAAATGTTAACGGTACTCCATCTGTCTTATCGGCAACCTAGCCGCCTTTTTGTAGTAAAAATCAGGAACTAACTGAAATCACAAGGATTTCAGCAATTTTAATAATTGAAAGGGGAAATATTCTGTTTTATAACCCATGTTAACTTTGATTTAACAATTTAGGGCTTAATGATGAAGCTTCTTTTCTTACCTCTTTTACTTCTTATTTCTGCTAGTTCTTTCGCCCAGTCCACGCCGCCAGACCCTTTTAAGGCAGGTATAGATACTTCAAAACCCATCACCTATCAAAACCCAGTTATTCCCGGTTTTTATTCAGATCCCAGCGTCGTTCGTGTTGGTGAAGACTACTATTTAATTACCAGTACCTTTGAATATTTTCCGGGTGTTCCGGTGTTTCATAGTAAAGATCTGGTTAATTGGCGACAAATCGGACATGCGATTCATAGAACTGACCAATTACCTGACGTTTTAAATATCTTTGCCGCTACTTTGCGCTATCACGAAGGTCTGTTTTATATGATCACCACTAATGTTGGTGGCAAAGGAAACTTTTTTGTAACCGCCGAGAATCCTGCAGGTCCTTGGTCAGATCCAATTTGGGTAAATGTACCTGGAATAGATCCAGATTTATTCTTTGATGAGGATGGAAAAGTATACACAATAGGATCATCTTTTGAACTGTTTGAAATTAATCCTAAGACTGGTGAGATTATTAAAGAATATGGACAGGTTTGGGCGACAACCGGAGGACGTTATTCTGAAGCACCTCATATTTATAAAAAGGATGGTTGGTACTATTTGATGGCAGCTGAAGGTGGCACCGAAGAAGCGCACTCAGAAACTATTGCTCGTAGTCACAAAATTGAAGGTCCTTATTATAGTAATCCTGCTAATCCTATCCTGACTCATGTTAATCGTGCGGGTCAGCAAAAACCATTACAAGGTTTAGGCCACGGAGATATGGTGCAGGCAGCTGATAATTCTTGGTGGATGTTATTCCACGGGTATCGTAACGTTGCTCAAGGAGGTGTGCACCACACACTAGGTCGGGAGACCTTGTTGGCACCCGTTTCATGGCCTGAAAATGGATGGCCTCAGGTTAATGGTAATGGAACCGTGGAAATGGAAATGCGAACCCCAACACTGCCACTAAAACCTTGGGCAGCACAACCGAGCAAAATCAATTTCGATAAAGATTTAGGTTTGGAATGGAACTACGTTCAAAATCCCAAACTAGCTAACTACAGTGTAAGCGAACGCAAAGGCTACCTTCGATTAAAAGGCGATACGACTACCTTGGGGGATAACTTCGCTACTTCAACCTTTGTAGGTCGCAGAGTACAACATGAGTATTTCACTGCAACCACTGAAGTGGAATTTTCTCCCGCTAAATCAAATGAAGAAGCAGGCGTTACTTTACTCAATAATGGAACCCATTTTGATTTTGTTATTACCGAAGAAGAAGGCCAAAGGGTGATCTTTGCAAGGTTACAGTTTGAAAACGTGATTCACGAATCCAAACATTATCCTCTCGCTCAAGGCCCTGTAAAATTAAAAGTTGAAGGGCAGAAGTCATTCTTTACCTTTTCTTTTAGTCAAAACAATAAGAATTATACCGAAATACAAAAAGTCAGTGCGCGCTACCTAAGCTCCGAAACAATAGGTGGATTTACCGGGCTCTATGTAGGTTTGTTTGCTACGGGTAATGGCAAGGTTTCTACTTCAAATGCTGATTTTGATTGGTTCGAATATAAATATTAGTGGCTCAAAAAATTCGTATGTATTGATAATTCAGCGTTTTTGCAATAGGTTAATTACTAATCGATTCGAAAAACGCTAACGCAATGTACTTCGACATTTTAAAAGCCGCAGCTTATGCTGGTATACCCGTCTTTATTTTTAGCTTTCTAATGGTAAGGCGGGCCTTGGCATCTAATAGACTCAAAGATTTTTCTGGCATGCATGAATTCGAAAAATCCATGAAAGATTTGTCTAAATCTCAGAAAAAACAATCAAAAATTCCAGATGTTAAGAATATTGGGAATTATGCGTTAGATAAGTGGCTTAATTATGGTGGTGGCTTTTACGGTCTTATGGTCTTCCTGACCTTTGTGTGCATCGAAATTGGCCAAGTAATCAGTTTTTTTAAAAAGCTATTTTCACTTAATTTATCCGAACTATTCAGTAATGTAAGTATTCAATTACTCGTTAAATTTTTCATTGATGCCATCATGAATCTTGTTGATGCTTTTATTTGGTTTATCTATTGGCCGAAACAAATTGACATGTATAACGGTTGGGTTTGGCTAGGCATAGCTTACGCTGCCTATTTTGTTGGCGCTAGAGTGGCATATAAGTTTCAGACAACTAAAGCGGCAACTACTGGCGATATGCCCCAGTAGTTGCACTTAATTAGCTTAGAGTTGGAAAGCAGCTAAGTAGGCCTGCCAATTTTCAGCAGTGGTTATATCCCCGGCTTTTTCCCAGCCATAACCAGCATGATAGATAATTTGTCCGTTTTCATCGGTATGTAATACAAATAACCCGTGCCCTTTGTCAGCAACGCCGTCGCTATTAACCACCAATCCTTGCTTAATTCGCGTAGGATCAACTTTAACACCAGTGCCTAAACCTGAACCATCTAGGTTTTCCCAAACTGCGATGTAGCCAAGCTCGGCATTGACTTCAGCCTCACCTTTTTCGTCGTGCGTACTCACAGCGACAACAACTGGCAAATCAGCCGCTATTTCGCCATTTTTAGTAAAAGTAGAAGTAGCCTTAAATAAGCGTTTTCCAAGTTCAATACTGACAACTTTGCGTTCTGCATAAACCACACCCTGAATTTCTTTTTCAAAGGTCAAGGCAAACTCCGTTTTTTCAGTGGTTTGAGAGAGAATTTCATAATCAACAAAAGTCTCCAACGGCTGACGTTGATCATTTAACCAAAGGGCAGAACTGCCGCAACCAGCAGAAGAGCCAACATGATAGTTGTCCAGCCCTTCGCCCCAGTCTGTGTGATATGACTTGTCCTGCTCCAAATGTTGCTTATACCATTTATCGATAATGCTGTAATTAACGCGCTTTAACCAACAATCAACACCTGAATCTTCTTTACCTTCACGCAAAGCAGGTCCGTACATTCGAAATGCTACTAGGTCATTCTCAAACGCAAAGTCGTCACTTCGTTCAGGTACAAAGCGCGCATAAGTCTTAACTTCTATTGCTTGTGCAGAAGCAACATCTGATGTGGCAACTACCTGTGGCTCCGCTTCTGTCTGCGGTTTAGAATCGCTGCAGGCGGTCAGAGCAAAAGTTAAGCCGGCTAATAGTGTCGCAATATGTGTCTTGGAACGCATAATTTATCCTTTTAGCTTGATAGTCTTCTGATTTATTTAACGAAGCTCCGCACCGCTGTATTTGTCCATATCGTTATAATCTAGGTTTTCACCAGCCATGCCCCAGACAAAAGCGTAGTTTGAAGTGCCAGCACCGCAGTGAATTGACCATGCAGGAGATATCGCCATGGTTTCATTGGTCATCCACATGACTCTAGTTTGATCTGGTTGCCCCATAAAGTGCGCAACTGCTTGATCCTCTGGAACTTCGAAATACAGATAAGCTTCCATTCTTCTATCATGCTGGTGAGCAGGCATGGTATTCCAAACACTGCCGGTTGAAAGTGTGGTTACGCCCATTTGCAACTGACAGGTTTGTACTACTTCTTTCACGATAAGTTGGCGAATGATGCGGTCGTTACAGGTTTCTTGTGAACCCATATCTAAAACCACACCTTCTTCGGCACCTACTTTTTTAGTTGGATATGAAGCATGGGCTGGAGCTGAATTTATGTAAAACCGAGCTGGTGCGCTCTTATCGATGCTTTTGAAGGTTACTTCTTTGTTACCAGCACCCACGTAAATGGCTTCTTTGAATCCTACTTCGTAATCTGTACCGTCTACAGTTACAATGCCGGGCTTACCCACGTTGACCACTCCAAGTTCTCGTCTATCCAGAAAGTGCTCAGCTTTTAATGGATCTATAGTTTCTAAAACTAAGGTTTTTTCAACCGGTACTGCTGCGCCAACGATATAACGCTCGTAGTGAGTGTATACCAAGTTGATTTTGTCATTTTCGAACATATTTTCCGCTAGAAAATGTTCGCGCAGTTGCTCAGTATCAAAGCCTTTAGCTTCATTCGGACCCACTGCATATCTTGTTTCGTAATGCATACTCATTGTTTTTTCCTATTCTGTTCGTTTCTCGATAATTGATTAGCCAGTGATTAGCGCGCTAGCCAACCGCCATCTACTGCCAATACATGTCCATTCACATAATCGCTGGCTTGAGACGCCAAAAATACAGCGGCACCAGCCAGTTGATGGGGCTCACCCCACTCTCCCGCTGGAATGCGTGCTTGAATTTGCGCATTGCGGGTTTCGTCGTCTTGTAGTGCTTGGGTGTTGTCGGTTCTAAAGTAACCTGGCGCTATAGCGTTCACTTGTACATTTTTACTTGCCCATTCATTAGCTAAAGCACGGGTAATACCTGCCACAGCATGTTTACTTGCGGTGTAGGCAGGAACAGTCAAACCACCTGAATATGACAGCATCGAGGCAATATTAATAATTTTGCCGCCGCCATTTTCAATCATATTTCGACCTATTAATTGGCTAAGCTGAAACACTGAATTGAGATTCACATCAATCACATGTTTGAACTCATCCATTGGATATTCGGCAGCTGGAAAACGTGAAATAGTGCCACCGTTATTCACTAGGATATCGACTTTACCTTTTACCGCGATAGCGTCTTCAGCAAGTTTTGATACTGCATGTTCATCAGCTAAGTTGGCACTTAATGTAGTGGCATCACCGCCTTTTGATTTGATCAGCTCTAACGTTTTATCGCAGCCACCAGGCGCTGAACTAGCACAAATAACATAAGCACCAGCTTCAGCTAGTCCTACCGCAATGGCTTGCCCCAAACCTCTACTTGCACCCGTTACCAGTGCGACTTTACCTTCAAGTGAAAACATTTTTAAAAATTCCGTGCTCATGTAAAGTTGTATGATAACATTACAACTAGAATGCTCAAGTATCAAATTTAGTAAACCAGAGTTACAATGGCGTCATGAAATTAGGACAAATACAAAAAAGCAAAAGTCTTACCCACGAATTAGCCGACACCTTACGTCAAGAAATCATAGGTGGTAAGTACAAAATTGGGGATAAGCTACCTTCTTCAAAGTACATCGAAACTCAGGTAGGTGTGAGCCGCACCGTTGTGCGTGAAGCCTTAGCCCAATTAAGAGCTGAAGGATTATTAGAAAGCCGCCAAGGCTCAGGCGTATTTGTATCCGAAATAACCCCAAAAGCGTCTGGTTTTAATATTGACCATAAGGATTTTGCTGATCTTAAAAACGCTATTCATATTTTAGAACTGCGGATGGCAGTAGAAGTGGAAATGAGTGGCAAAGCGGCATTAAATCGCAGTGAGCAACAATTGGCACAAATTGAATATTGCTGTAATGCGATGGAACAAAAGTTTGCCTCCGGAGCTGATGCAATCGCTGAAGACTTTGCTTTTCATAAAGCTATTGCCGATGCTTCAGGTAATCCTTACTTTCGTCGATTTATCGATTTTATAGGCGACGGCGTTATTCCGGCCAGGGAAATTATTCTGAACAATGACCAAGAACTCGATAAACAAGCCTTTATAAAAATTGTGCAACAAGAGCATCAAGCAATTGTTGACGCTATTCGCGCGAAAGATAGCGAAGGTGCTAAATCAGCAATACATGCACATTTATCGAATAGCATTCACCGCCATCAAAAAATAGCTCAACATATAGCGGCAGAAGTTTCAGCACCTTAATAAAGCCGGTTTTTAGTTGCTTTTTACTTGGCTAGGCGGCAAATACGCAGGTGTATTCCACAAAGGAACAGTTGACAGACTATGCTTAAAGCTGCCGGACGTTTCTTTGGTAGAGTACGAAATGTACATAAGAGTTTGAGATTGAGCATCATAGATACGTCGCACTTTCATATTTTTAAAGAAAATGCTCTTCGACTTTTTAAACACTACATCGCCTGAATCTGACTTATCGATTTTCTCAATCATTGCCGCTGTGATATCACCGGTCTGACGACACGCAATAGAGCTATCTGACGGATCCGACAAATCTAAATTGGCTTCTATGCTTGAAATATGACAAGTTACGCCAGTAACTATAGGATCCTGTAGCGCGTCAATTTTGATATCTTTAGTGGTAAAGATACCTAAAGACACATCCCCTACTTCATTATCGCTACAACCCACAATAGTCAAAGACAAAAGTAAGGGTAAGCACCATTTTTTCATATTCAATTCCTTATACATCCATTTTTCAGCATTTATACTATTAAAACAAACCATCTGTCCGCATTAAATTTTGAACTATACTTTAGCCACATTATTTGAGTTTACCGTCATATCAATAAGTCTGGTTTTGCCAAATTAACGAAAATTCGGACTGGACAGACCTGATAACGTAAAGTCTAGGACAATGGTATGACTTGTAAAAGGTGATTTCGACCATATACTAATGGGCGTCAAAAAACACCAGCAATATATTAATGGCTACACTAGCCCTAACCAAGAGGTTCATAATGTCTAAAATTATATACACCAAAACCGATGAAGCCCCCTTATTGGCGACATACTCCCTTTTGCCAATCATTAAAGCATTTGCGGGAACCGCAGACATCGACGTTGAATTGAGTGATATTTCTTTAGCTGGTCGTATTTTGGCAAATTTCCCGGAATATTTAGAAGAATCTCAGCGCATTGAAGACGCGCTCGCAGAATTAGGTGCTCTGACGCAAGATCCCAATGCTAATATAATTAAACTTCCTAATATCAGTGCTTCAATTCCTCAATTACGAGCTGCTATCAAAGAGTTACAATCAAAAGGTTATGCTGTACCTGAGTACCCTGAAAGCCCAAAAAATGATGAAGAAAAAGCGATTAAAGATCGTTACGGAAAGATTTTAGGAAGTGCAGTAAACCCAGTGTTACGTGAAGGTAACTCTGACCGTCGAGCTCCCACTGCTGTGAAAAATTTTGCTAAAAAGCACCCACATTCTATGGGAGCATGGACCCAAGCATCTCAAACTCACGTAGCCCACATGAAAGGCGGCGACTTCTACTCTAGAGAAAAGTCTGTCACAGTTGATAAAGAAGGTTATGTACGTATTGAATTCGAAGATAAACAAGGTAATAAAAAAGACTTGCGCTCTAAAGTTGACTTGCTAGAAGGCGAAGTCATTGATGGCATGTTCATGAGCAAGAAAGCCCTTTGTAAATTCTTCGAAGAACAGATTGAAGACGCCAAAGAAACTGGGGTTTTATTTTCACTTCATGTTAAAGCAACCATGATGAAAGTTTCTCATCCAATTGTATTTGGTCACTGTGTAAAGGTTTTCTATAAAGATTTATTTGAAAAATACGGCGACTTATTTGAAGAACTAGGTGTTAATGCAAACAATGGTTTAGGTAGTGTATACGATAAAATCAGCCAATTGCCTGAGTCTAAGCGGGCTGAAATTCAAAAAGATATAAACGCTTGTTACCATGACAGACCTCCATTGGCTATGGTTAACTCAGATAAAGGTATTTCTAACTTACACGTTCCTAGTGACGTTATCGTTGATGCTTCTATGCCAGCAATGATTAGAAACTCTGGACAAATGTGGGGCCCAGATGGAAAGCCTAAAGATACTAAAGCAGTAATTCCTGAAAGTACTTACGCAACCATCTATCAAGAAATGATTAATTTCTGTAAAACTCACGGTGCTTTCGATCCAACTACTATGGGTACTGTGCCTAACGTAGGTCTGATGGCGCAAAAAGCAGAAGAATACGGCTCACATGATAAAACTTTTGAACTAGAAGCTGACGGTACGGTACGTATTATCGACCAAGATGGTACTGTGCTAATTGAGCATGATGTTGAAGAAGGCGATATCTGGCGTATGTGCCAAGCGAAAGATGCGCCAATTCGCGATTGGGTTAAATTAGCTGTCACTCGCGCCCGTCAAAGCGGGATGCCTGCAGTTTTCTGGTTAGACGATGAAAGAGCTCACGACGCTCAGTTAATCAAAAAAGTAGAAAAATACTTAGCTGAACATGACACTGATGGCTTGAACATTCAGATCATGTCACCAGTACGTGCGATTCGCTGGACTATGGAAAGAGCAATTCGAGGCATGGATACGATTTCTGTAACAGGTAACGTATTACGTGACTATTTAACTGACCTATTCCCAATTCTAGAATTAGGCACCAGTGCTAAAATGCTTTCTATCGTACCTCTAATGGCTGGTGGTGGTTTATTCGAAACTGGTGCTGGTGGTTCTGCGCCTAAACACGTTCAGCAATTTGTTGAAGAAGGTCACTTACGTTGGGACTCGCTTGGTGAATTTTTAGCCTTAGCGGTTTCATTAGAAGATGTTGCAATAAAACAAGAAAATCCAAGAGCGAAAATCTTGGCAACGACCTTAGATAAAGCCACTGAAGAGTTATTGAACAACGATAAGTCACCACAGCGACGCGCTGGCGAGTTAGATAATCGTGGTTCACATTTCTATTTAGCAATGTATTGGGCGAAAGGCTTAGCAACGCAAACAGAAGACTCTGAATTAGCAGCACAATTTACTGAGGTTGCTAAAGCACTTGAAGAAAATGCAGACAAGATTATGGCTGAAATCGATGAGACGCAGAATAAGCCTGCAGACATTGGTGGCTACTATATGCCTGAAGAAGATAAGGTAAGTAAAGCAATGTCTCCAAGTGAAACATTTAAAGCAATTCTTGCTTCTGCTTCATAACTAAGGTTATTTATCTATACACAAGGGCACACATTTTATGTTGTGCCCTTTTTTTATCTATTTATAATAAAGACTGCTCAGCTACAGTCGATAATTTAGTTAACCTTGCTCAACGAAATACTATTATGTCACTTATCATTAAAGGCCAACTTAATCTGGCAAACTATTTTGCATTTATGGTGCTCGCTACTCTACTTTTAGTGTCAGTGGTTGTAGCATCTTTTACAACTCAAGCAGATAAAGCAACAACGGCGTATTTAATTGCTTTTTTGGCCAGTATAGCGGTTGGCTTAAATATGAAAGTAATCACTATGCTGCGTGACAAAGAAAGTTCATCTATCTCAAAAGAATAAAAAAAGGGTCTGCAAGCGCAGACCCAACTACTCAGCTACTCAGTCATTTGTAGCGGATTTACTCAGATGCGGGTGCAACGGAAAAAACTTGATTGTTATCACTCGAGCCTATCCGTTTCACATATAATTCATTAACGATTTGTTGCACACCATCAATGCGACTCACCACTGACATTGCATAAGCTTTTTGCTGTTGTGTAGGAACATTTCCAGTGAGCGTAATAGTGCCATCGTTCTCCTCAACAATAATGCCAATTCCTGACACTTCTGGCGCCACTAGTAAGGCTGTTTTAACTTTTACTTGTAAAAGATCACCATCGACCGAGCTGTTCTTGTTTGTCATGTCGACCGCCGAAGCAATAAGAGGCGCATTTGCATATCCCTGACTGGATTTACTCACGACATAATAAGACCCGATTAAAAGAATCGTAATAAAGATAAAATAAACACTAGAACTTGATTTCATCGGACACTCCTTTTACTTGTCGCTCCGCCAATGAATTTCTTACAGCATTATTTGTTCCAGAATCTCCTACTTATAACCTATTGAATTTTAAAATAAATTTATATTACACAGATGAGTTTAAAGAATAGTTAGGTAAAATATTACCTTTACTGTGTAAAAACTTCCAAAAATCTGCCCAAGAGGTGAAAAAAACCTCTGAGGTTAAAGATTATGAATAGGGATTAGTTCCCTCTCAGAGGATTCGCCTAATTCAACCTTCGGCATAAAAGAACATGCGTCGGCTTCTTTGAGTTCCAACTCATACATATCTGGCACTTCATTTTTTAGGAAACTTCCGTGAGGCACTATGGGATAAATTTGGTCAAATCGTTTAACCACTTCTTGATTAACCCTTCGATGAATGTGAGAGCGATTAAGTTCTTTTGTATGCAAAAAGCCGGTAGAAGACATCATATCAGCAACCACGTGCATGGTTTTTGTATGAAACGAATGCACTCGTTTGTATTTTTCTTCTACTACCAAACCATTCGCGAGTTTAGGATCCTGTGTCGCAACGCCAGTAGGACATTTATTGGTATTGCATGAAAGCGATTGTACACACCCGAGAGCCAACATCATGCCTCTTGCACTGTTGCAAATATCCGCACCTAACGCTAGGTGTTTGATGATGTGAAATCCGGTAATAATTTTACCTGAAGCGATCACTTTAATATCTTTTCTCAAGTCATATCCGCGTAAGATATCATCAACAAAAACCAAGGCTTCTTTTAACGGCGTGCCTATGGAATTTGAATATTCCAATGGCGCCGCTCCGGTGCCACCTTCACCACCATCAACGGTAATAAAATCAGGTTTTATGTTAGTTTCTAGCATGGCTTTACAAATCGCCACAAACTCTGAGCGGCGACCCAAAGATAATTTAATACCTATGGGTTTTCCATTAGATAATTCTCTTAATTCTTTAACAAACTCCATGAGACCAACAGGACTTTTAAAGGCTGAATGACGAGCAGGGCTATCCACTTGAGTATGTGGTTCCACACCTCTTATTTCTGCTATTTCTGGCGTATTTTTATCTGCAGGTAAAATACCACCATGTCCAGGTTTGGCGCCTTGAGATAGTTTTATTTCGATCATTTTTACGGCTTCTTTATTTGCATTTTTTGCAAATAACTCTGCAGAAAATTTTCCATCTTTAGTCCTGCAACCAAAATACCCTGTGCCTATTTGCCATACTATATCGCCGCCGTTTTCCAGGTGATAAGGACTTAATCCACCTTCGCCTGTATTGTGATAAAAACCACCTTCTTTCGCCCCTTTGTTGAGCGCCAAAATGGCATTTTGGCTTAGTGAACCAAAACTCATGGCTGATATATTCAAAATGCTCGCACTGTAGGGTTGTGTGCAATCTTTTCCGCCAACTGTTACTCTTGGAGAACAATCCAGTTGTGTAACGTCACGCGCAGATAATGAATGGCCAATCCACTCATAGCCGTTTCTATAGGTGTCTAATTGCGTTCCAAAGGGTATAGTTTCTCGACTGGATTTTGCCCGTTGATAAACAATATTTCTAAACATTCTAGAAATTGGCGCGCCTCCAGTGTCCGGTTCGATAATATACTGTTGGATAAACGGTCGAAGACCTTCAATTATCCATCGAGCACGTCCAAAAAAAGGATAATTACGAAGAATAGAATGCTTTGATTGCAAGCGATCATAAATTGCAAGAAATAGGAAAAAAGCAAAGATTGCCGATAACCAATAAATACTATCAAATACAACATTGATAATTGCAGAAACAAGCAACAGACCGCAAAAAAGAGGAATAGCGTTTCTATCCAATTCCTAACTCCTTATAAAAAGATTAACAGGCTCTAGTTTGTGGCGTTGTATGTTATCAATACGCACACACTTGCAATAATGGCAAACCAAATCAGCATTGCAAATACATTAATTTTACTTAATTGGGTTTTCACAGATACAGTATAGACCTGTATTTGATCATTATTATTGCCTAATACATGGTTACTCAGAACAGATAGCGCCAAACTGATCAATAAGGTAACGGTTAGACCGAAAAGATTCCACCAAAACCAAAACACATTCTCAAAAAATAACCACAACATCATGTTAGTCAATACACCGCTAAAGATACCTAGGTTCACATGCAAGGACCTAACGGATTTAGCGTATATCCCCAAGATGAAACAGGCTAGAATTGGCCCATAAAATAAAGAACCTATTTTATTAATTGCCTCAATTACAGTTGGCGCTATATCGCCTGCAAATGCTGAGAAAATTAGGGTAATTAAACCCCAAAATAAACCTGTGCAACGCGCACCAATAAGATATTGACGATCAGTTAATGATTTCTTTGTGATTCTACAAATATCTTCCAAGGTCACAGCAGATAAACTATTGACCGCGGAACTAAGAGAAGACATAGCAGCAGCCATAATAGCGACTAATAAGATGCCAATGATACCGTTAGGTAGATAGTTGATGATAAACACTGGCATCATCCAATCAGGACTGTCTTTGGGAATTTGCAGCATAAATTCTGGTGTTGCGAAGGCAAAAACGCCTATCACTAAACCTGTAGCGCAATATAATAGGGTTATTGGGAAGCGTAAAAAAGCCGCTGACATCAACATTTTTTTCAAGTCTTTTTGATCATGAGCTGATAGGCAACGCTGTGCTTCAGATTGGTCGCAGCCATAATAGGACGCGTACAACACAATACCACCAAAGATCATGGGGAGAAGTCCAAAACTGCCGCCATCAAAACCAGTGGATTCAGTATTTAACGCAGTTAATCGGTCAATATCAACTTGTGAGATAACGGAAGAAATTCCGCCAGCGTACTCAAGGCCATATAACAAACAAAGCACTGCGCCAATAATAATTAATATCATCTGCAGAGCATCGCCGTAGACAACCGCAGACATACCGCCCTGTAATGAATATAAAATGGTAACAAAACCAATAAGCGCAATGCTTTGCCAGAAATCTAAACCTATAGTGCCTTGCAAAATAATGGATATGGCGTAAATCATAATGCCTGTGGCAAATGAACGGCTGATTTGAAAAACAGCACTAATCACCAATCGAGTAGACATAGAAAACCGCCGTTCTAGGTAGTCATAAACACTTACCACGCCAGAAGCATGCAAGGTTGGCATTAACCGCCAAAGCAGAAACAACATGGCCAAAGGTACGGCTAATTCGTAGGTCAACCACACCAAGCCACCGCCTTCTCGCAAACCGACAAAGGCAGGCGCGGAAATAAAACTAACAGCAGAAAGTTGAGTCGCCATTACACTTAAGGTCAAAGGTTTCCAACCGATTTTCCGACCGCCAAGGTAATAATCTTCTTTGGATACCTGATGCCTGAGTAAAAAACCCATCAATAGCAATCCCAAAAAGTAGATAGCTAAAATGGAATAATCGAGCCAGTTCATTTAAGTTGCCTTTATTGTTAGATTTATCAGCGCTTAAATTACTATGCCTGTAGTAAACTAAAAGCTCAACTTTGAAAAAGAACCAAATAAAAAGTCGCACCTTCATCTGGAACATATTGATTAATTCCAGCAGCTATAGGGGCTGGCCAGCCTTCTCCCGAAACATAATATCCCACTGGTGCAATTGTTTGCTCTGTTGCGCCAGCTACAGGTACATAATAGCCAGGGTCTGCTGGCGTACATACGAAAGAATTGTCAGGTCCATATGAACAAGCGGGACAAAAACTATCCGCATAAGCGGAAGGACTCAGAAATAATAAAAGTGGACTCAAACTTATTACAAAGGCAGAAACTAAACGATGGGGGATTCGCAAACCAAATTTCATATTTTCTTCCATAAAAACTGTTGCAAGACATTTAGTACAGGAGCCCGTGTTGAATTTTAACATTCCAGAACTACTTAAATTTTTGTTTTCCTATACCCAATTTTTAAATTTTGCAGCTGCCAAACAATGAGTTTGACAATTCAAATTAGGCCAAAATTCGATTTTTGCAGTACAAAACGTTTAATCAGATGGATTTATGCAAAAAGCTAAAACGAAAGGGGCAATATGAGCTTAGATGAATTGAACACCAAAACACAACTTGAAGTAGGTGGTAAAACTTATCAAATCTTTGACATAGGGCGCATTAATGCGCAAGACAAGATCGCTAAACTGCCATATTCAATCAAAATTTTGTTAGAGAACTTACTTCGCAATCAAGATGATCTTCATGTCACCGTAGAAGATATCCAAGAAGTCATCAATTGGGACGCAAACGCAACACCAGTTGCTCAAATAGCATTTACTCCTGCACGGGTAGTTTTACAAGATTTTACCGGCGTCCCAGCAATAGTTGATTTAGCCGCAATGCGCGACGCTGTGGTCAATTTGGGCGCAGACGCCAATACCATAAACCCTCAAGTACCTGTAGATTTGGTTATTGACCATTCGGTGATGGTCGATCATTTCGGCAATAAATCGGCCCTTGAAAAGAACACTGAAATAGAATTTGAACGCAACAAAGAAAGATATCAATTCCTGCGCTGGGGCCAAAAAGCCTTTAAAAATTTCCGCGTTGTGCCGCCAGGCACAGGAATAGTGCACCAAGTAAACTTGGAATACTTAGGACAGGTCGTCATGCAAGCTGATGACTCCGATGTTATTTATCCTGATACCCTAGTTGGTACTGACAGTCATACCACTATGATTAATGGACTTGGCGTTCTAGGTTGGGGCGTAGGCGGCATTGAGGCAGAAGCCGCAATGTTAGGTCAACCCATAAGCATGCTATTGCCTGAGGTGGTTGGGTTTGAGTTAAGTGGTGAATTGTCAGAAGGCGCTACCGCAACAGACTTGGTGTTAACCGTTGTTGAAATGCTAAGAGAAAAAGGTGTGGTTGGTAAATTTGTTGAATTTTATGGCGATGGACTCGCTAATTTGCCACTAGCCGATAGAGCAACTATTGCCAATATGGCACCAGAATATGGTGCAACTTGTGGTATTTTCCCAGTAGATGAAGAAACTCTCACTTATTTAAAATTAAGCGGACGTACGGAAGAACAAGTTAAGATTGTAGAAGCCTATGCTAAAGCACAAGGTATGTGGCGTAATGACGGCGAAGAGCCAGCCAATTATAGTGACAAACTGGCCTTGAACTTGGCTAACGTAGTGCCGAGCATTGCAGGACCTAAACGCCCTCAAGACAGAATTGCGTTGACCGATGCAAAAGCCGCCTTTGTGAAGCATATGCAGTTGCTTGGTGTAGAACTAGAAGACACCGACATATCTCGATTTGCAGACGAGGGTGGAGCCACTGCCGTCGGCCGTGAACCTACAGAAAAAAGTGTCCCCATAGAAATCAATGGCGAGAAAACCTGCTTAAACCATGGCGATGTAGTTATCGCCGCCATTACCTCTTGCACCAACACTTCAAATCCAGATGTCATGATTGCTGCAGGGCTTGTTGCGCAAAAAGCGTTGGAAAAAGGGCTAAAACCTAAACCTTGGGTCAAAACCTCACTAGCACCAGGTTCACAAGTGGTACCTGCTTATTTAAAAAATGCAGGTGTCATGGATGCCTTAAGTGAATTAGGCTTTGATATCGTCGGTTTCGGTTGTACAACCTGTATTGGTAATTCAGGTCCATTACCAGATGTCATCAGTGATGCTATCAAAGAAGGTGGTTTAACAGCTTGTTCGGTGTTGTCAGGAAACCGTAATTTTGAGGGTAGAATTCACCAAGATGTTCGAGCGAACTACTTAGCGTCTCCGCCTTTAGTTGTGGCCTATGCATTGGCAGGCAGCATGACAGTGGACATTGCCAATGATCCGATTGGGCATGATACAAACGGAGATGCCGTTTATTTAAAAGATATTTGGCCAAGCCAAGACGAAATAAATCAAAAAGTAGCGGCATCAATTTCGGCTGAGTTGTATAACGAAAAGTATGCAGATGTATTTAACGGAACAGAAGAATGGCGCAAGCTAGACACTCCAGAAGGCGAAACTTACGCTTGGCCAGATTCCACCTACGTGCGAAACCCACCCTATTTTGAAGGCCTAACCAAAGAACCACCAGCCCCCCCTTTAATAGAAGGAGCAAGATGCATTGTTAAAGTTGGCGATTCTATTACGACTGACCATATCTCACCTGCGGGTGCGATTCAGTCCAGTAGTCCAGCTGGCGAATATCTGAAAGGCAATGGTGTAGCGCAGAAAGATTTTAATAGCCTCGGCTCTCGTCGTGGTAACCACGAAGTTATGATGCGAGGCACCTTTGCTAATACGCGTTTACGAAATCAAATTGCACCTGACACAGAAGGTGGATATACGACTTACTGGCCAGAAGATAAGGTGACCAGCATCTATGAAGCTGCCATGGAATATCAAAAGCAGAAAACGCCATTAGTGGTTCTTGCTGGCAAAGAATACGGCACAGGTTCAAGTCGCGATTGGGCGGCTAAGGGCACCAAGCTTTTAGGCATAGAAGCTGTAATTGCACAAAGTTATGAACGAATCCATCGTTCTAACTTGGTAGGGTTTGGCGTTTTACCCTTAGAGTTTACCAATGGTGATAGCGCTGACAGTTTAGGACTTGATGGTAAAGAAACGTTTAGTATCTCCAGCTTAGACGAAAAGCCGAGCGAAGTAACGGTAACCGCTGAAAATAATAAGGGTGAAATCACCACATTTGCAGCCAAAGTACGTATTGATACTGAGAGCGAATGGCAATATTACCAACATGGTGGAATATTGCATTATGTACTAAGAAACCTAGCATCATAAAAGCAGATAAAAACAAAAGCAGCGTCACTGAACGCTGCTTTTTTATAGCACAATTCTCTTGCTGTTGTTTGCAGCAGATTCAAACGCAGCTTCCACTACCTTGATGTCTGCAAGTCCTTCTTCGCCTGGCACCATAACTTTTGTATCTTTCAAAATAGCCAGCGCATCGTTATCCATTTGCAGGGTTTGTTGCATGCCATTGATCGGATTAAAAGTTTCATCTTTACTTGTGTAGCCAGTAACACCCGAATAAGGCGACATAGGGTTTAGTTCATACCAACCATTTTCACATTCAATGCGAGCTTTGTTAAAAGATTTCACTACACTAGTGCCACAATCAGCAATTAAACCATTAGGAAATTCTAATGTGAAAAAGGTAGTTTCATCGACTTCTGTAAAAATTTCTGGATGCGATTTTTCGTGGCGCGCTGTTATAGCTATCGGCTCCATTTTAGTAAGATAACGGGCACCATTTAATGGGTAAACACCCATATCGTACATGGCACCACCGCCCATATCTTTTTTCATCCGCCAATAATCTTGTGGAAAGCCATTTCCCGCATAACCAGCACGGGTAAATACCGAAGTAAAATCACCGAAAGGTTTGGTAGTTGCGTATTCACCGAATCTTCTAGTGTTGGGTTCGTGTTGCATTCTATAGCCAATAGAAAGCTTGACCTTATTTTTATTACAAGCATCAATAATCTTCTGGCATTCTTGCACAGTCATCGCCATAGGTTTCTCGCACCAAACATGCTTACCTGCGTTAGCAGCTTTTACTGCATATTTCATGTGCGTGCCTGTTGGAGTCACTATATAAATGACGTCTATATCTGGATTATCGGCTATCTCATCCATGTTATCGTAGGTATACACATTAGCGTCTTTGATGCCGTACTTGCGTTGCCATTTTGGGATTTTGCTTGGCGTTCCTGTAATTATTCCGCGTAATTCGCAATGTAGTGTCGCTTGAAGTGCTGGCGCGAGAAGGTTTTCACTATAATTTCCCAATCCTAAAAGAGCCACACCTAGCTTGCGGTCGGACTGAGCAAATGCCGGAATTTTTGCGGCACTTGCCAGTACCACTGCGCTTGAAAAAAATTTTAATGCCTGACGGCGAGTGAACCCAGTCATACATGTTTCCTTATAAAGGTTGTCTACCCTGAATAATTTTTACTCAGCATTTATCATTATAGTTTAGATTGGTAAAAATCATTTTCGTAATCCATTAACGAAATTTACCCTCTTCAACTCATATTAAACTTACTGGCATTATAATATTATTAATAAAATGATATAGAATTATTAAATAAAACACATTAAAGCTTCAAAAAATTAATGGAGAAATATCTAATGAAATTTAAGTCTCTTTTAAGGGCTATTGGGATCGCTTTAACGATCACTAGCACCTCATCTATGGCCGAGGTATCTGTTAGCCTAGATACTGATAATACTGGTGCAGTGATTAATAAGAATATTTACGGTCAGTTTATGGAGCATCTAGGCCGAGGGATTTATGAAGGTGTTTGGGTAGGTCCAGAAAGTGATATCCCCAATACCAATGGCTATAGAGATGATGTATTACAGGCGTTGAAAGATCTTCAAGTACCCTTGTTACGATGGCCGGGAGGATGTTTTGCTGATGAATATCATTGGGAAGATGGCATAGGTCCAAATGCTGAGCGAAAACGCACGGTTAATACCACTTGGGGTGGGGTAATTGATGACAATAGTTTTGGCACCCATGAGTTCATGAATTTAGCAGAAATGCTCGGCGCAGACGCTTACGTAAATGGCAATTTAGGCACTGGCTCGCCAAAAGAAATGGCCCAATGGGTTGAATATATGACATCTGATAGTGAGTCTTCACTTGCTAATTTACGCAGAGAAAATGGCCGAGATAAACCATGGCGACTGCATTTTTTCGCAATAGGAAATGAAACCTGGGGCTGTGGTGGTAGTATGGACGCAGACTATTATGTCGACCTGTACAAACACTATGCTACATTCATCAAAACCCCAGCCAATAACAAACCCACGTTAATTGCCAGCGGCGGTACCGATTTCAGAACTGACTATACCGAAGCTTTAATGAGCATGGAGAGCTATTGGTCCTACAACAAAGGCGCAATTAGCCACCATTATTACACCCTTCCAACCAGTGATTGGAGCAAAAAAGGCAGCGCATTAAATTTCCCAGAATCTGAATGGGCAAGCACTATGTCTCGCACGCTAAAAATTGAAGATATTTTAAAAACTAACATCGAAATCATGGACAAATACGATCCTGATGAGGAAATTGGCTTCTATTTGGATGAGTGGGGAACTTGGTATGATGTTACGGAAGGAGATCCTGGCTTCTTGTATCAGCAAAATAGTCTACGTGATGCCGTAGTTGCAGCACTAAATTTGAACATTTATCACAAATATGCAAAACGCGTTCAAATGACTATTATTGCGCAAATGGTAAACGTTCTCCAAGCCATGATACTAACTGATAAAGAAAAAATGTTACTAACCCCGACCTATCATGTTTTTCGCATGCATATTCCTTTTCAAGATGCGACCTATGTTCCCATAGAATTGGATGGCAATGAAACCTATGGTCAAGGCGAACATCAGGTGCCTAAAATCAATGCAAGTGCTGCTCGCGGTAAGGATGGAAAATTGTGGATTACCCTTGTTAACGTAGATCCTAATAATGATGAAGTGATCAACCTAGGAAGTGCATATAAGCGTATTACTGGTGAAATTCTTACCGCTGAAACAATGGATGCCCATAACACCTTTAAAGATCCAAATGCTGTAAGACCTACCTCTTTCGAAGTATCCCCTGCGGAAAATGGCGAACTAGTCATCACTTTACCGCCAAAAGCTATTATTGTAGCGCAACTAACTGAATAGCTTGTCTATTTACGAGATATCAATGATACCTTGATATCTCGTTCATTCTCTTAACTTGGTTCCTTGCGTTTTTACAGACTACTACTACACTTTTGTTGTTGATATTTCGTACTATTTCTTTGCCTTAGGAGATGCTCGATTGGCAGAAAAGATTCTTATCGTTGACGATAACAAAGTTATGCGCATGCTTAATCAGGAAATACTTGCTCAAGCTGGTTATGATGTAGTGTTGGCAGAAGATGGAGCAAGAGCTTGGGAACTAATAACGTCTGACGAATATCAATTTGAATTGATTCTTCTCGATAAACACATGCCCAAATTAGATGGATTAGGTTTACTGGAAAAACTGAAATCTGACCCTGCTCACAAAGAAATTCCGGTGATTATGTTAACCTCTGATAATTACCAACAACAAGTTTCAGAAGGCCTTAAAGCCGGTGCCAGTTATTACCTAACAAAGCCATCGGCAGATTCTGTAGTTCGTCAAGTAGTAAGAAAAGCAATTAGTGAACTAAAGTTTAAACGGGAATTACAATCTCAAATTGGCCGACATGCTAAAGGTTTGCAGAGCATGAAACGTGCAGAATTTGAAATTAGAACAATTGAAGAAGCAAAAAGCTTGGCTATAGTGTTAGCCGATGCAGGTAAAGATCCTTTACGCTCTGTAAATGGATATTCTGAGTTGCTCCTAAATGCTATTGAACATGGAAACTTAGGCATCACTTATGATGAAAAAAGCCAATTATTAGAGGATGAATGCTGGTTAGAAGAGGTCGAGCATCGCCTTAAAACGCCCCCTTATTGCGACCGAAAAGTGTCAGTTTTACTCGCAAGACACTCAGGCACCTGTACCATCACTATTTGCGACCAAGGCAAAGGTTTTGAATGGCAAAAATATCTAGAATTTGACCCTGAAAGAGCCTTTGATCTTCATGGTAGAGGAATTGCGTTAGCTAAATCTTCTTGCTTGGATGACATCCGATATGTCGGTTGCGGAAATACAGTCATAATAACTGTGTTAACTGATGAATAAAAAGTCAATCCATCCGGTCACCTAATACGTACATTAGGATATCCATAATCTCAGGGCAGTAGAGTGAAACTTTTTTTCCCCGCTTTTATATTTTTAAGTGCGCTTGCATTTTTTGCACAAGCACAAACTTCCGTCATTGTGGCAACTGTTGAACAAAATGAAATGGCCGATACCGTTGAAGCACTGGGCACATTGCGCGCCAATGAAAGTGTTGATTTAACAGCAAATGTTACCGAGATGATTACTGCTGTGCATTTTCAAGATGGTCAAAGGGTAAATCGAGGCGATGTGCTAGTTGAAATGGACGATAGCGAGCAGCAAGCTCTATTGGCAGAAGAAATGTCCCGATTAAACGAAGCTAAAAAGCAAGTGTCACGCTTATCTTCTTTGGCTGCGCAAAATGCTTCCACAGAATCTTTGTTAGATGAACAACAGCGAGAAGTAGAAACCGCTGAAGCAAGAATCAAAGCGATCCGTTCTCGTTTAGCACTCAGGACAATAAAAGCCCCCTTTGCTGGCGTACTTGGTTTACGCAATGTCAGCGTTGGTTCCTTAGTGCGACCAGGCGACACTATCACGACTTTAGATGATGATAGTGTAATGAAATTGGATTTTTCCGTGCCCTCTGTGTTCTTACCAGTACTTGGGTCTGGTGTTGAAATCAAAGCCAAAAGTGATGCCTTTAAAGACGAAATCTTTGACGGCAAAGTGCTAAATGTAGACAGTCGAATCGATCCTGTCACGCGCTCCATTATTGTTCGAGCCATTATTCCAAATCCTGAGCGCAAACTAAAACCCGGTTTATTAATGACTGTCACCATTCAGGCAAATCCACGGCAGGCATTAATTATACCTGAAGAAGCTTTAATCCCTTCTGGTAATAAGAATTTTGTACTGGTCTTAAGTAACAAAAATGGCGCTAGTACCGTAGAGCGAAGACAAATTGAGTTAGGTACCAGAAGGGCTGGAGAAGCTGAAATCGTACAAGGGTTATCTGCAGGTGATAAAGTCGTCACTCATGGAATCACTAAAGCCTTGCCAGGCGCTGAAGTCACAGTATTAGGAGAGCAAACAGCAGACGTTTCTATAACCTCTATATTACAAAGTTCAGGAAGAAAAGGTTAAACCATGTTGTTATCCGATATTTCCGTAAAGAGGCCTGTATTTGCTAGTGTTATCTCACTTTTATTAATTGCGTTTGGACTTGTATCATTTGATCGTTTGTCATTGCGTGAGTATCCCGATATTGATCCACCTATAGTGACAGTTGAAGTTGCCTATCCTGGGGCTCCTGCGAATATTGTAGAAACACGTATTACCGAAGTTATTGAAGAACGTATCGCGGGAGTCGAAGGAATTGAGTTTATTCAGTCGAGTTCTCAAGACGGCGAATCCAACGTTACTATCGAGTTCTCAATTGGTCGAGATGTAGATTCCGCAGCTAATGATATTCGCGATAGAATTGCCGGGGTTCAAGACAATTTGCCAGAAGAATCTGAACCACCAGAAGTGCAAAAAGTGGATAGCAGCGATGATGTTATTATTTGGCAAAACCTTGCCAGTTCTGAAATGTCGGTTCCCGAACTAACTGATTACGCCGAACGCTACATAGTTGACCAATATTCCACTCTTGATGGTGTTGCCAGAATACGGGTTGGTGGTAGCCAGCGATACGCCATGCGCATTTGGTTGAACCGTCAACAGCTAGCCGCAAAAGGTCTTAGCGTTTCTGACGTAGAACGAGCTTTACGTGCTGAAAACGTGGAACTGCCAGCAGGTAGTTTGGAATCTGAACAACGTATGTTCAAAGCCAGAGTAGACAGAAATTTCACCAGTGCTGAAAAATTTGGTGAGTTGGTGTTGGCCCAAGGTGAGGATGGTTACTTAGTGCGCCTTGGCGACGTGGCTCGGGTTGAACTGGGGCTAGAGGAAGACCGGACATTTTTTAGAGGTAATGGCATTCCCATGGTGGGCATTGGCGTTATCAAACAATCTACAGCCAATACCATTGAAGTTGCTCGCAACGTTAAAGCCCTAACTGCAAAACTCAACCAAAATTTACCCGATGGCATGTCTATCGAGCAAAGTTACGATGCTTCAGTTTTTATAGAGGCGGCAATTGAAGAAGTCTACGCGACTTTATTCATCGCTATAGGTTGTGTAGTGCTTGTCATCTATTTGTTTTTGGGTAGTGTGCGGGCCATGATAATCCCAGCGGTAACTGTTCCTGTATCCATTACAGCGACCTTTATCGTTGTTTACATGCTCGGATTCTCGATTAATCTACTTACTTTGCTCGCGCTAGTTTTGGCCATCGGATTAGTCGTAGATGACGCCATTGTAGTTTTGGAAAACATCACCAGACGCCTACAAGAACTTAAAGAGACTAAACTTGTTGCGGCTTACAGAGGCACAAGACAAGTTGGTTTCGCGGTTATTGCAACTACCTTAGTGTTAGTAGCAGTGTTTGTTCCCATTACTTTTTTAGAGGGCGACATAGGCAGGCTGTTTACTGAATTTGCCCTCACTATCGCTGCCGCCGTAGTATTTTCCTCCTTGGTGGCACTTACCCTTTCGCCAATGTTAGCGTCAAAAATATTGAAACATGATGATGGCAAAGCCACCTTACCTGTCAGGATCACCTCTTCCATTGTGAATTCTTTGCGTAAGGGCTACATGCGCTCATTGAACTACTGTCTAAAAACGCCAATCGGTATAGTGCTTATATTTGTTTTATTAATAGCGGGAACCGCCTGGCTCTACCCCAATGTAAAACAAGAGTTTGCCCCAAGAGAAGATCGAGGCGCTTTTTTTGTTATGGTTAATGGTCCCGAAGGCTCCTCTTACGAATACATAAAAACATACATGAATGAAATCGAAAGTCGGATGATGAAGTATGTCGACTCTGGCGAAGTCAGAAGACTTCTGGTAAGAGCACCAAGAGCATTTGGCAGCATAGAAAACTTCAGCGGCGGTATCGTTATTGTGTTGTTGGAAGATTGGTCAAAGCGTCGTCCAGCATTTGAGATTATGGATGAAGTTAGAGGTTCCTTAGGCAATCTTCCCGGCGTAAGAGTATTCCCAGTAATGCGTCAAGGTTTAGGGGGTGGTACCCAAAAACCTGTGCAATTTGTTATCGGAGGCTCAACCTACGATGAATTAGCTGAATGGCGAGATATTATCTTTGATGAAATTGAAAAAGATAAACCAGGTTTAATCGGATTAGATTCTGACTACAAAGAAACCCGGCCTCAGATAGATTTCGCAGTGAATTATGATCGGGCAGCCGCACTAGGCGTGACAGTTCAAGAAATTGGGCGTACTTTGGAAACTATGATGGGTGGTCGCAGGATCACTACCTTTTTAGACAAGGGTGAAGAATACGATGTCATAGTAGAGGGTGAAAGAGACGCTCAACGATCATTTAGTGATATTAAGAATATTTATGTAAGATCTGAACGCACCAATCAATTGATACCACTTTCTAATTTAGTGGATATTGATGAGTATGCAGCCGCTGAAACGCTTTCAAGGTACAACAGGATCCGCGCAATAACCTTAGAAGCCAATTTGAACGACAGTTTAACATTAGGAACAGCATTAGAATATTTACAACAACAAGTCATTGAAGATTTACCTGAAACCGCAGTCATTGATTATAAAGGCGAAAGTCGCGACTTTATTAATGCAGGTAGCTCAATTATTTTTGTCTTCTTGTTAGGTCTAGCTGTAGTGTTTTTAGTGTTAGCCGCACAATTTGAAAGCTTTATCCATCCTTTTGTGATCATGCTGACCGTGCCTCTCGCTATGGGCGGCGGATTGTTAGGGCTCTATTTAACAGGCTTTTCACTCAACATTTATTCACAAATTGCATTGATTATCTTAGTAGGTTTAGCCGCTAAGAATGGCATCCTAATTGTAGAATTCGCCAATCAGTTGCGTGATGAAGGTAGAGACTTCGATGATGCGTTGGAAGAAGCGACCAGCACTCGCTTCAGACCTATAGTAATGACAGGGCTCACCACAATAGCAGGATCAATTCCGCTAATGTTGAGTAGTGGCGCAGGGGCTGAAACTAGAGAAGTAATAGGCACGGTGATTCTGGCTGGAGTTTGTGCAGCCACTGTATTTACTCTCTACATAGTGCCAGTTGCCTATAGCTTGATAACCCGTAAGACTAACTCGCCTGAAGCTGTCACCCGCCAGTTAGAGACTGAGCTATCTGAACAGCAAAAACATCAACAAGAAAGTTTTTCAAAATAACGAAAAAGCCCTCAAAATGAGGGCTTATTTTTTTCTGTTATTTTATGTTAAGCGTGCATCAACCAACGTGTTTCAATTTCTCTTGCATCAACAGGCTTTGCAAATAAGAAACCCTGCCCGTGGTCGATTCCCAAAGATTTACAGATTTTTAAATGCTCTTCGGTTTCAATTCCTTCAGCGACTACTTTCATATTCAGACGTTTAAGCATGCTAGCCAAAGCTTCAAATACTGCTAGTCTTTTCTCTTCACTTTCATCCATTGTGAATAGCGATTTATCCAATTTCACTATATCTATGGGATAGTTAATTAGATGGGAAATAGAAGAGTAACCAACGCCAAAATCATCTAATGAAATAATAAAGCCGTAATCAGATAAGGTTTCAATGGATTCTTTAATTGCTTGTTGTTTTTCAAACAGTGCGGTTTCAGTGATTTCTAGCACTATAGTCTCTGGCTGTACCTGATAATATTCAGCGCGCTGAATAATGTACTGGGTAATTTTAGGAAACTGTAATTGTATAGGCGATATATTAATCGCGATAAAAGTACTCTGGCTAGTGCTGCGTTGCCAATGGGCAATTTGTTCAATAGCTCTGTCTATGACTAGGTTACCGATTGCATGAATATCGTTATTTTGTTCAGCAATAGGAATAAATTCGTCAGGTACAAAGCTCTCTTCCGCTTCAGACACCTGCGGCCAACGAATTAACGCTTCATAACCAACTTCACCACCGGTTTTAAGATCAATGACAGGTTGGAAAAACACATCAAAGGATTTATCCGTCAGGTGCTTTCTCAACCCCACTTGAATATCGTATTGTCGGCTAAAGGTAGCTCGCATGGATTCATTATAAAGTTTCACCATGCCTTTGCCTGCCCGCTTAGCGCTGTACATGGCAACATCAGCAAACTTAACCAACTCGTCTTTACTCTTGGCTTGATGAGGATACATAGCAGCGCCTACGCTGGCATTACACTCAATTTCGTTTTCTTCGATGGTAATGGGGGAATGTAAGGCACTGTGAATACGTTTCGCTACCATTTCCACTTGCTCCGGAGATCGAACTCCATTAAGTATGATGGCAAACTCGTCGCCTCCCAAGCGAGCAAAGCTTTCATGCCGACGCAATTGGTTTTTTATCCGTTTAGAAAACTCAATTAACAATCGATCACCAGCATCATGCCCCATGGTGTCATTGATAAATTTAAAATTATCTAGATCGATTAAAATTAGCGCTACATCGTTATGAGTTTTACCCTCAGTATCAATTAACAAACTCATTAATTGGTTAAAATGATACCGATTAGACAACCCCGTAAGAGGATCTTTTTCTGATAGGTGCTTAACGTTTAAATAGTTTTGGTGGAGTTTATGTTCGAGTTCAAAGCGCTTTTGAGCATGGGTGATAGCACGTTGTAAGTTGAGCTTTCCGATATCTGATTTGAGAATAAAATCCTGAGCGCCGGCTTCAATACATTCCACAGCAAGCGCTTCGCTTTCCGCTGAGCTCATCATGATAATGGCTACGCTACCTAAATCAGGTCTAGATCTAAGTTCACGTACCATTTGAATGCCGTCAGTGCCGGGCATGCGATAGTCCAGCAAAATGACATCAAAACTACTTTCTCTTAGCAGACCAAGGCCCTGTGTAACTGAGGTGGCCTCGACCATATCTACTTCAAAAGAATTCGCAGTTAGTGTACGACGAATGATTTTTCTATCAACTAGATCATCGTCAACAACAAGCACCCTTAAGCGTCTTCTCATCTCCATCTGGTATTACTCTTATTATTCTACCGCTGTGCAGGTACTAACTTACTTCTCACCCCGCAATTAAGATAGTATACGTTACCTCTAAATGATCCCCAGTAAAAGGGTTTTTTTGCCCTACAGGGATAATTCAAACCAAATTTCATTTATTAGTATAGAAGACATACAATTTTTAATGGTTGGATGAGTTATCGCTTAAACAAATATTCCGTGAATACTATTTGCCCTTAAACATGTAACTTGAGCTAAAAATTTCCAAAATGAAGTTTTTATGGCACTAGCCAAACTTTGCATCTGCAACAAAAGGATTAGTAGCTTTTTCTTTTGAAATAGTAGTAGTGGGTCCATGTCCTGGATACACCTGCATGTCACCCGGCAATTGAAACAATTTTTCACGTATAGAGGTAATGAGTTGTTGATGATTACCTTGAGGGAAATCTGTTCTACCAATTGAACCCGCAAAAATAATATCGCCCACAATGACCTTATTACTATTTCTTTCAACTAGTGCAACATGCCCTGGCGTATGTCCCGGACAGTGCAATATGCTCAATGTTTGATTGCCAATTGCGATTTCATCGTCTTCGGTGAGCCACTGATCAGGGGAAAAAGGTTTTGCTGGAGGGAATCCAAACATTTGGCTTTGTTGCATAAGCCCATCTAGCCAAAATTTGTCGCCAATATGTGGACCTATGATTGGCACCTTAAAATGTTCGGCGACTTCTAGTGTACCGCCAACGTGGTCAAGATGCCCATGGGTTAGGATAATCTTGGTGATTGTGACATTGTTCTTCTCAACCTGTGCGTAGATCTTCTGAGCATCACCTCCGGGATCGACTAACGCCCCTTGCATGGTTTGTGAGTCCCAAATGAGTGAGCAGTTTTGTGCAAAAGGTGTTACAGGAATGACAACTATATTCACGGCTTTATCTTCTTATTTATTGATGTCTTGATGGTATCAAAATTATTACGGGTTAACTAACTAGAGTGAATAAGCTTTTATGACCACATTACCAAAATTGCGGCAATAGCAATTAATAAAAGACCAATAATTTCATGTTTTTTCACCGGCTGCTTTAACCAAATTAAGCTAATTAACATGGTAGTAAATACTTCCAGTTGGCCTAAGGTTTTTACATAGGCCACATGTTGCAACGCCATTGCAGTGAACCAACCGACTGAACCTAAGAAGCTAGTGACACTAGCTGCCAACGTTTTACCCGGCAGAGCAGCGAGTTTTTTGAAAGTGTCAGGTTGTTTTATTGCAATAAAACTACACAATATGATTGTCTGTAAACTGAGCACCCAAAACAAAACCCAACCCGCGCCCTGAATATAAGGAACATCTAAAGTATGACTGGCTTCTCTGACATATAAAGAAGTAAGGGCAAAACAGGTGCCACAAGCCAAGCCAATAATCACCGTTTTTAAGGTCAGATCGCCGCCTTTTCGCCAACCACTTAAAATAAATACGGCAATTGCGCCTATGCCAATACCCAACCAGCCTAACAAGCTCAAATAACTACCGAAAAATAGCATGCCTAGAACACCTGCCATTAACGCTTCACTTTTGGCTAAGCCTGCTCCCACTGCAAAATTCTTTTGCTTAAACAATTGCACCATCAAGGAAGTTGCGGCTATTTGTAAAATTGCAGCTAGGCAAATGAACATCCAAAATTTAGCAGGAAACTCAGGAATTCCGATATTGTCTCGAACCGAAGTTAAATAAACATAAACCGCGGCCAAAGGTGGCGCAAATAAAAAGCGAGCCAGTGTAACCCCAGCAGTAGGCACAGTTGCACTTAATTGGCTTTGAATGGCATTACGAAAGGTTTGAAAAAATACCGCAATAAGGGTAAATAAAATCCAAGACATTAGGTACAGATTTCGGACAAACAGAAAGTAATCCTAGAATATACTAAACCCGTACCCACAACTACTTGTTCTTTATTGTAAATTTACAAAGAAATTGCGCCCCCATGGGTACGATTATGTCTTAGCACACTGATTTCTGACGATGCAGTGGTTAAGCTGTGATGTTCAACCAGATAGGTCAGGGTCCAAAAGTCAAAACTCGTAACATCAACTGGCAAATTACAGGCTTGATCATAGGGATTGGTACTTTGGGCCGATGTAAAAGATAAAGTTAAACGGTGTGCAATTGAGTCCTCATGATCATGCTCCGAAGCATCCGCAATTGCTACGCTTGGTAAAACAAGATGCACAGTGCAACCTGACTCAATAATTTCCCAATCGTTTGCTGCATAAAGATAAGTTTGATCCGTAAACCTTAAACTCACATTGAGTTTTGCTTTTACCGTCTCTTGGATTTCTGTATCTGATGAAATACTTATGCCTGTATCAGTTGTCGATAGTCGAGACCCTAACGATGATTTGGATGATGTGGATGTTCGGCTGCAGCTAGTTTCACTGACGCAGTGATAAGTAAAATCATACTCTTGAATTAACTGTTTCAACAATCTATTTTGCCGTTGCAACTCAGTGGCGTGACTATAAAAAGCACTTGCCCAACAAATCAAAAACAACCCCGTTTTAACAATAATACTATTCACAGTCTTTTATTCCTTTTACTTAATCTGTTATTTCTAAATGCCCCGATTGCATCAAAAAACGATCATTTCCTGAGCTACCAAAGACTTCAAAAAAATATGAGCCTGGCGCCAACCTCATATTACCGAGATTAACAAATAGGGTGCTTGCATTATTTAGCGTTAAGTTGGTTGATCTAAAAACGATTTGATTATCTTCACTGGATAATTGGAAACCGTATGAGGGATGATCAAACTGAGGTGTTTCGGTGTCCACATAAAAAGATAGAAGAGTCTGAGTACCGGTTAGATTTAACTCTATTGTGTTTTCACCCTCTCCTCTTACAGATGCTAATTCAATATTTACCACACGAATTTGATCGGCTTCACCTGACCCTTGAGAAGTAATTTGGATAATTGGAATGAGTAAAACTAAACATACTGTTGCTGCAAGAGACCAAAGGGGGACTGGTTTTTGCCAAAATCGCTTTTTAGCTTTTTGTTTTGCCAGCATATCTTGCATATCGCCGCTTTGTTGCAATGCTAACAATCCTTGATGAATTTGTTCCGCGATTTCAAGTTGCTCTAAGCAAGATTGATTAGAAAGAAAATAAGCTTCAAATTCCGACGCTTCTTGTTCAGACATTTTATTTAAAATGTATCTTTCTATTCTTTCATCTACTTGCAAATGCTTTTCAGCCTTCTTTTCGTTAGTCATGTTATTTACTTCATCTTATCTATAGTGTTGGTATGGGTAAAAAACTCTCACCCAACTCAAGAAGTATTGTGGTGCTGTTCCCAAATCTTACGAAATCTAAGTTTTGCTCTATAAAGCACTCGATCAAAATGTTCACTATCTAGACCTAAATTTTGGCAAATGGTTTTCTTATCTTGTTGATTTAAAAATAAGCTGAATAAGATATCTTTATCACGGGTTTGTTCCATCTCCAGAATAACTTTTTTGACCATCAAACCCAGGTTATAGTTAAGCAGTTTTTGCTCAGGGTTATCTCTTTGGTCCACTAGTTGTGCCAGGTTCGTATCTAGCGAATGAGAGTCAACCGCCGAAGATCCCTTATTCTCAATTTTCCTGAAGTGAGCAATTACCGCATTTTTTCCAGTTTGCACGATAAATGCGGCAAGCTTTTGAGGTTCTCTAATTTTATCAGCTCGGATTTTTTCGATGACAATTTGCCAAGTATCTTGCATTAAGTCTTGCGCAAGCACAGCATCTTGAGAACATTTTCGTCGCAATACAAAAAATAAACCCCGTTGATAACGTTCAACTAAGTCTCTTTCTGCGTCTTTTTCGCCGTTTTTTATACGTTCAACTAATTGTTCAGCAAACGCAGCTTCGTCCATTTGTGTCATTTATGACCCTGTTCCATGTAAAATAAATCCCGCCCAATAATAGGGGGCTCTCCATGGTCTTCTACCATCTTTTCGTTTGTAATTGCGGACATCTCTTTGCGCATGAACAAGGGCCAATTGAGCACTCATGTTTTGTTCAATATGATACTGATAAAACAATTGCATTAATTTTGCCGTTACATCATCTTGTACTTTCCACAAGCTCCCGATGACATTTCGGGCACCTGCTTGCATAAATGCACGTGATAAACCTAGCATACCTTCTCCGGCTATAGTTTTGCCTATTGCAGAATCACATCCACTTAGCACTACTAGGTGGGCATTTAAATGCAATTTTTTTATTTCTGGTGCTAATAAAAGATTGTCAGAATCATGACTATTTGACAAGACCAGCCCTCCCAGTTCGGGAAAGTCGCTATTGGCTACCGCATGAGTTGCAAAATGCAAAATATTAAATTGTGGAAGCATTTGTTGCTTAATATTTTGTTTGTTTGCTTGTTTACCAATGAGAGTGACTGCATCTGTTCCAAGGGTTTTTCCGATATACTCAGCTTCTGCTTTTGAAAATGGTAAATTAGAAGCTTTATAACCAGCTTGTAAAGAAGACCCGTTTTCTAGCGCCTGCATTTCAGGGCTTGCCACTATCAAGGATTTAGTCTGATTATCGCGTAAATCTGGTGTAGTCATCTGAGCCATCAATAAAGCCAACGATTGATGAAAACTAACGGTCAAAGAATTAAGCAGTGAAGATTTATCTGTCGGATTTTCCAATACTGAAAATGGCAAATTAGCCAAGGCGCCGTCTGCAATCACTATTAATTCTTGTTTTTGTTTTAACACTGAAGGGTCTGGAAATAGACTATTGGAAATTTTCTGTATAATTTGTTTGTTGTCTCGGTAGGATTTATGCTTCTTAATGTTCTCCAATAATCCAACCACTTGCTGGTTCAAATCCTTTGAATCTTTAATGTTAAATTGCTTCACGTTATTTTTGCTGATAAACCAAAGCTTTGAGGCAATATCACTGCTATCAACAAAAAGCACTAGTTGATGATCTTGCAGGTTTTGTCGCAACTTAGATAAGGCGGCTAGGTCAAAATCAGCCTGATCGCTGGAATCTGTGCGGTCAAAATAAATTGACTGCTCAACTTTATAACGCTCTTCACTTAATCGCCTGAGTTCTTGCAATAATGAGGGATGTGCTGATGCAGATGCGTTTTGTAAAGCTACTAGCTGTTGACTTATTTGAGAATTAATTGCCGCTAGACTTTTTTCTTGCTCTGAATTGCTAGTGAAGTCCGCCTTATTATAAAAAAATCGTTTTAACGCCTTAGCTTTTATATTTTCAACTAATACTAAACTTTGTTCGGCGGTTAATGCATCATCAAGTTTAATTTTTAAGCTTAGCAAGTCTTGCAGGCTAGCTGTAAACCCAATACTTAAATCTTCCCTTGCTACTTGAAAATCACCATTAAGTGATTGTTCCAAGGCTACATCGATTGCACTTAAAGCCTTTTCTTTGGATATGAGACTTATATATTTTGCGTACTCAAGGATTGCAGATAAGGCGGATGGTGTCGCCTCGATAGATTCATAAAAGCGCAACGCCGCATCAAAATAAAATGTCGCCTTTTCTATATCTGCTAGAGCAGCGTATGAAGCAGCTAAACCAAATTGGGTGTCAGCTAGTGAAAAGGCATCTGACACTCCTTGAAAATAGGTATGTGCGATGTTTTGATAGTCTATGGCTTCCTGTATAAATCCTTGCTTTAACTTTAATTCAGCAATTTGCATACTAACTTGTGCAACTTGAAGCTGTGTCAGTTCTTCTTGTGCATAGTTAAGATATTCAAAATACAATTTTTCAGCGTTTTCAACTTGTTGCATGTCGACATATAAATCCGCCAACACTATATTTATTTGATAAACATCCGCCATTGCATTTAATTTTTTAAACGCCGATTTTGCCTTGTCAAACCAATCGATTGCATAGTGATATTGTAAGGTGGCTTTCAGTAATTTAGCTTTTTCAAGTTTTGCCCAAGCGTCTAAGTAAGAATGATCAAATGAAGCACTTTGAGATAGGGCTATATCGAGAAATTTGGCCGCCTTATCATAGTCTCCCAAATTTCGATATACAGTAGCTAGCTTTATATTTGCATTGGTGACTGAGTATGATTCACTAATTGATTCTGCCAATAATTTCGCCGCATTATATTCTTGAGAGGCTCGCACCAATTCGCCCGTTCGATAATAAAAATACCCTAAGGATAATGCGGTATTTAACGCATCTTTTTTTGCGCCCTTGGCCATAAAAATTTGATAACTGGCAACAAAGTTATCGATACCCGATGAGAAATTTGCACGTTCGATTTCTATAGACGCCGATGTTTCTAAAGCATCCGCGTATAAAACACTTTGCTCGGCGTTTTCCAGTAACTGGAAAGTGAGCTCGATCTGTTTACTTGCCTCATCAAAATCTTTAATTTCGTAAATGGTGTAAATGGCAAGATCAACATGGGCTTGCGCTTTCATCTCTATTGCTAAATTAGGCTGGTCCAATAGTGTCTGTAAAATTCTAGCTTGTTCATCATACTGCCCAAGATAATGATAAACTTCACTTTGTTTATATTGGATGAGATGAGACCAATACGGCAGTGCGTCTCCAAGTAAATTTTTGGCACTTGTTAGGCTCTGTATTACATTGGCTAGCACATTTGATTGCTGGGCTTCGTTTACTTCAAAATAGTTTGACCATTTTTGTTCTGCCTCTACTAGATGCGCTAGGGCTGTAATTAAGTCTATCGATGGCTGCTTAACCTCAAACCAAGACAATTCAATATTTGCAAAGCTATCTGAAGTATCAGAAGCGCTGATGCTAATTTTGCAATTCTGACTTTTGGGATAAACAGCAAAAATTTCAGGAAGACGATAAGTATCCGGTGAATTTATTATCGTTTGAGTAGTCGATGAATCAGAATGGCAAGACGTTAAAACAACCCTAGCATCTGCGATTTCTTGTTTAAGAGTAAATACAACAAGGGCATTTTCATTGTTAACCAACTCCAATTGTGTTGTTTTCGACAATGGAATTTGAAGTTGCCCATTCGGTAATTCAGATATATTGATTATCGTTAGAGAAGCAGTGGCACTTTGGGAGAAAATAAAACATCCCAATATCACCCAATAGAATCGGAATCTTGTATACTTATGTACAGCAAGTATCTGAAATAGCATGGTATTTGGGCGAGTTATTTTTTAAACCAATATAGCTACAATGTATAGCACTAAAGTAGCAAAGTGAAGCAGAATCTAGCATTCCTTTGCATAAGACTTTTTCCCTTTTGAAAAACGTTCTCAAAGAAAGTGCAACTTACTTAAACTGTGGCCATGAAATAATGAACTTAGTGCCGCGAGGAGAATTGTCGGCAACTTCGATTTTGCCTTGATATTGTTCTACCAGCTTTTTCACCACGCTTAATCCCATGCCGGAACCTTCTAATTCGTCTCTTGGTTTCAATGTGGTAAATAGCTCAAAGACTTTTTGTTTGTATTCGTCGGGAACGCCTGGACCATTATCCGCAACCGTAATTACTGTGTAGCGTTTGGTAGTTTTAACGGAAATTGAAATATTCGCATTGGCCGAATCATGGTGCTTTATTGCATTACCAATTAGATTCACCATAACCACATTAAACGGAGTTTCAGGTAAAGTAACCTCTACATCGTCGCAGCGGATACCAAACCCCATAGGGAGATCGACTAAGTTCAGCAATTCGAGCACTTTTTTACGAATGTTAAACCTAACCGGCAACTGTTTTTCGCGTCCCATACGGCTGTATTCAAGCAAGTCCATTAGTAGCTTTTCCATGCGTTCAACACGGTTCATCACTAGCGCTAAATTGTCTTTACTTTCTAATGGTAGAATATCTTCACAGTCTTCTCTGACCCAAGCAACCATAGTTTTTATGGCGTTTAGTGGTGCTCGTAGATCATGAGAAGCTACATATGCGAAATTATCTAGATCGGCGTTTGAACGTTTGAGCTCTACTATTAAATCTTCTCTGTCAGTAATATCTCGACTTATACACAACAAATAGGGGGCGCCATCTTCACCAATAAAACGCTTTTTGGTTATTTGAGCCTGAATCTCTCTGCCGTCATCGAGCAAAACCGTTTCTTTTTTTTCATAAATACCTGTTGTTAAGGCAATATGGTCTGACTCTTCAAACTTTGCCACTTGCTCTGGAGGAAAGTGTTCAGCTGGATTTGTTCCAATAAGTTTGTCTCGAATCTTTTTCGAGTAAAATGAAAGCGCTGCATCATTTGCAAAGATCCAATTTAAATTGGCATCTTTAACAAAAATACTATCTTGGTTCAGGTTAATCACCTGATCTTGTAAATCATTTTTTCTTCTGAGCTCGACTATTTCGGCTTCTAATGCCGCTATTTTTTTTTCGAACTGATTTGTTTGATTATTTTCGCTTGAATTAGACAATGAGATTTAAAAAGGAAGCTATTTTGAAGCCTTGATACTAGTGAAAAATGCTAGCCATATCAAGTGCTATCTAAGTTCTAGTCACTGGTTCGTTTTATCAGTATTTAAGTCCGCCACATCCAAACTATAACGATCTACTTCTACGTCTCCTAGCGGATCTTGGTGGATTTCGTGGGTAATAAATCGCATACCTAGTTTTTTCATTATAGCGGTAGATGCTTTGTTATTGGTGTCTGCAATGGCACTGAAGCGCTTTACTATCGGGTCTTGGGCTTTCCAACGCATCAAATGGTCCGCAGCCTCTGTCGCGTAACCTTGCCCCCAGTACTTTCGAATAAATCGCCAGCCAAGTTCAATATCATGCTGATGAGGATTATCAGACCCAAAATGCATAGGGCGCATTATGAGTTCGCCAATAAAGGTATCGCAATCTGCTAAGGAAATTCGCCACATACCGAATCCTTTGTCGATATCTGTATATGATTTTAAACGGGGAATATAAACGTTTTTTAGTACTTCTTTGGAAGTGGTTACACCATTGGTTAAATACTTCATCACTTCAGGATCTTGGTCGACTTGCCAAATGTCATCTAAGTCTTGAGAGGCAGTATGAACGTCATCTAAATTGAATAAGCGATATGCTAACCTTGCTGAATTAGGAACGGTTACCAATATTCATTTTCCTTAAGATAAAAAAAACGCCAAAAGCATACAAATAGTAATGCGTAATTGGCGTATACTCAATGGGAACAACAAGTGCGCTTACACTGTTAATAAAGACAGAATATAAGCGCAAAAAATTTCAAATAAAATAAATTTTTTTAATTGGCGATTTCAAATAAGCCTGCAGCGCCCATTCCACCGCCGACACACATGGTCACAACGACATATTTAACACCGCGTCGTTTACCTTCAATTAATGCATGACCTACAGTGCGAGCACCAGTCATTCCGTATGGGTGGCCAATACTGATGGCACCGCCGTTAACATTGTATATTTCAGGATCAATACCTAGGTTGTCGCGACAGTAGAGTGCCTGACAAGCAAAGGCTTCATTTAATTCCCATAAACCTACGTCATTAATGCTCAAACCATGAAGTTTAAGTAATTTAGGAATGGCGTATATCGGGCCAATGCCCATTTCTTCAGGTTGGTTTCCTGCAACGGCCATACCGCGATAGATACCTAAAATATCAAGATTCCGTTGTTCTGCTAAACTTCTTTCCATTACCACACAAGCTGACGCGCCATCTGATAATTGAGAAGCATTACCTGCGGTAATACAACCATTATCAAGCACTGGCTTTAAGCTTTGGAGGTCATCTAAAGTAGTGCTTGGACGGTTTCCTTCATCTTTGCTTAAAGTGACTTCTTCGTAACTTGTCTCTTTGGTTTCTTTATTGAAAATGGCTTTAGTAGTAGTAAAAGGCACTATTTCATCATCGAATTTGCCTTCAGCCTGAGCCTTAGCTGTTCGTTGTTGTGAACTTAGCGCGTATTCGTCCTGAGCATCACGGGAAATCTTGTAAACTTTGGCGACATTTTCAGCAGTAAACAACATTGGCATGTATGCGTGCTTTTCATGTGCGATTACATTTTCATCGGTACACTTGCTCGCCCAATCAAAATAAGGCCCCTGAATTTCAGAGATATTATCTTGACCACCAGCTACAACCACATTCATACCATCAACAATAATTTGTTTAGCTGCGGTTGCAACCGCCATTAGACCGGATGAACATTGGCGATCTATCGTTTGTCCAGACACTGTATTTGGCAAACCTGCTGCTAGGGTGGCTAAACGCGCGATATTACCACCGGCACTGCCAGCATTTAATACTGAACCTATGATCACATCGTCGATTTCTCCACCTTCCACTTTGGCGCGCTCAACGGCATGCTTGATTGCATGGGCAGTAAGTGTTGGTGATTTAGTGTTATTAAAAGCACCTTTAAAGGCTCTTCCAATGGGAGTTCTTGCTGTGGATACTATAACGGCTTCTTTCATATTCAGTCCTCAAACATGACGCAAATTGTGTGTTTTTGCATCATAAAAGTACTGGTTTAGAAAAACGAATTTTTGCTAATGATTGACAATAATATGTTTTATGAATATTTAGCAAACATCTCCATCACTAGATTGAATGCAGATACATACACTTTATTAGGTATCTGCACCATCATAAAAAGCCTTAATTTAACTCCACTCAGTGCTTTTTCTTTGGTAAATCAAACCATAATGCTTCAACCTCACTATCATTGGATATAAATTCCAAAGACTCAGTTGAGTCTGGCGCAATAGCATCGCCAGCAGATAAAGCGACACCGTTAACTGATATATCGCCTTCAATTACATGCAAGTAACCTTGGCGGTCGGTGCCATATTGCAAATGCAATGAATCATTAGTAGACAATTTCAGTCTATATAGGGAAGCATCTTGATGCATGCTAATACTGCCACTATGACCATCAGGGGTAACCAGCGGGGTTAATTTCGCGTGCTGTTCAATTTTCTTTTGTTGATAACTTGGTGCTACCCCTACTTTGTTGGGTATTATCCAAATTTGTAAAAATTTAACTCTGTTAGTCTTAGAAGGGTTAAATTCAGAATGCATAACACCAGTACCGGCACTCATTCTTTGCACTTCACCTGGACGCACAATATGCCGATTGCCCTGATTATCTTGATGCTCCAACTCACCCTCTAACACATAAGAGATAATTTCCATATCCCTGTGTCCATGAGTATCGAAACCCGCTCCAGGAGCTACGGTATCATCATTAATAACACGCAAAACCGAAACGCCCATATGATCATGGTCATAATAATGCCCAAAGGAAAAACTGTGTTTGCTCTTTAACCAGCCAATATCGACCATTCCACGTTGGTCGGCTTTTCTGATATATGACATAAAGATTCCTGATATATTTTCAATGAAAGCATTATATTTCTTTTTATTAGAATAAAAATTGCAATATTTAGTGTTTATATATCTAATTTTTAGAAAACAATTCAGCTATTAATACGTAAGCTTAGTTTAGAATTCACATCATTTTGGACGCTTTATAAAGCATGTTGCATTACCGCTGGCAAATAATTTACCATCTTTGTCGCGAATATAACCTTCGGCTATGCCTAATGAGCGAGAAATATGGGTTACTTTTGCCTCCGCAAAAAGCGTTTGGTTGATCGGGATTGGTCTCATCATTTTTACTGCTAGATCAATAGTGCCATAAGAAACATTGGCCTCTAAAGCACTGTGTACTGCACAACCTGTTACTGAATCAAGCACTGTCGCTGCAAAGCCTCCATGCACTCCGCCCATTGGGTTACAATGCCTATCTGTAGCTTTGCATTCAATAAGTGCTTTGCCTCTTTCAATGACAAGTTCATGCATACCCATTGTTTCGAAAATACTAGGTTGCGGTATGTCTCCGCGCACTATCGCTTCCAGTTGTTCTAAGCCGGTTAATTCGGACACATTCATTTTTTACCTCTGTTTTGATTTATACACGCTCTATACTTTTTATATTATTGTTTATGCAACCATTTGTTCCGAAATTAATTCACTAAACCAGTCAAGACTCCCCTGCCAAAGTGGAATAGCATTCTTACGGAAGTATCCCATGTGCCCAATTCCACCCGGTATCATTGTTGCTGGAATATCGAGCTTAGAAAGCGGAGCGTTTTTATAATACTGAACAAATGCATCTCTCGATGCCGGCATAGCCCAACGGTCATCCATGGCATTTGCAGTAACCATCGGTGTGCGAACAGATTCATATAATTTATCAATGCCATCCATCTTAGGATCGTCAAAAAAGTATCTAGGATAACGACACCAGCGGCGCCATTGATAAAAAACATCTTTAGGTAAATCTTCTCCCATCCCCAACGCGCTCCACGCACAATAGCCTTTCCACCTTGTTATCATAGGTAGAATAGTGTTCCACATAAACAACACCTTAATTTGTTCTGGCCATGGCATATAACCATGCCAACCTGCACCTGTCCCATATACGTAAAATCCTGCTACTTTTTGATGATTCGGTAATAAGCCAAATGCGTGTCCGCCATAGGAATGTCCAATCATAAACAAAGGTAATTCCCCTGATTCCATGTACTCAACAGCGGCGGCTAGGTCCTTTCTCCCCCAATCCCTGAGAACCTATAGCCTTTTAACTCAAATTTGTCCGTCGTGTGTAATTGTATCGATTTCATAGCCAACCAAATTATAACGAGTGTCTTAATTAATTTAGCATGCTATCCTATAACAGTTGTTATAACAAGCGGATTTATAAATGAGTAAAAGAGCATCTCAAGGTCGGCAAAAAGTCATCGAAGCGGCAGCTAATATCCTTGCGACTAATGGGTTAAAGGGAGTCAGTATTCGAGAGTTATCTAAATTCGCCAATGCGCCTCTTGGTTCGACCTATCATAATTTTCCAAATGGTAAACAGCAGATCGTATTAGAAACCCTAGAATGGGCTGGCGAAAGAGCCGCATTACGGTTAAAAGAATGTTTAGAAAAGGATAAGAAAAACGGGCTACAATTATTTTTAGTCCAATGGCGCGAAAAATTGGTTAAGAGTAATTTTGAAAAGGGTTGTCCTATTGTTGCTGCCGCTGTTGAAGCCTCTCAAGAAGATAATTATCACCAAATCCGAAACGCTATTGCTAAAATATTTAATGACTGGCGCATACCCATTAGCGACTATTTAATTACGCTGGGGCACTCTAAATCTTCAGCTAATTCAACTGCTATTACTTTGCTAGCTTGTTTAGAAGGTGCCGTGATCTTATGTCGTGGATATAAAGATATTGATCCATTTGATGCAATTATAGACTCACTTCCAAAGTTAATCTTAGTAAATTAGAGTCTACTTAAAAATCACTTATGGGAAATATAATTTTCCAAACCTAGATGATATTTTCTACGTACACAACGTCTAGATTTAACTAAATAGAAAGTCCATTTTAAAATGGCTTTAGCAAGATTCGGAAGGATATGGATTCGACTTACACAGCATATAACAAAGTACTTTCCACCTTATTTACAGGTTTTGCATTATGCCTGATACCAATTGAACGAGCCAAAAGTTCTGAGTTTGAACAACAGGCTGAGTTCGAATTGAGACTAGATGATAACTCAAATCAATCAGCGGAATTTGAATATAGAGTGCGCTATAACCCTAAAATAAGGTTTAACGACACTTGGAGTCTCAATAGCTTTATTGTCACTGGTAATGAATATGGTTCAAGCCACAACACATTAGATGATGGGGAGTCAGATTATCTATACATGCGCAGATTATATCTTCGTCATCAAGGGGACTATGGTAAAACTGAGTTAGGGGTAATTCCAACTTACAAAGGAAGAGTATCATCTTCTGGGTTATCCAAAGACGGTTGGATTAAAGGTGTAAGGCACGTGCGCAAACTAGGTAATGATAATTTAGAAATTGTGCTAGGTGAACTTTCTACTCTGGACGCTTCTAAAGCTCTGCAGACGCCAGAAACCTTGAATTACATTGAAATTGAATATTCCGCTCGAATTGATCAACAATGGAGTTACGAAATTAGTGCTGAGCGGATGACAGGTGGTAACTTCGTTAGAACCGAAATGCGCTATAAGACCTCAGAATTAACTACCCTATTCGCGGAATTTATCGCGCGCCTTTATGAAACTAAATACAAAACTGTATGGGGACTCGAAAGTGAGTTTGCCCTAGCTAATTATCCAATCGAGTATTTTGTTCATTACGCTTTTGTTGATGATGATTTTGGTTTACGTGCAGAATTGACGGAAGATTTTTTAGGTACTGGCCATGGTATAGCCGGAGAACTGGGTGGAAGTATTAATGATTCTGGCTTAGCATGGTTTGCAGGCTTTGAAGCAGTAGAAAACAATTCACGTTTTCAAATAGGCATTAACTGGGAACTCTAAATAAATCATAAGACATAAAAAAAGCAGGGAACTCCCTGCTTTTCTTAATATTGTGACAACAACTATCAGCAATTAAGCTTCAGCAATAATTACTAGTTTGATAGTCGCCATAACGTCTGCGTGTACTTGAATATCAACTTCATATTCGCCAGTTTCACGCAAAGTACCAGTAGGTAATTTCACTTCAGCTTTAGTTACTTCGACACCAGCAGCAGTTACTGCATCAGCGATGTCACGAGTACCAACTGAACCAAATAATTTACCTTCATCGCCTGCTGGAGCAGCGATAGTCACTGCTTCTAAAGCGTTAAGTTTTTCTGCACGAGCTTCAGCTTCTGCTAATTGACCAGCAATTTTAGCTTCTAACTCTGCACGACGCTGTTCAAATTTTTCAACATTGTCTTTTGTTGCAGGAACTGCTTTGCCTTGCGGGAACAAAAAGTTACGCGCATAGCCAGATCTTACAGTTACCTGATCACCTAGACCGCCTAAGTTGGCGATTTTATCTAGTAGAATGATTTCCATCTTTGCTACCTCTTAATTGCCAAACTTACTTGTGTGAATCTGTGTACGGTAACAACGCAAGGAAGCGAGCACGCTTAATTGCAGTTGAAAGCTGACGCTGATATTTTGCACTTGTGCCAGTGATACGGCTAGGTACAATTTTACCACTTTCAGTGATGTAGTTTCTTAACAAAGAGATGTCTTTATAATCGATCTCTTGCACACCTTCTGCTGAAAAACGGCAGAACTTACGACGTCTAAAATAGCGAGCCATTATTCTTCTCCCTCTTCTTCTACAGATTCTACTCTAGGTGCAGAACGCTCTTTGCGCTCTTCACGACGTTCTTCTTTCGCCATAGGAGACGCTTCAGTCATAGCAGACTTAGTGCGCATAACTAGGTTACGTAAGATAACATCGTTGTAGCGGAAAGCAGTTTCTAATTCTTCAACAGCTTCAGCAGTTGCTTCAGCATTGATAAGAACATAGTGTGCTTTGTGAAGTTTTTCGATTGGATAAGCCAACTGACGACGACCCCAATCTTCAAGACGATGAATAGAACCGCCGTCTTGCTCTAAGATACCACGGTATTTTTCAATCATACCAGGTACTTGTTCACTCTGATCTGGGTGAACCATGAATACAATTTCGTAATGACGCATTTCTGCTCCCTACGGTTAAAGCCTCGGGACAGCGCAGCAATCTGTCATAAAGGCAAGGAACGTTATAATAGCTGCGAGGCGCGCGAGTATACAGAAATCGATAATGAGGCTCAAGGAAAAATTGCGATAAAATTAAAAATCAGTAATACTTTAGCACTAAATCTAGGACAATTGAGCGAATAAAGTATTTTATGACCCAAAGTCGCATAGAAAATCTCATTGAAAGCCTCTCGTTAAAACCCCATCCTGAAGGTGGTTACTATAATGAAGAGTATCGTTCAAATTTATCCTTAACCTCTCCTACCGCCAACGAGCAACGTGTAGCCATGAGCCACATTTATTATTTGATGCCCCAAGGTCAAATTAGTCGCTGGCACAAGGTATTGCACGATGAAATTTGGAATGTCTACGAAGGCGACCCACTGCGTATATTGACCTTTGACGGATTAGAAGTGGAAGAAACCTTTATCGGACACATTGGCCGCGAAGTACAAAATAATTATTATAAAGTGGTCCCACGAGGATATTATCAAGCGGCAGAAACAACAGGATTATATACATTATTGGGATGTACAGTTGCTCCTGGCTTCACCTTCGACGATTTCTTTTTTTTAGAGGACCCTAAGTTGAAGGCTGTGTTGCAGAGTAAAGAAGGCGATTACACAAAATTTATATAATAGTTTAATTGCATGGTATAAGGTTTGTTGGTTACATTACTGCTATAAATTACAAAACTCTTCCAAAATATAAGGGATTAAAATGAGCGAAATTGAACTTCAATCCGGTAACGATACTTCATCAATGGCCAAGTTAGTTTATATTCTCTACTTAGCCGGGCTGATAGTAGGTGTAACTGGGATAATAGGTGTAGTAATTGCCTATATCAATAAAGGGGAAAGCGAGGAGTGGCTAGAAAGTCATTACCAGTTTCAAATAAGAACATTTTGGATTGGATTCTTGTTTTTATTCGTTGGTTCGCTTTTAGCAATAATTCTAATTGGGTATCTTGTACTACTTTTCTGGCTGATTTGGTTAATCATCAGATGCGTTAAAGGATTCCAATTGATTGATAAAAAACTACCACATCCAGACCCAACTACTTGGATGTTTTAACAATTATTCAAAGGAAGCTTCAAGCTTCCTTTTTTATGCCGCTCGTTTAGGTAATTTCTTATCAATTTGCTGAACATTAGATTGGAAATGCTCGGTGTAATGCATTAGCGAAAATTCACCTTGATGATTTTCCAATAAAGCAGTGCAGTTTTCGACCCAATCACCGTCATTTAAATAATGAATTCCATTAATCTGGTCTGATTCAGGATGATGAATATGCCCACAAATAACGCCGTGTAGCTTTTTTCTTTTAGCATGTTCTGCCGCGGCTTTTTTGTATTGAGTAATTGCCGCGCCTGCACCTCTAATGCGAGACTTTATATATCCTGCTAACGACCAGTAATTTTGTCCCGTCTTTTGCTTATACAGGTGGTACCAACGATTAAGTGCCAATAATAAGCTATACCCCTTATCGCCAATCCAAGCTTCAAACTTGCCTAACTGAACATCGCCGTCACACTGATCACCATGAAATACTAGATATTGTTTATTGTCGGCGCTGGTATGAATCAGTTCGCGGGCTATTTTAATATTCGCAAATTCAAAACCCGAATATTTCTGCAAGGGTTCGTCATGATTACCTGGCAGATAATACACCTTGGTTTTAGTGCGGCTGATTTGAAAAATTTTATGCATGATCTGATTGTGTAATTCAGGCCATCTAAACTGACGCGACATGGCCCACATATCTACTATGTCGCCAACCAAATAGAGATTTTCACATTGAATACGATTAAGAAAGTCTAACAACATCTCAGCTTTACAATCTAAGCTACCAAGATGAAGGTCTGAAATAAAAACTGATTTGCTATATATAGTTTGCATAAAAACGCCAAGTACAGGTGACTTGGCGCTTAATAGTAGGATGCATTAGTGACAATTCAGTGAAAATTAAATGACGTTAGTTTGACAATTTACTGTTCAATTAACTTTTGCAGGTTTTCCAGAACTTTGATACTAGCAGCTTCCATCTGCTTCAGATGATTCAAGCAAGCATGAGCGTCGCCCTTTGCTTTGGCTTCTAAAGCATCAATGCCATGGGTATGTAATTCTTCATGAGGTCTTCGAATTTCAGAAAAAGCGCCTTTATTGCCGAACAAGTTACGTCCCTCTGTCTCATACCACTTGCCTAGTCGACAGCTTGTATGATCACCAAGCTGACTTGCCGACAATGCGCTATTGTCTTTTAATGCTGTATAGACTTTACCTTTCCACACTAGATGATCCAGCTTAACAGTTTGAATAAAGGTATCTAGAGAAGAGCGTTCTATATTGTGCATCATGCTCTTGCATTGATTCGCTATGGTTTGATAATTCTCATCCAACCCATTTATGCCACTGGAAAGTAGCTCGCTATTATTGCGTATGGTATCCACAGAGCCTGTAGCACTTCGAGTAGAGGATATGATATTCGTAACTAACTCTGAGACTTCACTCGCCGACTTATTGGTTTCCGTCGCCAATGAGCGCACTTCATCTGCAACCACGCTGAAGCCTCTACCTGCATCCCCAGCTCTTGCCGCTTCTATTGCCGCGTTCAATGCTAGTAAATTTGTTTGATCACTGATACTGGTAATAGTAGTAACAAAGGAATTGATAGAATCAGCTGTATCACTTAAACCTGTGATGCCTGTGGCCATATCTGTCATGCGTTCATTCATGCTCCCCATAGACTGGGAAATTTCAGTTAGTGAGGCTTTGGACGTACCAAACATAGTATCTAGTTCGGTTACTTTGGCAGTATCTTCTATCGCTACTTGGTAGGCTTGGGCAATAGAATTTCGAATACCGTCAAGTTGATTCAATGATGTCAGCATGCATGTTATTAAGTTATCACTGAAATATTGAGCGTCCTTGTCTATGTTGTTCACCTGCTCTTGAAGAGTACTTTTTTCACTTAACTCTTCAGAAAGCTGCATTTCGAGATCACGAATTTTTTGCTTTAATTTTTGGTTTTCTGATTGCTGTGCCTGTAATTTTCTGGCCATCACGAACATACAAATTAGTCCTTATGTGAAAAATAAATCGTTTTAAATGATTTTAGGTTATCGGCATAAGGTGGATTTTTCGTTAACAAAGTTAATAATTTTTTAAGATGGGCGTTAAATAATAGAATGGACGCTTAATAAAATAATGGCCTAACTCGATATTTAATACCAAAGTAAGCAATTCTGTAATATTCGGATAAATAAACGTTGTAATTTGATAAGAATATACTATTTGTAATAGAGCTGTAGCATTAATTTTTATTTTTGCTATTCAATATTTTACTGCATAAGGTTCATGATAATTTAAGTAGATATGAGACACTTATCAAAGAAAATTCTTCAGCATTTACTTATAATAACCATTAGCTTGTTCTGTCTCGCCGCGGCTTTTTTATTAACGATAAACCTGTGGAACCAAACCACAGTAGAATTTAACGAGAACGTTGAAATAGAAACACAGAGGATTTCTGACGTATTTGAAACCAAATTAAATTATGTTTTTCATGATGCAATCATATTAATTAATCAAGAAAAACTAAATCCTTTGATTGACGATGCGCAGTCTTCTGAAAAATCCCTCTCTTTCCTAAAATATCAATGGACAAATCTATTTGAGACTGTGCCATCCTTGTATCAAATTAGGTTTATTGATGCTCAGGGATTTGAGATTTTTAAACAAGTGAAGCAACAAAATATAGTTCGTTGGATCCCGTCGCAGAATTTACAAAACAAGAAGCACAGGTATTACTTTGCTCTAGCCATGTACGAGCCAGAAAAAGCGCATATTTCTCTGCTCGATTTGAATATCGAAAATAAACAAATTGAAATCCCTTATCGACCTACAATTCGCGCTAGCGCAGCTTATTATAAGAATAACCAAGTCGCTGGTGTGGTTGTCTTAAATTTCGATTTGACCAATACCTTTACTCAGCTAAAACAATTGCAATCAACGACCGCCCATTGGTTAGTCAATTCAAACGGATACTTTCTGATTTCTCCCAATGAAAATGCATGGGGTTGGTTAACTGGACAAGAAGAAGAAAAATTAGATAAGTATTTTCCTGAATTTAGTTATCTCACTAATACTGACCTTCCTGAAGCAGCTGTAGATACACAGTCCAAATATGCGCTGCAGACCATCTCAGTTTCTGTACCTAACAAAATCACTGACCAAATATTATTAGATGAAGACAACTACAAGCTGATTGTAGAAAAACCCGAAAGACTTTACGCAATCCGCGACAATTCTCGCCGTACCATGCTTATAACTTTGACTGTGGTTTGTATAATCATTCTAGCTTCTGCTTTCACACTTTTTCGACTTGTGGATCAATTAAACGTTGAAAAAGAAAACGCGCTTAAAGCTGAAAAACTAAAAACCAAATTTATTGCCAACATGTCCCACGAAATTAGAACCCCCATGAATGGCATATATGGTTTTTTACAACTCAGTAGAAACGAAACAGACGTTGACGTAATTCATCATCATATCGAACATTCTCTGTTAAGTTATGGACTATTAAAATCCATCATCGACGATATCTTAGATTTTGCAAAAATAGAATCAGGCCAATTTCATGTAACTTTTAAGCAATTTGATCTAATGACAATATTGGAAAACATCGCACAAATCATGAAAAGTGTTGGTAGTGAAAAACATTTAGATTTGTGGATAGATGTGTCCCCTGATGTTCCTAAAACTCTAATAGGAGATCCACTACGCATTACTCAAATGCTTTCAAACTTAATTAGCAACGCCTTTAAATTTACTCATGAAGGAGAAATTTTGATTACCGTGCGTTGTCTTGATCAAACGGAACATCATGGAAATTTTGTATTTGCGGTAAAAGATACTGGTATAGGACTCACCGAGGAGCAACAGGCACTTATTTTTGAGCGATTCATTCAAGCAGACGAGAACATTAGCTTCGATTATGGTGGCACTGGTTTAGGACTAAGTATCTGCAAAGAGCTTGCTAGCTTAATGAATGGCAGCATTGAAGTAGAAAGTGAATTTGAAAAAGGGAGTACCTTTTTCTTAAAATTACCCCTAGCTAAAGTTAATGAAGAGGAACAAGAATACTTTGACATTGAAAATGAGGATAGTATTTCTGTTGTTTTATGCTCATCAAATCTACAAGAGCTTCAAATTGTCAGTAATCAATGCCGCATGCTGGGTTGGCAATTATTCTGTAAGTCTTCTTTACAAGACTGCATAAATGCAAACATTAATTTTAATCAATTTCAGGTTCTTTTACTTAGTAATCCAAAACCCTCAGCCCATAAAACTAAGACCCTAGAGACTATTAAAATTAAATATAGCACCTTGCTAATTGGCTGTTTGTATAGCATAAACTCTAACAGTCATGCCGCCGAAATTGCGTCTAGGGCAGATTTTAATCTTGAATATCCTTTTGTTGCTTCAGAGCTTCATCGCAAAGTTTTCGATCTATTGCCCAGTAAATCTTCAAATAATAAACAGGATGATAATCTACATATAAATAAAATTTTAACCGAAAAGACAATTTGGGTAGTTGAAGATAATTTAGTAAATCAAGAGCTTATGCGCGAAATAATCAGTAAAATTGGCGCTAATTTCAAGATTATTGATAACGGAGAAGAATGCCTCCATCAATTAGCAACTTGCTTTACTTTACCTGACTTGATTCTTATGGATTTGCACATGCCGATTATGGATGGATTGACTACCACTAAATATATCCGCGAAACTGAAAATTGGGCTCAAATTCCCATAGTTGCAGTAACCGCCAACGTGACACCTGAAGATATCGAAGATTGTGCAAGCGTGGGAATGCAAGGGTTTCTAGCTAAACCTTTGGAAGAAGATGAGCTACTTAGCATGTGTGAAGTCTTGTTCGATTCTCAAGAGAAAGAAGATTTCATTCACTTTTAAACACCATATTTTGGTTTCACATCTATTTCACAACTAATCAGACACACTGTTGATTCAATATGACCATCTCAATTGGAGAACTTTGATGAAACAGTTAAGAGCAATTTTAGTGTTATTTTCATTTTTTGCTTCGTTATTTGCTTCTTTGCAAACAGACGCCTCAGACCACAAACATATATTAATGGTGTTAAGTAGCCATGGAAAAGAGCAAGGTAAAGTTGCGCCTGGCTATGAGTTTGATGAATTTTCTAAAGCCTACTTAATCTTCAAACAGAATAATATTCAAGTCACAGTGGCTAGCCCAGCAGGCGGCGAAGTAGAAGCAGATAAGTTTGATCCAGAAACAGAATTTAACGCCCAAGTGTTAGCTGATTCAGCAATAATGAAACAGCTTGAAAATACTCTGGCAACTGCACAAGTAGACGCTGAAGCTTATGACGGTGTATTTATTGTAGGTGGTAAAGGTGCAATGTTTGACTTACCTAAAGATCAAGCTTTACAGCGTTTAATTGCACAAATATACACTAGTCAGGGAACTGTGGCTGCCGTTTGTCATGGCCCAGCGGCGTTAGTCGATGTACAACTGCCTAATGGAAAATTTTTGGTCGATGGCAAGGCAGTAAATGGTTTTACTAATCAAGAAGAAAAGTTATTCGGCAAAAAATGGGCTAAAGAGTTTGATTTTTTGTTAGAAAATAAACTGATCGAACGTGGCGGTAAGTTTGAATCGAGTCCCATAATGTTGAATCATGTGGTAACAGATCAGCGTTTGATCACTGGTCAAAACCCGACTTCCACAGTTGCAGTGGCAGTGGAATTGTTAAAATCAATGGGGGTAACACCTAATGAAGTCCCTCAGTATAAAGATGATATTACCCTCGACCTAGTCGCCGAAATTCTAAATGGAGATCAAGAGGCGAAAGCATTGCTGGCAAGCAAGCCAGAGCTGTATCACATTGAATTAGTTGCCATGTACGGTTACTACTACTTAATGTTGGCCGAACAAGAAAACGAATTGGAAAATGCCCTAACCCTTATGCAACTGGGACAAAAAGCGGTGAAAAATCCACAATTAGATATACAAATTGCTACCGTTCAGCATAAGCTAGGCAAAAAAGCAGAAGCCAGCAAAACGCTAAATCAAATTATTAGTGAACATCCGGATTTTGAGCCTGCTAAGGAAATGTTGAAAACACTTTAACCTAATGACTGAATTAAACTCATTACATATTTTGCTTGTTGAAGACCAAATCGACATTGCTAAGAATATTGCCCAGTTTTTAGAACAAAAAGGTCATATTTTAGACTTTGCACACAAGGGTGTGCAAGGTCTTAAATTAGCGCTCGATAACTACTATGACGTTGTTATTCTCGATTTAAATTTACCCACCATGGACGGACTTGAAGTTTGTCGGCACCTAAGAGAAGAATCAACAAGACAGATCCCTATTTTAATGTTGACCGCGAGGGACAGCATTGAAGATAAAGTATCTGGGTTTTCCCATGGCGCAGATGACTATTTAACTAAACCATTTTCACTTCAGGAACTTGAAGTTAGGTGCCTAGCCCTCGCTCGTCGACACCTATTGCAAACTCATGATGCTATACGTCTTGGGCCACTTAAAATCGATAGAAAGCGCAGAACTGTAACGCGAAACGAACTGCCCATCGAGTTAAATACCATGGGGTATAAAATACTCTCCATTTTGGTTGAAGCTCACCCTCAGGTAGTAAGTCGCTCCCAATTGAGCCAAAGGCTTTGGGGAGACGAGCCAACAGAATCAGATGCCTTGCGCTCTCACATCTATAATTTGCGCAATGCGTTGGATAAACCTTTTGACTATCCCCTTATAAAAACAGTGTTTGGGGTGGGATTTTCTCTGGCAATTGCTGATGAAAACTGATTCCCAAACGTCTAGTGTTCGTAAATTCCATAGTCTTAGCAAAAGGCTGATTATACTGTTTTGTATTTTTGCCATTCTACTTTCCGCAATTTTTGGCGCCATTTCATTTATGTTGATGTACAACATTGAAGACACCTTTATCGAACGCAAAGTTAAACAAGAAGCCGAATATTTGATATCTGATTATGAAAAAACAGGCAAATGGCCAGCACCGCGTGAAACAAATATGCAATTGCATTTTTCTCGCCATAACTTTCCATCTGACTTTCGGGAGCTCGCAATTAAAGAGCCGATGCGAAAAGAATTTTTCGGGCAAGATGGCCGACACTACCATGTGTATCAATTTCCCGAATATCCCAATACGTTTTTAGTTGCAGAAGTAAGTAACGAACTTATTGTGCGGCATATTCGAGATGGTGTATTAGAGTTCCTTTTAGTCAGTAGCTTGATAGTTACACTCTTAGCCTGCTTAATTGCTTGGTGGATTGCCAGAAAGACAACTAAGCCTTTGGATCGTTTGGCTACTTTCGTCGAAACCGTATCGCCGGAAAACATGAAGAAACGCTTTGCCAATGAATATCCCCGTAATGAAGTAGGTATTCTCGCTCAAAAGTTAGAAGACACCTTATTACGCATACAGAAAGTGTTAGAACGAGAAAAAGCCTTTACCCGTGACGCTAGCCATGAATTAAGAACACCTTTGGCGGTGATAAAAAACACCGTTGAATTGGCTCAAAACCAAAAAGGTTCTGCTGATACTGAATTGTTAGCTCGCATCTATAAGGGTGCTGAGCAAATGGAACAAACCGTAAAAACCTTATTGATATTAGCGCGAAATGAGTCCGAGTTTAACAATTCACAACCCATAGACTTAATGCCCATAATCGAACAATCAATAATTGATAATCACCTTCTGCTTGAAAACAAAGCTGTTGAAATTGATATAGATGAAAGTTGCTGTAAAAAAATCCAAGGCCAAAAAGACATCCTAAAGCTCATATTGGATAACCTGCTCAGCAATGCTTTTAAATACACGGACAAAGGTGAAGTCTGTATCTATTTTGAAAATGATCACTTGCATATAAAAGACAGCGGCACAGGCATAGATAACAGCATTAGTAATGACATCACCCAAGTCGGTGTAAAAAGCGAGCAAAGCACAGGATTTGGCTTTGGGTTAGCCATTGTAAAACGCTTATGCGAGCATCAGGGTTGGCAATTGCAGATTGAAAACTCAGCTTCTCAACAAGGCACTGTTGTTAGTGTCCGGTTTTCTTCTTTAAAAAAAAACGCTTATGTGAGCATCAGGGTTGGCAGTTGAAAATAGAAAATTCAGCTTCTCAACAAGGCACTGTTGTTAGTATCTGGTTTTCTTCTTAAAAAAAAACCGCTCAAATGAGCAGGGCTTCTGGGAATAAATGGTGCCTCGACCCGGGATCGCGACTCACGGTTACCGGCAGGGACACACGGATTTTCATTAGGACGCTTACTCATAAAAATGATATAAATCATAAGAAATTGAAATGAAAAATCGCTTTGCAAATCGACACATAACCTTTTCTACTAGCAACATGGCTAAACAGATTGCTAGACATGACATCAATGACACGCTGTACATCTTCAAACAAAATAACAGCGAGCGTTGGTATGCGCGATTTGTACTGTTCAAGACGTGGTACTGCAAATCAACTAAAAAGAAAAACAAAGACGAAGCCATCGCTATGGCACATCGAATCTATCTCGACCCCGAAATCCGAATCAAAACCAATACGCTAGTTCAAAGCAAAAAATTCCGGTATGTAGCGGAAAGAGTAATTGTGAAAAACTTGAACGAGAGCTTGATGTCACCTCTTATGAAAAAGCCAAGGAACGAATCCATAAGACGTTGATTGACATTATAGAGAGCAAGGAAGGGAACAAAAATACCGAAAAGAAATTTCGTCATGACAACTCCCTAGCTCTCCGCAAATATCACATCCCCTACTTTGACAGAACATACGTTACATCAATAGACCAAGATGCCATTAAAAAATTTGATGAGTTGCGTATTAAGGAATTTGGCAGAAAACCGGCTTCATCAACGTTAAAGACTCACAGTGCTGCGCTTAACTTAGTGTTTAAAGAAGCTATTGAACACAAGTGGATGATTCCGATACAAGTGCTAGTATTGTCGTCGAAAGGTCAATCTGGAACACGTCGAGCCGCTTTTTCAGAAGAACAGTATAACGATGTAATTGATGGTATTTACGAAAGTGAACGTAACGCTCACACCGAGAAAACAAGGCAAATTAGAGAGCTGCTTTATGATTACGGTGAGATTGCAGTGAATACCGGCATCCGTCCAGGCACAGAGATGGAAATGTAGTGGCATAGTGATTTTGGCCACCTAACAATAGATGGTATGCTGTATAGCATATTAGTTTTCAAACATTTGTGAAGAATTGAAACCTTAGATAATAACCAACCTTGTGCAACAGAGTTGTAACACTCAGCGCACGCCAAGTATTTTAAGAATAATAGTTTATTGATCTCGTTAATGTTGATTAACGTCACTTATTCAAATGTTCTCAGGAAGATCGATACTCTCTATTAGGTAGGTGCCGTGAGAAAAGATAACCAATTGAGCGATTGGTCAGATGCGGAAAATTTCGATAATGTCTACCAGCGAACTTTAAAAGCAATAATTTGGCTAAAGCTAACTTTTTAATGCCAACACCAGAGGCACAGCATTATTGCGACTCTGGTGACTGGACTTGTTATGCTAACAGCGTTCCGTACTATGTACTGCTCTGTGACCGCTATTATAGCTACATCTCAAAACACATCGCGTTCAGGCTTGTATGCCATCCGAAAATCTCCACATTGTTTCTATTGTATTTTCTTTTGATGAATCTTTTTCTACAGAAAGGACTGAAACACGGGATTCAACATCTGTATTCTCCATGATTATTTCATCCTGAGAAATATCGAAATGTCGGTGCAACAATTTAATGCCAAAGCGATTAATATAACCATGCTTTAGCAAAACCTCCCTAAGTTCAGTTAAAACTGAATAGTCCTTTTCATTTAAAGGTTCAACATCATCAATGTCCTTTAATGAAGACCACTGTACTGCTTCCAATTTAATAGTACTCATAACGTCATCCTTAATTATGTTAAGGCTCTATTATTTCTACGCAAACGTGGAGCCTTGAGCACATAAGCATAGGCACTACATGCCAGCCTCCGAATTTTCCTAGGTTAGCTGAAACATTAGGATTAATCATTTGGAGGTTAGTATCAATAAACATAGCATGGTTTTTATCGAATTGGATACACAACAAATTCCGTAAAGTGCCTAGGAAACTAAGCAATCAAAGCATACAACAAGGCCGACAATTAGTCGTTTTGTTATATCAAAACAACTTATACTAAGGAAGCTGCGAATAAATACCACAATCCAGCACTGAATTGATCCGTTGCACGGGCAGTCTGATTTTTGAAAGCTAAATTTCCAGTTTAGGTCGAAATACCATCGTTTTATGCCGGATTTAGCCCCTAATCTGGTGCATTCCCGGATTTCAGACAGATCTTTGCTACCGTAGTAACATCTGGTCTACTTTAAACAGGTTCGCCAAGATGAATAGCATGGCTAACTGTGAGTCATTTTTCATCAATCCCTTATAGCGAACTTTGATAAAACCAAACTGGCATTTGATGATGCGAAACGGGTGTTCCACTTTTGCCCGGATACTGGCTTTTAAATATTCGATGTTGATGGCGGTTTTGTTTTTGCGGGGATGCTTTTTCAGTGCCCGGACTTTACCGGGGCGTTCGGCAATCAGCCATTCCACGTCTTTGTTTTTCAGCTTTTCTCGTTTTTCTGCCCCCTGATAACTGGCATCACTAGAGGCGAATTCTTCGTTGCCGTGCAACAGGTTGTTTAACTGGTTCAGATCAAGCTTGTTGGCCGCGGTGGTCACCAGCGTATGGGTCAGACCACTCTTGGCATCCACACCAATATGGGCTTTCATGCCGAAGTACCATTCATTGCCTTTTTTGGTCTGGTGCATCTCCGGGTCGCGCTGCTTGTCTTTGTTCTTGGTGGAACTGGGGCTTCAATTATCGTGGCATCTAACAAGGTGCATTGGGTCATTATCACACCACATTCAGACAGCCATTGGTTAACGGTGTTGAATAGCTTGCGAGTGAGTTTGTGTTTTTCTAGCAAGTGCCGGAAGCTCATGATGGTGGTGCGGTCTGGAATAGCGTTGTCCAGTGACAACTGAGCAAACTGGCGCATTGAAGCAATTTCATATAACGCATCTTCCATCGCTTCATCACTAAAGTGACCATTGCTGCATGCAATGAGTGCGGAACATGGTTTCCAGTGGGTAGGAACGGCGGCCACCGCCCGTCTTCGGATAGCACGGCTCAATCACGTCCAGCAGTTGAGACCACAGCAACAGGTTATCCATCAGGGATAAGTATATCTCATTACGGGTCAGACGGCGCTTGTTAGCAAACTCACTATCGGCAAAGGTCAATTGGTGGCCCATAAGTCGGCGGTACTTGCTGGATTACAGTACCCCTATGACCTCATATCAGAGACTTGTTCGCATCTTCCCTAGTAAATTGAATCTTTAATTTAAAAAACTGAACTACCATAAGACGTTCCGAACGGGTCAATGAGCAAATATGCCAATTTCAATGGAAAGCCCAGATCTCAAGGATAGGTGTTAACAATTATTTTTAATGTGGCAAAAATCCAAAAGCTGCTCCATATAAAAATCCAGTTTTAGCATTAGCGGTTGCAGATTCAAACTTATATGTCATATTGGCGCTGGGAGCCTGATTGGCCCAACCATATCCAAACTCGGTAGCCCCCTCAGATAACCCTCCCAGTGCTACGCGAGATAAGACAGATAAGCGGGCTCCGCGATTAAACCATTTGAACATCTTTAAAGTTGCAAATGGAGTAATGATTGAACCAACAAGTTCACCTGTAAATGTCACTGCTTTAAATCGTTCGGGGTCAATCTGTCGTGCATAAGCAAGCTCTTGGTCTTTCATCCATGCACACTGTTTTTCTTCAAGGCACCACAGGTTTGTCCATGGCAAAAATCCGTGAATTGCTTGCTCGAGCTCAGAGATATTGGTATTAAAGTTTTGAGATGCATAGGTATTGAAACGAAACCTAGTACGATAGACGGCATCCACCACAGTCGGAGTTTCGGAATATATACTCAAATCGACTAATGCTTTGATGCCCAGAGAGTCACCGAGAGCTGTTAGTGCTTCGTGCACATCTGCAACAGAGTAGACTAGTCGGTCATTTATTTGATAGAGGATTCCGGTGTTAGGTAACTCCACAAGCTCATCATAGATCGTTTTCCTCGGTAAGTTCGCAATCGATACGCCTAATACGAAAGGTCCTGAAGTGTCCTCTATGTAACCACCTAACTCAAATCTCGGTTGTTGATCCGACCACACTTTAGCTAACTCATATTGAGCAGTAACCAAGTGTGCTAACGTGCGAGCCTCTTCAAGTATTTGGTCCAAGGCTAGTCGATTTAGCACACTGTCTTCATCAACGTAGTACTCGTAGCCAGAGAAGCCAGGGTAGTTGGCGCCGAAAAATAATGAAGACGGATACGCAAGGTCCATTGCTAGTGTAACCGGTAGTTGTTGGTTGCACTCGTTGAGCGCCTCCATAGCTAGCCACCCTCCATCATGTCCAATCATACAAGTAGAAGCTTGCACCGCATTAAAGAAATAAGCGATAAGCGCTTGAACTTGCTCGGAATCATTAAGCCAAGTAGCATGATATCGACGCCAGTTTTCAAAAAACCAGGCCTCTTTTTTTACATCCACAGGCGTCGCGTTAAACAGTGATTGAGGATCCGCATCATAAGCTACTACACGTCTCTTAACGCAATCGCCTGGTTCGATTTCCTGAATCGGCTGTTGATAAAGAGGCCCGATAGTTCTAGTAAGAGCTTTACGATAGAAAGCGGATAGCTCTGGGGATGCGAGAACATCTACTGAATAAACCTTACTTTCGATCGGAGTAACATTACAATATTCGACGAGACGACTTTTTCGGCGCCCGAACGTCAATCCATACCCATTTTCGGCAATATAGTAGTCTTGATCAAAATGTCGTTCAAAGCGCTCGATCCAAGCGACAGGCATCTGAGATGCATTTGTACAGTCATCGAAGTGAATGCCATTAGCATCAAAATCTGTACACAATATACGTCGCGCATTCCATTGAGTAGCAAGTAGCTGAAAACGATCCCAACTGATGGAGCCCATTGAATCGTTACGGAGTTCCCGGAATTTATCGGTTATTGAACTTACGATACGCTCGGAAGCCTCGCCCAGAGTGTGCTCTTCAGCCCATGGTAATGGCAACCAGTTGCGTGAAGTGTAAGGCATGACGAAGTCGATACTCGGTACAATAGGGCGTAGCTCAGACGTAACCCGGTTACTGTAGTCTATGGCCCATTGAGTCCAGTAATGATGGGCAATACCTGCAGCGATTGATATCACATAAATAGGCACCCAGATAACTGGGCGCCATAATCTTGAAAAGTCTTTAGCCAACATAAGTACCCCCTAAATCGCGCTAGACAGCCAAAGGCAAAACCTGACCTGTTTTCACACCCTCGTCCGCACAGCGACGACGCTGGGTCTCCCGATATAACGCCAGACTGTATTCTTTCGTGGTACCGCACAGCTTCGCCGCAAAAAGCGCGAGCTCCAGTACCATCACCCACAGCTTCAGCAAGAACAGGTTCATTACAGCCGTGTCTGAGGACTTCTCAAAAATACGCTCAATCAGGTCGCCAATCGCCATCACGCCGCCGTCTGCGACGGGCTGCCACTCACCACTCGCTGCAAACTGGCTTTTCATACGCTCGATTTCGGACTCTGTGTTTTCCAGAATGCCTTGGCGCTTCGCGCGAAGCTCTGACAGCCGCAGCAATGATTGCGATTGAGTGAGGCGCTCTGGTGATTCAGCTATCTCGCCCTGCTTCTCCGCAATCAGTGTCGTCTTCTGCCCAATCAGCGTCTCGATTGCCGTCTTCTTTTTACCCCAGAAAACATAGATCTCACCACGGCCGGCCCTACCGGTATTCCGGCAGTCCCGCTCAATTCTTCCGGCCAACTCCGCTGCTTGACATTGCTGTGCGAATGCCTGGTCCGCCTGTAATTGCTCGCGCTCTTTCTGAAGCTTTCTCACATCGGCGACCAGTTGGCTACGCAGGTCGCCCTCTTTGGCACGAGCAAGGGTCAACTCACCCTCGATACTTTCGATTTGCTGCTCAATAGTCGCGGCAATGGCGTATTGTTCATCACGAAAGTAGTTCATCTTGTCAACGGAGGCCGCATTCAACTCCGCCTCTAACGCCTTTCTCTCGATACCGACCTCATATCCCAGAAGATCTGACATAGAGAGTGTGGCGGCGATATACGCGATCGTGACGCCGATACCAATGCGAACAACCATTGTCGAGGCAATTTTCTTTTTTATCTTGTCTATTTCTAGCGATTTCGGGTCGGTCTCCAGCAGGTGCTCTTTGCGTCCCTCATCATGACTATGAGAATCGAGTACCGTGCGATCCAGAACTATCAGAACGAATACACTCAAAGTCGCAGCGACAAGGCTGAATGTGTAGTCACCAGTAAAACTCGAAAGCGCCATGTATTGCAGGCCAAATAAAGTACACATTAAGCCAATCAGCAACAGTCCAACGTTTTGCAGTCCCCGGAGGGTATGCGGGTGCTTTCGCACCACGCTATAGTCCGAATTGGTTAAAGTCGTCCAAAAGACTGCACGGATGCAGACTAGCACAGTTAAAAGCGATCGAATGGTTTTCATAGCAATCTCCTAATGAATTAGATGGGATTTATTTAATGTTCTACAGATCTATCGCATCGGAATGGAAGAAACTAAAAACGATTCTGTATGAAAAGAGCTGCCTGAATAACCATTAGTCCAAGGCATAACGCTTTAGGCTCGGAAGACACCTCTTCCATCTTGTATCGACAAAATTTTAGTTTTGGTAGTATCTTTGTAATAATTAAGTATCTAGGATTGTCGGAGCTGATTCATGCATGTGGTATTACTGGTAGAAGATAGGAACATGATCGAGGAAGAGGAATCTGGCTGGGTTGTTGAGCTCACCGAACGGTTTGAACCCCTCCATGTACAGCGGCCTAATGCTGATCACCCACATTCCATTGCTGGCGTTAACGTCTTCCCAGCATCCACCAAGTCGATCGGCTCTCAAACCTCTTTTGAACCCACTAATTTTGTACGACAGTCCACGGTTGCCACGACCGCTGCGCATGCCATCCTGAATACCTACCCGGTGCTCATGGATTTAACCCGGTGGGTATATGAGGCGGACTTCTATCTACCCGCGGATCTTCCGGCGCCTATCAAAGGTTCCAGTGCCGGGCTAACCTATGCCCTGTATCAGCTGGAACACCTTGCCGGGTTTCATGTGGTCGGGGCGCCACCGAGGTTCCCCGCGATACAGCAACGTTTCAGCCATACCCTTATTGCCGCCACCGGTGCCATCGACCCCTCAGGGCAGGTGCAGCCGGTTCAGGGTGTTGTTGCCAAGTTTCGCGGCTTATTGGACTGGATGCAGCAAGCCGATGGCCGGATGGCGATCGACGAGCTGATCTGCTTCTACCCGGCGTGTGGCAGGGAAAGCATCCCAGACGACCTCATTGGCGAATTTAAACAGCTGCCTCTAGCCACTCGCTTTGTCGCCGTAACGACATTGGCCGACGCGGTGGAAGCCATTGTGCCTGATGCACTGCCGGCGCCCTCAGCAGATACCTCGCCCTACCGGGGCCTGAACAAGTTCACCCTTAAAAACAGCCCGCTGTTCTTCGGTCGGGAAGACAAGATAGCAAGGGCCCTGCAGGATCTGAAGGTGTATACCGCCACGGGCACCAACCAGCACGCCATCATTTTTGGTCATAGCGGTAACGGCAAATCCTCCTTCGTCGAAGCCGGATTACTCCCGCATTGGGTTAGTGGGCTGGAACCGATCGTCATCCGCCCCGCCGACTGTGGCGGCGACCCGCTTAGCTTTCTGGTGGGCTTACTGCAACCCTATGCACCAACCGACCTGAGCGACCTGAATTGGATTCAGTCACCTGATCAGGCGGTCGACACCAGCCTCAATTCTATCGCTCAGGTAAATAGTGGTAAACGCCTGATCATCGTCATTGACCAGGCTGAAGAACTGGGAATGGGTAGCATCTCCAAAGCCCAGGCTCAGGCCTTCAGCCAAGTGGTATCTGCCCTTTCACACTGGAGTAGCCTGCACCGCGACGATGGGCTCGATGTCTGGGTCTTCTCCTCCGTACGCACATCGGAGTTTGGTGGCTACAAAGTACTGTTAAACCTACCCGGTGAGGCTGGTGCGTTCTTTCCCTTTGAGCTGCAGAAGCTGGAGGTACGGACCCACGTTGAGAGCTATCAACAGATTATTGAAGCCCCTGCTAGGGCACACGGTATTGTGGTGGAGCCGGTGTTTACTTCCCACATTCTCAGTGTGCTGACTGAATTGGAGGACCCGCTACCCCACCTACAGTATGCCTTGGATGAGTTTTACCGTTACCTGAAGCAAGCGAAGCTGCTCAATGAGGGTTTTACCTTGGGCCGCTACCGGGAGGCGATTGGTTCGATAGGTAAATTGCTAGAGAGCCGGGCAAATGAACTCTACAAGGAGGTAGTGGTGAGAGGAGAGGAGCGCGATCTTTACGCCCTGTTCGATAAACTACTGGGCATCGATGTTGAAAACGGTACAGCGTACCAAACACCGTGTGACGTCAGCAGTATCAAAGCACCAAAACACCAGGCATTGCTCAATCGCTTTCGGGAGTACCGGCTGATAACGGATAGCCAGAACCGGGTGCGCTTTACTCACGAAATGCTCATCCGAAATTGGTTAATTATAAAGGCATGGACTGGCTCTCGGATAAAAAAGAAAAAACGGAGAACTATTAGGCATCTGGTTCTTGGATTATTTCTTGCGTTTGGGCTATTGGTGGCCGCAACTGTTTCGACCATTACAGCTGATCAGCAAAAGATGATTGCAGAGTCTGAAAGAAATTATAGCCTGAAGAATGAAAGTCGACTCTTGGCAAGTAGAGCAGAAAAATATATGGAATCAGGCAACTCTCTGGCTGCAGGGAAGCTGGCTTTGAAGGCCCTGCCTGACTATTCAAAACCCACTATGCAAAGACGTCCATTCGTCAATGATGCGAAATTAGCGCTGTTGAAAAGCCTCAATGAATATATGATTGTCTCCGTGATAAGACCTTTTCCTAACAAACTGTTCGGAATATCTTTTAGTAGTAACGGAGAAAAAGCTTTCTTGTTTAACGCAGGGTTGTCCTTTCATTCATTATCTCTCGTGGGGAAGAAGCAACCAAATCAGCTCTCAAGTTTTTTTGCAAATGATGACTGGGGACTAGAGTATATAGATTCATATTTTGGTCACGATGATGAAGATATTTTCATAGTTTTGGGAAAAGGGCATTCGGGAAGCGAACATATAGTAGTTTTCAATTCCGAGACTGGACTATGGCATGAAGGGTTTGATTTGCACTTTCAGCATGGGTTTAGAGTAGACAGGTTTAAGGATTTCTATATTTATCCAGAGAAGCGTCGCTGTTGGGATTTCAATGTTCAGTCATGCATTGATAACTCTTACCACATCGTTATTAAAGAAAAGAGACCTTCCGACAATAAGAGGTATATTTGCTGTCATCGCTTTCCCATGACATCTGGTACTTTCAGTCCAGACGGATTAAAAATTCTAACTTCAGATGAGCGAGGAAATGTAGTTCTGTGGGATACTTTGAATCGTAAAATTGATCACTTAATGGTCGGTAGCATTGACGATAGGGGAGGCAAAACCGCGTCACCAAGTGACGACTTGAGAGCAACGACTACTCCAATATTTAGCCCAAATGGAGAAAGGATAGTCGTAGGCTTATCTGATAATACTATCGGCGTGTTCAATACAAAGACGGGAGCTCGGACCTCAACTTATCATTTATACGGAGCTATTGCCAAAAGAATATCCATTAGTTTAGATGAAGAAAGACTCATGGCAGAAACAAATATTGGGGTAAAAATTTGGCGTTTTAATGGCGATGGTAATGTTTATTCCCCAACTAAAGTTCACGTAGAAGGTGCTCAGAAATATAAATTTGTTGATGGATATAGAAATATGCTTTCAGTATCGAAAAATCAGATTGGTTTCTGGAACAAATATACTGGATCTTATTCTGGGAAGATAGGATATTCTCAGGACTTTTTGGGTGGCAGTGAGAGCGTTTTTGTAAAAGACTACGGCAAAGAAATTTTTACAGCCACACAGAATGGGATTCAAATTTGGAGAATCCCTGGAAGCAGTGAGAAATTAGAGCTTGATTTCCTAGAATTTCCAGTTCGCTCAATTGAGTTAGCAAGACTTGGCAGCAAAAAACTAGTTTTTGTGGCAGTGAGCAAAAAGCTTCTTGTTATAGATAAAGATTCAAAAGTAGTTTTAGCAGAGCGCGATGAATTTGGGCGCTACACAGAAATTTTAGCTGTTAGCCCTAATGGGAATCGGGTTGTACTAAGTGATGAAAATTCTACCTACATGATAGACTCCTTGACAGGAGATACGATATGTAATTTCTCTCAAACACACAAGAATGCAACATTTAGCTCTGATGGCAATCGGATTTTGTTTGATAATAGAACATCAGTATTTATGCCGTTGTGGACGGTAGAAAATGGCTGTCAGAAGCTACAAGATTTCACCTCATTGACCCGTGTGTATTTTAATCGGCAACTTACTGAAGCTGTAGTTAAGGACGACAAAAGAGGTGTATCATTGTATCAATTGCCAAGTTTCACTGAGCCTAGTAAACTAGAAATGTTTCCTTCAAATCAATCTAGTAATACTTGGGCGGTAGCTTTTAGTCCTGATGGTAATAGGCTTGCCGTGACCATTGATCATAGGCTTAGTATTTATGATGTTGAATCCAGTAAGAAGCTAGGCGACTTAGATTCTGACCCAGATACAAATACTGGCGAGTATGCTTTCAGCGATAATGGACGTTATTTATTGGCGAAGACCTACATGGCAGAAGGATATTTGACAATGGCACTGTGGGATTCATTAAGCTTTAAGAAGGTTGGCGAATTCGGGGTCTATGACAAAGATGAAATTAAGTGTTTTGGTTTTTCTAAGGATTTTGATTTTGTTTTTATATTCACCCGATTTCAAAGTCAGATTTGGAATATTTCCAGTTTAGAAAAAGAATATGAGTACCGGAATAATTATTTTGATAATTCAGAGTATTACGCAGGTTGCCCACAAAAGGTCTACGATGATGAATCTTTGATTATTGATAGCCCATTAGAAAATTACCCAAGCGTCCTCTTAGATTATGCACCAAGCACAGAAGATTTAGTTGACAGATTTAAGAAATTAACCGCTTTTTAAAAAAATAGTTATCGGTGGATTAGTTTTGTGACTTGGTTGTTTTGGAGAAGTTAAGAAAATGAAAAATATAACTAAAGGGTTCATACATATGATATGTAGAAAATTACATATTGTAATTCATACTAGGCTAGCAGTATAAGAAACAAGGAAACTAATATGAAAAAGCCTAAGTCAACTGCACAATACCTTAAAGACAAATTGTATTTGGGTAGCCAGATTGTAGAAAAACGGAATATTGGCGTCTACATGGATGAAAGTATTAATGATCCTGCCATATCAGAAGAGTTGCTTTCAGAAGTTTCAAATGAATTGCTAAGCTCATCATACGATAAAAGGCGAGCCTGGTTTGAAAGAGCAAGTGAAACTTTGTCTAATGGCCTGTTCGCTGGCGCTCGACGCGAGATCGCAGGAAAATTACTCGAAAAACAAAAGATCAATCCATTTTATATAGATTTAATTTATCGGCCTCAGAGACTCGTAAGCGAGGCGGCAAAGAACTATGTAAACACGGGCGAATATTACGAATCCTTATTCAAATCATACTCATTGCACATCTATGAAGATTCACTTTCTCTTCTAATTTCTACTGTCAAGTACATAGCAGGTGATCTAGAAACAGAAGATTTAACTGATCAAGAAATTGACTTTTACGTTAAGCAAGCTGAACGTAAATTTTTATCCATTTTATGGCTTGATCCGGGTATTACGCCAGAAGAGCGTAAGGTGCTCAGAAGTCAGGCTATGAAACAGCTTCGTGAACACAACGAAGAATTCGGCGAGAATGCTGTTTCTGACTTTGTCCAGCTACGACTCAATCAAGATAAGCTTGTCGGTGAGATTAAAGCTAAATTCGATCCTGAGCTAGGATACTATGGTAGTCGTTTCTCTAATACCATTCATGGTCGCATTATTAATGCTTTTTATCGCGAGTCCAGAATTGGATCAATAGACGACGAAACATCAAATATAAATGTGGACGACGATTTATGCGAGACTTTTAATCCGGCCACTGGAGACTTTAGTTCACTTGAGGCTTACTCCCAGGCTCAATTTTTATTTTCTGCTCTAGATAAGGCTTTGTCGAAAGAGGATAAATTTCTGTTTTTGCAGAAGTACGTTGAAGAGTACTCACATGAAAAAATCGCTCAGGCGCTTCGAGAGGAGTTTGAATCTAAAAGAGAAATAAAGGAAACAAACATCCCCTACATGATAAAACGAGTATTGGCCGATCTTGAGAAGGCACTTGAAGACGCAGGTGTTGACGACTCAGGTACAGTACTTGATGGGCTAATTAGCTTTCTTACCGGCAAGAAACCCAAGCAATAGGTGCAATGAAAATGAACACTGTGAAACGAAAAATATACGAAACACTAGGGATTGCAGACATGCTGTTTGGCGAAGGGCGGTCTGCACCTATATCGCTAGCACAGGCAAGAAGAATTCTATCAATAAAGCATATTTCTGACTTAAACGACTCAGACTATGAGCTAATTGAAAAGAATATGGACGCTGCAATAGCCTACTATGAGCACCTCAAGGAAGTGAACGGATTAAACAAAGAAAATGATATTTCTTCACTTGGCAATGTCATTGAGCTGTTTCCACCGAAAAAGCTTATAAATCCCAGCGTTCCTGCTGCTTTGGCGGCCAGTAGTTCCGATAAAGACGACAATGCTGATGAGCCTATACGCAATAGTGTGCCAACCCGGCAATGTGATGTGGCTGTGATGTTGGAGAATCGAACTAATCCAATGACCGGAGATATCACCGTGCGCTTCCGGATCCATGTTGATGACGTGTGTCAAAATCCGATTACTATTGCCTGGAAACCAACCGGCGGCGATCAGGCAGTAATGGAATGTTTATTGCCCACAGGGTCTAATGATGCTGTAGCCACCCGTATCTTTACTAAAGAGCAGTGGTCCAGCTTGAAGAGTATTACATTTGAATTCGGCGAAATTAGTTCTGATTAGCCCTACATCTATGGCGTTAAAAAACACTATGTCAATTGGACATGAGGATTGTTCACGAGCATCATCAAATGCCAGTTTGGCTTTATCAAAGCTCGCTATAAGGGAGAAAAACGACAGCCAATTGGCCATATTATTTACGTTGGCGAACTTGGTTCGCGTGGACTAAATGTTAAGATGATGATTGAGGAGCAGATTGCAGGACTTATTCGGACCTTCCATAACTTTCGCTTATGAAATAGTTGTCAAAGATTGGACAGTTAAGAAATTTGCCTACGCTAGAACAAAAATATAAAAAAAAATTTTATTTGATGGTTCTCAATTGCGATAGACCTATGAGTGTAGTGATTTGTTCACCATACTCATAATTGACCTTTGAATTAGAGGACTTCCTATGAAAATAAATATCTCTCACCAAAAACTGAAGAAATGTTGCAGTTATACGTTATTGCTCATGGCAATGACAACCATAGCATCCCCGCCTGTCCATGCGGGAGCAGCAACGGCGCTCGCAAAGGCTGTCGTAAAGACAACGAAGCCTGCAACCGTCGCGAATTCGATGAGGCCTTTAGCAGTAAAAAGTACATTCAAAACTGCAGTTGTCATGCCTAAAGTAAGTCAACCATTAGCGCGCACTTATAATATAAAATCTTACGGTGGTTGGCCGAAGAATGATGGTTTTGTAACTAAGACTCGCGGTGTGCTTCCGCCCGGCGCAAAACTCAGCCGTATCGGTGATGACTCGGGTAGGTTCGTTTCTCCAAAAGGAACGCCCTTTACCCAGCGTTCGTTGCCGCGCGGCAGTGAACGTATGGCAACCACGAATTACAAGGTCGTTAAGCCTATTCCTAATTGGCACGGGCAAGCAGCGCCGGCTTTTGGTATGAAAGGTGGTGGCATGCAGCATAAGCTGCCGCTTTCGGTTAGGGAACTAGTCAATAGCGGACACTTGAAGGTAGCCAAGTAAAAATGGTGGCGGAACTCAAACTCTCGGTATGTTGCAGTTCCGCTTACTTATCAATCAGTCCTTTAAATCTGTTTTCGTAATCCTGACGTGGTCAAGCAAATTCACAGTGAGCACATTCAACCAGAACTTGGCACCTTCGTTTTCGGCTACCCACATGCCCATCAGCTCTTTTTGACCTTCGGTGTTGATGCCAAGGGCTAAGAAGATAGATTTGTTGATAACCCGCTTATCTTGTCGAATTTTCACCACAATACAATCGAGGTACACAATTGGATAAACCGGGTCGAGCGGTCTGGACTGCCACTCAATCACTTTTTCCATCACGGCGTTGGTGACGCGTGAAATTAGTGTGGGCGATATCTCAGCACCATACCATTCATCAAAGGCGTTTACGATTTCTCGAGTGCTCATGCCCTGAGCATAAAGCCATAGGATTTTGTCGTCCATCGAGGTAAATCGGGATTGATGTTTTTTCACGAGCTTAGGTTCGAATGAGCCCTCTCTGTCTCGCGGTGTATCCAGTTCAAACTCGCCATCTTCAGTTTTGATGCGTTTACTGGATTTGCCATTTCGGCTGTTTTTGCCAAGTGATTTCGCGTGTTTCTCGTAACCTAAATGTTCATCCATTTCAGCATTGAGTGCGGCTTCAACAGTGACCTTTTTCAACATTTGGCTAAATTCATTTAAATCTTCAGGGGTTTTAATACCTTTGGCAGCTTCTTTAGCGAAAGCTTCAAGCTCTTTCTTGTTCATTTGCATTTACATATCCTTATCTCATACTAGAGTAATTGACGATAGGCAGTTACACAAAATTAGTTACAGTCTCTAGCATATTTTACTGATTTATAGATGACGTTAATGCTTATTAACGTGACCTATTTACGATTTAGCGAACTATAGCTTGTAGTCTGAAACGGGCAATACATGGCTAGTTATCCAATGACTGTTATGGATCATTGCCAGAATTGAATACAGTCTCGCTTAGGAGCCTGCTTCGCAAGCCTCTCATTTGTTAGTAATAGTTGGAAGCAGCTCGACACCGGACTGCCTTAACAACGCCGTCCATTCATAGGACCTGACACTGCGCTTCGCGAGTGTGTGTAACTGCCTACAGTCATTAGCGGTGGGCCGATGCGAAGTACACCTAATATACTTCGTCGCTTTGTTTAGAGTCAAGCTCCTCAGCAAAGCTGAAATCTTTCCATTTCGTAAACCAATTGTCCCTCAAAGCCATAATCTCGGTTTGAAGTTTTCTTTTCCCTATTCCAAAATGCTTAAGTAACGTGCGTTTGAAGTTATCTTCCAAATACGGACAACTAATGCAATCCATTAAAAGAAGATACGCCTCGGTGTCTTTTCGTATTGAGATACCGGGTGCGGTCAACTTCGTTTTGATGATTCTCTTTATCCCCTTTCTAGCCCTGTCATATCTCTTCTTATTCTTCATATAAAAGAGGATAACTGTTATTGAGAAGTAGTTGAGACTATCATCAAATGATATTGTTCTCTTTGTCTCATACCTACCACCAAAATACTTCACTAAGGTAGGCTCCGTTAACCAATAGTCTTTTCCGAGTTCGGATATAACTGTCAACAAGTAAAGCGTTTCAACTTGTGTATAATTTTGTGTTTCGTATTTGTGAATCACAAATGATACGTTATCAGAGATACTTTTAAATGCGTGATGCATCTCATCGACGTCTACAAGTTTACTCTTGCAGAACTCAATAATCTGTTTAAGTACACGGCTTAGTTTAATTGTTGTGTTAGCTCTTGGAGCAACATTGTATATGAAGAAGCAAAACTCTATGCAAGCATCAATTGCATCTAAAAGGTCTCGCTTAGTTTTGTATTCACTTTCTATTTCTGAATACTTTTTAAATATCGATTTCAACTTTGACTCAACGATCGTCAATGTATAGTTGATGACACTTTTATATTCGGTTCCACTTTCAGATAGTATAGATTTATATGAGGTAATAAGCGTTTTTCCATGAATAAAAATCTTCCCAGTTTTAATTGCCCTACCTTGGTCATCTAATCGGTCATCATCAGTTTCAACTTCAATCTTTATCTTGTCATTTAGCAATTCAGAAATTTTTCTCTTTGCAATAGTTATCTCAGTAATGATTGGTTTCGAATATATTAATTCCTTTTCTGTGTTAAGACCTAACTTATAACTCGAAAGACAATCCACAAGTGAGTCAACAATGACCTTGTAAACCTTCTTATCATTGAAGAATACAAAGTAGTCATCAACATACCTAAAAATAGAATAATGCAAATCTCTATATATTGATGCTTTTCCTAGAGCTTCCTCAAGATTAAAATCAACTTTTTGAAGAATCAATTCTGCAAATATCCTTGAAACCTCTGGTCCAATTAATATTCCATTCGTCTCATTATAGTTTTGCTTTTGCATCAATAAATCAAACTCGTTTGCAAAGCTATTATTCAAAGACTTAATACCCGCATTGGCTAATTCATCTTTAACAACATCTTTGCCTAGCGTTGCCCATGCTATTGAGTGAGTGTAAATTGAGTCAAAACATTTCGAAACATCAAGTTGAGCCATTGAGTTGTAACGTTTTTCACACTGATGGTAAGTTGATGATTCAAAAAACTCATGGATATTTCGTATTTTTTGATATCCAAAAAATGACTTAATATGTTTATTCTTATAAGCGATACTTTTATCGAATTGATTTGATAGAATTACAGATGCGCTCTTTCTCTCGTCATCGAATAGTCTTGTGTTAGCTATTCTAGAGGGATGTCTCAGACTAAAGTTGGATCTAATCGAGTAGTACAGTATTAGCTCTTTGAATTTGTCGTAGAATTCTATGACTTGAAGTTGGTTTCGAGGGTGAGGAACAGAAAGCTTTCTATAACTATCCTCTTTGTGGCTGATTCCATACTGGAACGGTACAGTTATCAGTGTTCCATTTTTTATTTCGAAGCTTCTAAATTCACCATCTTCTGCAATGTCATTTTTTTCCTCTTCGCTTAATCCAAATAGTAGATGAATTACCGCATCATTGGCATCATCCAACTTTTTCCATGTAACTTTTCCAATTATACAACCAAGACTATTACTAACAATAAAATCATAGAAAAAGCGGTTTGAAAAAGTAATAGGAGTTTCATAAGGAAGTGTGTCAGAAAGTATCACTCTTTCTTTTTTTAATTTTATTCGGAGTATTTTTTTCACTACGACCATACCTTTGTGATTGTAGTGAATTCGGCAGCAGTAAAATTTGCAAACAATCGTTCATCAAATCCCTTTTTAAATGAGTATTTGGAAATTCTCGCTTTCAAGCTTGGACTAGCCAAAGAATGTGAAAGTCCTATTAGCTTTCGGTCCAATACTTCTAAACAATTTGAGTTCGTTATCCATTGATTTGAATTGTAGATCCCTACAACTGCATTGCATTTGTTATTCGAAAGCTTGGTGTTGTAAGTTAAAAATTTTAGACGCAATAACAACTCTCTTCTTGCCTTTATAGGCTGCTTGCGAACATTCCGTTTGTATGCATTTATCACGTCTAAGATTCTTTTTTTGTATTTAGTTATTTTCTTGCTCGAAAGCTCTAGCCTGATTCTTCCGCGTGAGTAGTTAAATCTATAGCCCAAATAATCAAATGAATAATTTGCGCACCCGTTGCTCAAGTCAAGAACTTTAGTTTTATCACCTTCTTTGTTAAGTTCCAGGCACTCCTTTTCCAACTGAGACTCAATATTAATCAAAAAATCTTGAGCCGCGTTCCCAGCTTGGGGAGTCAGCACTAAAACGATATCGTCAACATATCTAGCATAGTAAATGAGGTTAGGTAGGCTCTCCATCTCTAAATCAAACCTTTTTAAATACAGCTCTGACAAGTAAGCACTTACGCCTACCCCTCTAGGAATACCTTGAGTAGCTCCTGATACTGATTCATATGACTTGAAGAGCCTAGCAATAATTTTCCTCGTTGTAAGGCTTAAGATAGGACTTTCATTTAATTTTTTTAAAAGAACATCTCTATTAATGCTCTCATAAAATGACTTAATATCTGTCTTAATAATGATCTTGGGAAAGGAATCATCCAGAACTGAACGAAGTTGCGGAATAATTAGATCCCTATCAGCTTGTTTCACTCCGTAAGTGTACTTTATATTTCTTTGTATTTGCTTTTCGGAAAAGAACGAATCAGCCGACGAGCCGGTGACATAGATATCTTTTCCATTCACATTATTAGGTGATTTTGAAATAACAAAGTTGAAGCTTCTGTTGGAGATATTGTTAGAAATTATCTTTAGATATTGTCTAACAGCACTTCTTTTACGCTCTTTAAAATGTCGTAACAATCGATATAAAAACAAGACCCTATTCTCAAAGAAGTTTCTTGAATAGAAACGTTTTCTAGAATAAGTTCGTCGTAGAAGCTTTCTGACACGGTTGATATATTTATATTCAATGCTTACATTCGGGAAAAATCTGACTGCAAGATTATTGCCTTTATTATTTTCTGATGAATATATTTTAAATAAGTTTTGTTCTGAAAAAGACTGGTCAAACATAATCATCCTTAATTGAGTGCACTACCAGTTGATTTTGGCGTATTAACTTTTTGAAGTAGAGGTAATTTGTTCTGCTTGAGTCAATTCAAGGTGTAGGCATTTTATACTGCATCTAGTACCACCTGTAAGTACCACTTGGTACCACTTAAGAATTGTCTAGACGTATATATAACAAAGCCCCTGAGATAACTCAAGGGCTCCAGAAGAATGGTGCCTCGACCCGGGATCGAACCAGGGACACGCGGATTTTCAATCCGCTGCTCTACCAACTGAGCTATCGAGGCACATAAAACAAGCTACTTGGCTGTTTCTTTGTGGACGCGTATTAAACGGATTTACGCGTCCCAAGTCAATAGATTTTTGCTAATTCTCGAAGATTTTTTGTAGTTTGCGTAAATTTTAGGCAAAGATAATGAACTACGGCTCCATTATTTTTTTGTGGGGGGGACGTAGCCTTCGATGGTGGGTTCTTTGCCTTCGAATAAAAATGCCACCATTTGCTCTTCTAAAAACTTCCGATCTGTAGGCTCCATCATGTTTAACTTCTTCTCGTTAATTAACATGGTTTGCTTTTGTTGCCACAACGCGAAAGCTTCTTTAGAGATGTTGTCAAAAATGCGTTTGCCAATCTCTCCTGGATAGAGTTGAAAATCCAATCCATCAGCGTCTTTTTTAAAATGCTCACAATAAACCGTGCGGCCCATAATATTTATTCCTCAATAAAGGGTTTTTAATTGTTTGAATATCTTCACTGTAGGCGCTGCAACACCCACTTCTGGCACAGTATCAATGGAAAACCATGCTTTGCCCTGTTCATTGATATGGATATTGCTCATTGGCATTTCAAGCAATACAGGCGTTATATCTAAATGAAAATGGCTAAAGGTATGTCGAAATTCGTTTAGATGAGTGATTGTAGCAGATTGCCCTTGCAGCATCTGCTGTATTTTATCGTCAAGGTTATCGCTTTGAGCTTCCACAAAACCAAATAGTCCTCCCCAAATACCGGTTGAAGGTCGTTTTTCCATATAAACACTGCCTTGATGAAATGGAATAAGCATATAAGTTTGCTTCTCAGGAAGTGTTTTTTTCGGTTTTTTATGGGGAAATTCCGTTTGTCGTCCTTGGGCAAAGGCTAAACAATGACTGTTAATTGGACAACTTTCGCATGCTGGTTTGGAGTGGGTACATACAGTTGCACCTAAATCCATCATGGCTTGAGTATAGGCATCAAACCTTTTCACTGGCTTATTTTGTTCCGCCAATTCCCAAAGACTAGTTTCAACCTTGGGTTTACCGGGCCAACCTTCTACCGCATAGAATCTAGATAGGACGCGTTTTACATTACCGTCCATGATCACATAGGGCTTATTGTCAGCTAGTGACAAAATAGCCGCCGCTGTTGATCTGCCGATGCCAGGTAATGCTAAGACTTGTTCAAAATCAGCGGGGAATTCGCCTTTATGTTTATCTCGTATTGTTTGCGCTGCTTTATGTAAATTTCTAGCCCGTGCGTAATAGCCAAGGCCTGTCCATAAATGCAATACGTCATCCACAGGCGCATTGGCTAAATCAGAAACACTGGGATAGCACTGCATAAACCGCGTAAAATACGGAATTACGGTTTTAACCTGGGTTTGTTGCAACATTATCTCAGATATCCAAACCGAATATCTGGATTTATTTTGTTGCCATGGCAGATGCTTACGACCATGAGAATCAAACCATGTAAGTACAGCATCAGAAAAATCAAAAGACGAAGAAGACACAAATAATACGAAGATTTTTTAGTAACCGAATGGGAATGCATTATAATACCTCGCAAAATGCTAACAAGATTAAATAATTTGATATTTCATGGGTAGATTTCAATCAGAAGAAGAAGCTCGCGCTGCGGGTGTTTATGTAGCCAAAGTAAAAAGCTTTGTAAAACGCGAAGGTCGTCTTACCAAAGCCCAAGCTAAAGCACTAGAAGATCACTGGCCAACTATGGGGCTGAGTGTCGATATGGGTATGCTTGATTTTACGCAAGTCTTTGAGCGGGAAGCACCTACTGTGTTGGAAATTGGCTTCGGCATGGGCACTTCTTTAGTGGAAATGGCTGAAAATGCCAAAGACATGAACTTTATTGGCATCGAAGTGCATAGACCCGGCGTTGGTTCTTGTTTAGCCGAAGCGGCTGAAAAAGGTCTTACCAATTTAAAAGTGTTTGAACATGACGCAATTGAAGTCTTAGCCAAATGTATTCCCGATGAAAGCTTACAGCGTTTGCAACTGTTTTTTCCTGATCCATGGCATAAAAAACGTCATCACAAGCGACGTATCGTACAGTCTGAATTTGTAGAAAACGTGCGCAAAAAGCTAAAACTCGGCGGCGAATTACATATGGCGACTGATTGGGAACCCTATGCTGAGCATATGATCGAGGTTATGCAGCAAAGTACTGATTTTGAAAATACCGCCATTGGCAGTGATTTTGTTGAACGCCCAGATTACCGCCCATTAACCAAATTTGAAGCCCGTGGTCATCGTTTAGGCCATGGTGTTTGGGATATTATTTTTAGGCGGAAAAAATAGTGCTTAGTCCTAGCTCTCAAGTTTTAATTCGTAACAGCGAGATTTTTGAACAAGGTATCTGGGGCATTGTGAATCCCGAAGATACCTTTATTTTCGCCGAACTACCTCAAGTAAAATTCGGCTTTCACCATTTTTATGATGTTTTCCAAGCAAGTCCCAAACAGCTTGATCAACAATTTGGCGCTAGCTTTAGTTTACCAGACGACACTCCAAAGCTAGATGGCGCTATTGTGTACATGCCTAAAGCCAAGCAAGTTTTAGATATGTTAATTCACAACCTTAACAATGTCGTAAAACCCGAAGGACGCATAATTTTAGTTGGCGAGAATAAGAGTGGGGCCAAAAGTGCAGCTAAACTCTTACAAAAGCATTTGGATCAAGTACATAAAATAGACGCCGCCAAACATTGTAGTTTATTCAGTGGGTTTCTCCCCAAGTCGATGAAAGACTTCTCTATCGATAATTACCTACAAATTAATAGCATCGATATAAATGAGGTTAGCTTACAGATTTGCAGTCTTCCAGGGGTTTTTGGACATAAAAAGTTAGATGAGGGAACTGCCCTCTTACTATCCCAATATAGCGATCATAAAGCCATTAGAATGATGAAAGGAAACCTGTATGACTTCGCTTGTGGCACTGGCGTTATTGGTTGTTACTTTCAGAAAGTAAATCCCGCTTTAGAGATTACCTTTAGTGAATTATCTGCTCTAGCCCTTTATTGTTGCGAAAAAACCCTAGATGTTAATCATTTAAATGGAAAAGTAATTGCTAGCGATGGTATGCAAGAAATCACCGGTACTTTCAATTACATCCTAAGCAATCCGCCTTTTCATTCGGGTATTAAGAATGACTATGCTATTACAGAAAAATTTATAAAAGATGCTTACAAACATTTAAAAAGTAATGCATCATTGAGCATAGTTGCGAATCGATTTTTGCCTTACCCAGATCTCTTGGAAGACAATTTTGGACGATTTGAAGTACTTGAAAAAACTAATAAATATACCGTTTATCGGGGAGTAAAATCCTAACATTATGAAAATACTGTTTCTAATTTCTGAAGTTGAAGACATCATTAAAACCGGCGGGCTAGCGGATGTTGGTAAAGCCTTACCCTTAGCGCTTCATAAACTAGGTCACGAAATTTGTATTTTTATGCCGTATTATCAACAAGTGGCACAAAATGCTGATTTATCAGAGGCACTCTCTCCACAAGTGGTTCACTTGAACAATAAAAGCTACGCCTACCGCGTTAAACAACTGAATCTAGACGGCGTACAAGTTTATTTAATCGATCATGAATATTTTTCCAAAGGTGCTTCCCCTTACACAGATACTACCCTAACTAATAATGCGCAAAAGTTTAGTTTATTTACCCTATGCGCAATTTGCGCTAGCCACGAACTGGGTTTTCAACCAGACATAGTGCATGCCAATGACTGGCATACTGCTATGGCGCCTTATTTTGTGAATAGCAATTATCTTCAGCGTCACGATCTTATTGGCGATTATGAATGGTTTGCCAACAGTAAATGTGTTTTAAGTATTCATAATGCTGCATTTCAGGGAATCGAAGGAATTGACCAGATTGGCGTTTTAGACAACATAGACGCAGGTAAAGTATTTAATCAAAATGGTTACTTGAATATGCTTAAAACAGGTATTCAATATTCCGATAAAATTTGCCCGGTCAGCCCTACATATGCCAGAGAATTATCAACCGAACTTGGCAGCCATGGGGTGCACGATGTGATTAATCGTGCTGGCGATAAAGTTGTTGGGGTATTAAACGGTTGTGATTATTCTCAATGGAATCCAGCTAACGATCCTCTATTACCGGAACATTACAAAAGCTCCGACATCACTGGAAAAGAAAAGTGTAAACAAGCGCTACAAGTACAAACAAAGCTACCAGTATCAACAACAGCGCCAATTTTTGGCATGGTTTGTCGAGCCACAAGGCAAAAAGGCTTTGATTATCTGTTGCCAATTCTAGATGACTTGCTTAGCCACAACATTCAAATAGTTATTATGGGGACAGGTGAAAGTCGAATTGTAAGTGAGCTAAGACGCATCGCTGAAAACCATTCAAATAAAATGGCCTTTGTTGAGGACTTTTTGCCAGAGCTTGCACATTTAATTGAAGCTGGCAGTGATTTTTTCCTAATGCCAAGCGAATTTGAACCTTGCGGTCTGAATCAAATGTATTCTTTAGCTTACGGGACCTTACCAATTGTCAGAAACGTAGGCGGCCTTGCTGATACCATCATTGATATTAAACATTCTAAAGGTAATGGCTTCGTATTCGAGGAACCATCGGGCTTAGCATTGGCCAACTGTATTAGACGAGCTATTTTATTTTATGTGCAAGAGCCTTCTAAAATGCAGGAGTTGCAACGGGCTATTATGAAGATTAAATTTACTTGGGAAACTGCTGCGCAAAACTATATTCAAGTTTACAGAAGTTAGAGAATTGCTCGCACAGACTTTATTTACCCTAATGCAACATTTTTATCTAATGCTTTAGTCTTATTCTGGAGCTGATTTTCAAAATTTCTGTAATTTTATTACAATTTTTGTGTAATTCTAAGAATGGTGCTATTATTTTTGTTGCTTTACTACGAAACTCAGTACTCTTAACAAAAATGTTACTTTTCATTCGCAGTTTTTTTTGAAATACTTGAGTAAGGCAGTATTGGCTCTAGTTGATGCTGAAATTGTTGTAATTTTGCAAACGCGCTATTTACAAATCGACAGTTATTGATAAATTGGGTAAACCCTACGAGTTAACGCTCGTGTAAACGAAGAAGAAAACAAAAGACATGCAAACTCCCAACATACTAATAGTTGAAGACGAAGTTGTCACACGCACAACACTGAAGAGCCTATTTGAAGCGGAAGGCTATAATGTTTTTGAAGCTGAAAATGGCGAAGAAATGCATCATTCATTTGAAGCTAATGCCATTGATCTTGTTATCATGGACATCAACTTGCCAGGTAAAAACGGATTAATCTTAGCCCGTGAAGTGCGAAACCGTAAGAATGTAGGTCTTATCTTTCTTACTGGCCGTGATAACGACGTTGATCGCATTTTGGGCCTAGAAATTGGTGCTGATGACTATCTAACCAAACCTTTTAATCCAAGAGAATTGACAATTCGTGCTCGTAATCTCTTATCGCGTACCAGCAGTGCTGGCGAAGATGATGATTTACCAAGCAAAGTTAGTTTTAATGGCTGGACGCTTGACGGAGATAGCCGAAGCTTAATTTCTCCTAACGGTAATGAATTTAGACTTCCACGAAGTGAATTTAGAGCTCTTCACCTGTTCTTAAGCAATCCAGGTAAGATTCTAACTCGCGAACAGTTAATAATGGAAATGACAGGTCGTGAATTGCGTCCTAATGACCGTACTGTAGACGTAACTATTCGTCGTATCCGTAAACATTTTGAATCTGAGCCAAATGAAGAAGAGTTGATCGTGACTATTCATGGTGAAGGTTATCGCTTCTGCGGTGAAGTAGACCAATAAGTTTATTAGCGCCTTAGAAACCTAAGGCGCATTCTTTCATTTTTCTATAACCTACCTGCGAATTATTCTGCGTCTTCTTGTTGCCAGAAGGTTTTTACTTGTTCTTGAGTTACGTTTAACGCAGTAATTGGGAATGGTATGACTATGCCTTCTTGATTGAATCTACGATGCAAAGCTTTCATAAATTCAGACTTAATAAAGAAGCGATTAAAGTATTCTTCTGCTCTTAGCATTACCGTGAAGTTGATGCTTGAATTATCAAAGGTATGAAAGACCACAAAAGTTTCGTAATCGGAAATCCCCCATTTGTGGCTTTTAAGAATTTCTCTGGCAACTTCTAACGTTACTTTCTCAACATGCTCTAAATCTGAATCATAATGGACACCCACTTCAACCGGCACAGATAATTGTTTTTCTGGATAGTAGTAATTAATCACCTTTGACTTTGCCAATGTGCTATTGGGCATTATGACAACGTTATTGGGTAACATTTTTATCCAGGTAGAGCGCCAACCAATTTTCTCTACAAATCCTTGCTCTCCAGAATCCAATTCTATGTAATCACCTACTCTAAAAGGTTTATCAGCTATTATCTGAATGCCCGAGAAAAAGTTTTCAAGTGTTGGCTGTAATGCAAGCGCAACGGCTAAAGAGCCGATACCTAGAGAAGCCAATACGGGGGTGATACTGACGCCCAGAGTTCCCAAGATGATCAGTACACCAATACACAAAATAACAATGCGGATTGACCCCTTAAGTAGCGAGCCTGATGTTTTCAGCACGGGCGAATTAGCTTCCATCCGAGTTAAACTAAGTGACGTTAAACGTTCGACGAAGACAATTACAGCAAGTACCACAAACACCTGAGTGGTCATTAACAATATTTTGTCAGCATGCTCTGGGATTTCTTTTACTTGTTTTAGAAGCAATCTTGTTAAAATGATGGATATGGCAATTGAAACTAAGCTAAGTGCTCGCTTACTGGAATCAATGGCTAGATGACCAAGAGAAAACTCGGTTTTCTTAAATAACCGTCTCAGGTTAACTATGACTAGGAATTTAGTCAGCCATAGCAGTACGAAGAAAAGTAAAAACGAACTCATGCCGACTACCCAAGCCGGCATTTCTTCTAAAAATCGTTCGCCATAATAGATGATTTCTTGCAAACTAGACCTTTATTTTTACCTTGTTTTAATAGCTTTTGAAGCAATAAATGCACCATATGAATTTAAAGGGCTGGGAGTCCAAAACCCGGTAATTGCGCACCAGTTTGGCGCAAGGAGTATCGGTTAATTAAGCTTTTGCTCTATTTTAACCCGCTATTGTCCTGAAATCCGCATACAGAAAGCTCGCTATATCAGCGAGCTTCTAGATTCCTGATTCACAGTTTATCTATGCACAGCCACTTTTGGATATTGTTACTGTTTTGGTTTTGCTAACACCATCTCTATTTCTACAAGCATACCAGGACCACCGGCTAAACCTGCAATTTGTATAGCTGATCTGGCTGGTAAATTAGGTTGCTCTTCAGTCCCAAAATATTCAGTATAGGCTTTCATAAAGCCACTAAAATCCATCTTGCCTCCCTTAGAAGGATCGCCAACCAAAAATACGGTTAACTTAACGGCATCACCAAAATCTACGCCCAAATCTTTGAACGAAGCCTCAAACTTTTTGAAAACGCTAATAGATTGTGTATAAGTGTCCCCGTAGTATTCCAGACTACCCGGCTCAGCATCAGGGTTGCTAGGCGATGGGACTTGTCCACTGTGATAAATTAAATCAGTACCAGCCGGTACTTCTACAGCTCGGGCAATAGGAAATGTACTATTGTTAGGAAGCGGATGACGGGTAACATCTGCGTTAGCAGAACCTACTAGACCTAAAATTGCAAAACTCATAAGTATAACTTTTTTCATCATATCTCTCTCATTTTGGATAGGTATTATTTTAATTGTTCAATGTAGCTTACAACGTCAACAATGTCCTGTTTTGTTGTTAAGACATTGGCGGCAGCTCGCATTTGCTGACCTGCAATATCACTTTGATTATCCCCGCGAATGCCGTGCTTAAAGTTATTTAACTGCTTGGCAATATACCAATTATTGCGACCAACCAAGGGCGGTGCATTTAAACTTTGATTACCTTGTGCGTTTTCTCCGTGACAACTTGCACAGGTCGTAAATAGTTTTTTACCATTTTGAAGAGAGATTTCAATCGGCTCTTCCTGTTTAAATACCATCTGTTGCCAATCTGAGAGGGGCTTTTTCGTCGTGTTCGGTAATTTAGTGATTGTTGAAACTGCCAGTTGTATGAGTTCTGGCGTCAATGCTTCAGCCGCTGCTCGCATTTCGTGTCCTGAAACATCCTCTGCATGTACTCCACGCTCTTTGTTCATAAAGGCATTTAATTGTTTAGCTAAGTACCAAGCGGGCAAGCCTGTTAGATTAGGTGCTTGAGTAGCAAAATCACCTTTAAACTGGGAGCCATGACAAACAGTGCAGTACTGCAATTGCTCTGGAATGGGTTGTATTTCAGTTTTGCTTTCTGCATTAGCTTTCATGGTAAAAACAGCGCTCAAAATTAAATAAAAGAGTATATTCAGACATTTATTTTTCATAATTTTTAGTCTTAACCTCCCACCTGCATTTTTTTATCAAATGACATCAATGCCACTTCTACCGAAGCGAACGCGCCCTCCTGCCAGCCAGGATGATAACTAATTTGATCACCTATCATTACATGGTTGCCTTCAGGGGTTTGAACTGTGTGGAAGTATTTTTCATAATCATGCTCTTCAAATGCATTACCACAGCCCATTAAATGATTCATCCGACTCCACGCAATACTGACCCCTTGTTCTATATGCGACGAATATTCTTTGTGTACTTTGTCACCGCAATTAGCGGCATAGGCTAAGCGTTCTTTTAGGCTCAAATTAGCAAAGAATTCACAGTCTTGAGGATTCCAAACATAGGCACCGAGTACTACGCCTTTTTCAGAATTTATGTCGTGGGAGGGATACCATATTTGCGCGTTTTTCTGTGAGGTATAACTTATGCCGCCATAAATACCCTCTTTTTCCCAGAAACGTTCGCGCATTTGAAAACCGATTTTAAACAAATCTTTGCGCTTAATCGCGGCCAACGCCTGCATATAGTGTTCACTGAAATTATTATCGATGCCTGCCAAGATAGGCGCTGGGATGTTATTGAAGCAGTAATCCGCATTTATTTTGTGAATATGCCCTTTGTGCTGATAATGAACTACGACTCCATTATTTGTGAGTTGGATTTTTTGCACTTGGGCTTTGGTTAGGATTGGGCTTTTTATCGCATTGGCAAAGCCTTTTACTATTTGGTCCATGCCTCCTTTTGGTTCCATAAGAGGTTCAATCCAGTCGTAGAACTCAGTATGGTTCATGGCATCTTGCCAAAAATTACTGTTTAAAAACGCCTCAAGTTTTTGAGGAATATTATGATCACCATGGGTGAGCATTCTGTCGCTTTGCGAGCCCGCACGATGCGATCCTTTATATGCTCCATCTTTGGATAAATCACCATAAAAGCCTGCAAAATGACGCAGCTTTTCGATATCTTCTTTGGTAAGTTCAGCTTCAAATACATTCTTATTAATGGCTTTGAACACCAGCTCTGCGAGAAATCCACGAGCATCTGTTATATATTCCACTTGACGTTTGGGCTGACCGTTGAAACTAGCATCTTCGTGGAAGTAGGCAAGCCGGTTTTGATTGGCTTTTACCTGCAAGGGTATTTTAAGTTCTTTGCAGTAATAAAGTGTTCTTTGGTGGTGACCTGGAATACGAGCAGGACCGGCGTTGAAATAAAGGTTAGGTTTGTCTTCAAACTGGCAATAGTTGGGGCGCCCAAGTTCATCAATAAGATCACCATGGCGCAATGTAAGATTTCTTCCTCCGACTCTATGCGAAGCTTCAAGTATAATACACTCATAGCCAGCTCTCTCTAATTCATACGCAGTTGCTAATCCAGCAACACCGCCACCGAGGATCACTATTTTTGATTGTTTATTTGAAGGACTAAGCTGAAAATGCTTGGGTCTTACATGGGTATCGAGTAAATCCAAAGCTAAGCACGAATTGTACACAGCTAAGCTACCACCAGCGATGGCTGCTTTTTGTAGAAATTGACGACGCGTAAGCTTTTTCATGCACACCTATCATAAAGTTAATGTTTTTAATATTTTTTATATTGAGATTCTAATAAACCTCATGGGAGAGCAATTTATATAGTGGAAAATAGGACGGGCGTCTAAATTTCCTTCATTCGTTTTGAGTATTACTCTAATAACTTCTCGATAGTATTTTTTAAATTACCACGGCAATTCGCTTTTGCAAGTGATTATTTTTTGTACACAAAAATTTAATTTTTCACTTACATTATTTATACTTATACAATTAGGAATTTAGGATGCTAGTTACTACCAAATATTTTTTTTATGAACTCTTTCATAAAAATCTTTCTTTGGTATAAATTAGATTTTATTAAACCAGTTTATTTAAAATATTCGTACTAACAATGTAAGATTGTAATAATGGTATAACATCCCGCTATTTCTGTGGAATATAGCGATTCATTTAACTATTTTGTGAGTATTTTATAAAAGTTCACAAGCCTTTTGGATATAAACATTACACATGTTTGATAATACGGATGTTGTTGCAATTCCAACCTACCTGCTGACAGTTATCGGCTTAATATTTGTTATTCTAATTTCGCTTTCAACTCTGCTATTTTTGCGGCATCGTCGTGTAAATGTACAAAGTGAACATGCTTTGGCAGTAAAAAATAGAGACATCAGTGAGAAAGAAGAAACCAATAGAAAACTATCCAATGAAAACCTAACGAATAAGGTGTTATCCGAACTATTAAATAGTATTTTTGAAAGTTCTGCCCACGGCATTATTGCGTTTACATGCGTACGGGATAAAAACAACAAGATAATAGATTTTGTTTTTAAGAAAGTGAACACCAAAGCTGCCGTGATCACCGGAAAAGACATAGCCACTTTGCAAAATAACACTATGCTAACGGTATTTCCTGGCAATAAAGATTCTGGCTTATTTGATAACTATGTAAACGTTGTTGAATCCGGACATCCCTTTATCACTGTATTACACTACAATTTAGATAACCTTGATCGCTGGTTTTCAATCAACGCAGTTAAAAACCAAGATGGAATTGTAGTCACATTTTTAGATGTTTCAGATATGAAGCTTCAAGAACAATTGTTAATTACCAAACAGAATGAACTTGAAGAGGCTAATCGAGAGTTAGAACAATTTGCCTATATTGCGTCTCACGATTTAAAAGAACCTCTAAGAAAAATTACCGCATTCGGTGATCGATTAGCCAATAACTACTCAGAAAAGTTAGACCAAACTGGACAAGCTTTCGTCAGTAAAATGTGTCAATCAGCCCAAAGAATGTCCTTATTAGTAGACGATCTACTTAAATTCTCTAGGGCTACAAGGGGGAATGATATTGTTCAGGAGGTTGATCTTAATACAGTATTTGATGTTGTAACTGATCTGTTGTCTATTAGTATTAAAGAGAAGAAAGCAACTATTAATTGTGAAACGCTACCCACCATTAAAGCAAACGAATCTCAAATGGTGCAATTGTTTCAAAACATTATTTCAAACGCATTGAAATATTCAAAACAATCCCTCGATCCCGTAATTGATATTAAAGCAAACAAAACCAAAATCGATGTTAATGGCGAATCAAAAGAATATTGGCGAATTATTATTACTGATAACGGTATCGGCTTTGATAACATTTACAAAACTAAGATATTTGAGATTTTTCAGCGTCTTCATGGAAGATCAGATTATAGTGGCTCCGGTATAGGCCTCGCTATTTGCGCCAAAATTATCAAAAATCACAAAGGATTTATTCGCGCTGACGGTATCCTTGATAAGGGTGCTACCTTTATTTTCGAATTGCCAGCATTTTCAAATTAGTAGCTCCCTTGACTACGAAGAGTCGTCATCGTGGCGCAGGCCACGACCTCCTTGGAACTTAATGCAGTTTGTTAATTCACAATCAAATCATTCCAATCTGTTTTTTTTGTATTGATCAATTTATCTTTCCATTCTCTATGCAAGTTTTTTAAGCGCTTTTCTCTCAATATTGCATCTTCCTTAAGGACAAACTGTTCAAAGTACACGAGCTTTTGCAAGTTGTACTTTTTGCTAAATCCATCTACTTGCTTGTTTTTGTGTTGGTTTTAATTAATTTCACTATGTTCCAAGGGGGTCGTGGCCTGCGCCACGATGACGATTCTTCGTAGCTAGCTCAATAACGATTCTTCGTTACTTACATACACTTGAGCCGTTCAGTACACTAGTTTTCGGCTCTCAACAGATCGAGTCTGTTATTAATGACGTCCGAAATTTCTTTTGCTCGCCTGCTGTCAATAGGTATAGTTCTCGACTTACCATCAACGGTTTTTATATACGCATTCTTTTGAAAATAAAAAGAGCGGTAATAAGCGAAAGATATTTCTTCCCATTTAAATGATTTTTTGCCCCACAGATTCACATATGAAACACCGGATTCATCAATTTTTACCCAAACGCCCTTACGAGCTAAAATGCCAACAGAGATTAATAAAAGTAATAGACCAATTATTGAGCCTATAGATGCCATTACATCACCTGCTAGCATTTTATTAAAAGTCACAAGCAAGAATGTAGCGCCGCTTAGAAAACCCGCATAACACTCTTTGTAGGAATGCCAATAATATTGTGATTGATTGTCCATTGAACGTCTGATTCTTGGTCTGTTGATAACTGTCCGCCGGAATAATCTCAACTTTCGCCTAAAATCGCCAGTACTTCCTATTGCTCATATATTATTGCAACCTCTTGTATTAGCGATACTCCTAAGAATCTTGCGCCATCCATCCTCCTCCCAAAGCACGATACAAGGAAACTAAGGCGATTTGTCGCTGTGTTTTTACCTGAATCAACGCCATGTGGTTAGCGAAGCTTTCCCGTTGCGTATCCAAATAATTTAGATAATCGTCCGCTCCTCTTTGATATCTGGCATAAGATAAAATAAGCCTGTCAGCACTAGATAAAGACAACTCCCGCTGTACAGACTCTTCTCGTTTTAAGGAGTCAATTGACACCAAGGCATCAGCCACTTCTCGAAAGGCAGTTTGAATATTTTGTTCATACTCAACAATACTGATGTCTTTACGAATATTTGCCAAATCCAAATTAGCTTGGTTTCTTCCTCCGTCAAAAATAGGTAGGCGAATTTGTGGTGCAAAGGACCAGGTTTTCTGACTGGATGAAAATAGGTCGGATATTTCAGTGCTTGAAGTGCCGACAAACCCAGTTAATGAAATACTTGGAAAGAATGCCGCTCTGGCTGCGCCTATATTGGCATTCCTACCGATCAAACGATGTTCAGCGGCGCGAATATCAGGTCTGTTTTGCAGTAGATCCGAAGGCGCACCTGGGGTTAACTCTTGTACAATCACATTTTCATACTGGGGTTTATCTGACAAAAATGGATCTATGTCACTTACGCCGACTAACAATCGAAGCGCGTTATACGCAAGTTGCTTTTCTCTGCTGATTCGTTCAAAGCTAAGGGCGGCATTTAGCCTTAGTTCAATAGCTTGTTGTAACTCAAGTTTTGAGGCCGCACCTAATTCCAATCGTTGACGGATTTTTTGCTCTGAAGTTGCACGAGATTCTTTTACTTGCTTAGCTAATAAATAACGTTGTTGAGCGCCATTGTAAGCGAGATAACTTTGAATCACTTCGGCGATTAAGCTAGTTTTTAAACTTTGTGCGACCTCAGCTGTAGCCAAATATTCGTGCAATGCTGCCTGGCTTAGATTGCTGACTCGTTGAAACAAATCTAATTCATAGGACGCCAAACCAACGCCCACTTGAAAGCGATTTTGCACATTCGGCATGCCGGGGGCTAAAAAGTCATCTGGCGTTGCCTGTCTAGAAGCTTGGCCTTCTAAATTGACATTAGGCAAACGCTGAGCATCTTGGATACCATATTGTGCTCGAGCAGCTTCTACATTAAGAATTACTTGTCGAAGATCATGATTATTTTGCAACGTCAGCTCTATTAGTTGAACGAGATTTTCATCTGTGACAAACGACTTCCAACCTATTTTCGCTGACGATTCTGGTTGGCTAATGTCTTCTCCATCTGAAAACCAATGCTGCGATATTGGCGCTGCCGGCGTTTGATACTCTGGCGCTAATGAACAAGCAGTAAGGCTAGCGCAAACCAACCCTGCTATCACCGCTTGGCTCGCTGATTTTAATGAAACAATATTACGCATGATCTAACTCCTCACCTGCAAATTCACGCTCTCTATCAGAAATGGCTGCTTTACGATGATCTTTCGCCAACAAGGTATAAATCGTTGGAAGCACAAATAGAGTAAAAAAGGTGCCTACCAACAAGCCAGTGACCACCACTACTCCGATTGAATAGCGACTGGCAGCGCCAGCTCCAGAGGCAAACATTAATGGAATTAGGCCAGAAACCATAGCCGCAGTTGTCATCAGAATGGGGCGCATACGGATCATGGCGGCTTTTAATATAGCTTGCGCAGGTCCTACTTCGTCTTGATGTTGAATATCATTGGCAAATGACACCATCAAAATCCCGTGCTTTGATATCAAACCTATTAAGGTAACCAAACCTATTTGGGTGTAGATATTCATGGTGGCATAGCCTAACCACAAGGGCACTAGAGCCCCACACACTGCCAAGGGAACCGTAACTAAAATCACCAAGGGATCTCTAAAGCTTTCGTACTGGGCAGCCAATACTAAGAATATGACCACTAGTGCAAATCCAAAGGAAACAATTAATCTATTACCTTCTTGTACAAATTGACGACTATCTGACATCCAATCAATTTGAGCACCTGGAGGGAGAGGTTGTGATTGTAAGAACTCCACAGCTTGCCCCATAGTAACGCCGGGCAATAAAACACCAGATAAAGTCACCGCATTCATCTGATTAAACTGTGGAAGTTGATTCGCCTGAGGTTGCACTTTTACGTCAACCACAGTCGATAAAGGAATTAATTCACCAGATTGTGAGCGAACATAATAGCCAGTTAGGTCTTTTGGGGTTCTACGCTGATCTTGGGTGACTTGGGTAATCACATCATAAGAACGATCAAACCAGTTAAAACGATTAATGTAGTTTTCACCTACTAACACTGCCAAGGTTTGGGCTATCTCATTCATACTAATACCCAATTCACCAGCTTTGGTGGCATCAATACTCATTTGTGCCTGAGGGCTATCAAAGGCTAGATCGCTATCCACAAAGGCGAATAATCCACTGCCCCAAGCTGCACCTTTTATTTGCTCCATAGTGTTATAAAGTTCAGAGAACTCCATAGGTGCCCGCACTATCATCTGTACCGGTAAACCGCCACTGCCTGCGGGCAAAGGAGCTGGTTGAAATGCGGTAGCAAAGGCACCGGTAATTTTACTTGATTGACCATTTAGAAAACCTTCAACCTGATTTGTACTCATTTCCCGCTCATTCCATGGAGATAAGACCACTCCACCAAAACCGTTATTCTGACCACCAAAGCCGTTTGCAAAGAAACTCGCTTGATAATCTGGAAGTTGTCTAAATACAGATTCAACGTCCAATGCCGCCTGTTCGCTGTACTCTAAACTGGCATATTGGGGAGATTTTGTTTGCACGAATACATAGCCTTGGTCTTCCCCTGGTGCAAGCTCGTTATTCACTCCAGAAAATAACACACCTATGCCCGCAAGTACGGCGATACAAACCAAAATGACAGCGGCTTTTGCGTGCAAAATGGTATTTAATAAACGACCATATTTATTGGCTAATCCTGTCATAGCACGGTCGATGATTTTTGCTAGCTTTCCTTCTGACATTTTTGCATCCAGCATGTAGCTACTCATCATGGGGGATAGCGTTAGTGCTACCACGCCCGACACAATAACCGAACATGCCAAAGTAAACGCAAACTCTTTAAATAGGGCACCTGTCACACCGCCCATCAATCCAATAGGTGCATAAACTGCAGCCAGTGTTACCGTCATGCCAATTACCGGCCAAACAATTTCTCTGGCGCCAATTAATGCGGACTGTACGGGAGTTTTTCCTTCTTCAATGTGCCTGTGGATATTCTCCACAACCACTATGGCATCATCGACAACCAAGCCAATGGCTAAGACCATGGCCAATAAGGTAAGTAAGTTGATGGAAAAGCCAAACATCGACATTAAAATCGCAGCCCCAACCAGTGACAAAGGAATCGTCACTATAGGAATAATGACGGCTCTAAAAGTCCCTAAGAATAAGAAGATAACCACAACTACTATGAGTACAGCTTCTAAAAGGGTTTTCATTACTTCATCAATGGCCGCATTTACAAAGCGAGCCGTATCAAAAATATTGCTAATTTGAATGCCCGGTGGTGCTGAGTTTTGCAATTGTGGAAGTAAGTTATTTACGCCTTCAACAATCTCTAACGGATTACCGTCAGGCGTGGGTGTAATTGCCAATGACGCCACACGCTCACCGCTGCCAAAAAAAGAAGTATCATTGTTTTGACCGCCTAACTCTACGGTCGCAATGTCCGATATTCTGACCAAACTGTTGTTTTCACGTTTTATCACCATGTCTTTAAAGTCCTGCACGCTACGCAAGTCTGTCGCGGCAGTAATCGGCATTATGGTCTGGCTATCGCGTAAGGTACCAGGTGCGGCTTGTACATTATTGGATCGCAATGCATTGGATAAATCACTGGCAGTAACATTGCGTGCAGCCATTTTTAACGGATCTAACCAAAGGCGCATGGCATAGGTTTGACCGCCATTGATATCCACAGATGCGACACCCGGAACAGAAGTAATCAAGGGTTGAGCCACTCTGGTAATGTAATCTGTGATTTCAGGAATGCTATGTTGGTTACTAGCAAAGTTAACGTATTGCACCGCTGAAACGCCATCCGTAATCTTATTAATCTGCGGATCCGATGCGCCCTCTGGCATTCGGTATTTCACTTGTTGCACACGCGACATAATTTCGGTCAAGGCTTTGTCAGAGTCTGCGTTGAGCACCAATTTAGCGCGGATTTCACTATTGCCCATGGTGGAAGTAGAAGTTAGATATTCTATTCCACTTGCAGTAGCCACGGCTTGTGCAATAGGCGAGGTAATAAAACCTTGCATGACCTCTTGAGAGGCGCCGGGAAAGCTGGTTGTCACCACAATGGTGGCACTTTCCATAGCCGGATATTGGCGCATAGGCAACGACGATACTGAAGCAATTCCCGCTAATAAAATCAAAATACTCAAGGTAATTGAAAGTATCGGGCGCTTAATAAATAAATCTGTAAACGACATTACTGGCCTCCTACTGAGGCTGTATTACTTATCACCTTGAGTTGTGCACCGGGACGCACTCTTAATTGACCTCGGGTTACTACCAAATCTCCGGCTGAAAGCCCTTGGCTTATAACGACTTGATCGCCCAAACGGCGCTCTATTTGCACCGGCACTATTTCTGCCGTACCTATTTGCTCATTGTTTACACCCCGCACAACGACAGCAGTGTTTCCAGACGATGAGGTCATTACTGCGGTTGAAGGCAATACTATGGCGTTGGTTTGGCTTGGGAATATCAGATCGACTTTGACGAACATGCCAGCTCTTAACAGCTTGTCTTGATTGTTTACTTTCGCCTGCAAAGTTATGTTTCGGGTATCAGGATTAATTTGCTGCTCAATAGCGGTTACCTGGGCTTCAATAGGTTGATCAGGTGCTATTTCGCTGTATACCTGTAACTTGTGACCTATGTCGATGCGCGCTAACTCATCTTGAGGAAGATTAAAGTTAACAAAGACTTGGCTAGTATCGGTCAAACTCACCACTGGCTCTCCTGGGTTTAGATACTGGCCTAAATCAACTTGTCTTAATCCCAGTTCGCCATCAAAGGGGGCTAAGATTTTTTTATAGCGAATTCTTGCTTGCAACTGATTAATTTGCGATTTAGCAATGTCGTAATCCGCTTGGCGTTGTTGCAATATTTCATTCGAAAGAGCATCGATTTGATGTAAGTCTTTTGCTCGTTCTAATTGCTCTTGGGCGAACTTGATAGAGGCTTTCGCTGCTACTAAATCAGCTTGTTCTGTAGCATCGTCCAACTGCACAATCAGAGTGTTCGCAGACACTCTTTGTCCGGGTGAAATATTTAGTTCGGATATCCTACCTGCCACTTCGGCCGATAGCATCACTTGGTTTACCGCGCGCACTTCACCAAAGGCTTGCACAGTCACTGGCGCTGCCTGGAGCGTCACCTGACTAGCTACCACATCAATAGCACCTCCGCCATGCCAACCGCCCGCATTTTCAAGTTTAGCTGAACGCCAAAACCATAAACCTGCACTGATCAGGGCTATCAAAATTATTGCAATTACAATTGCTTTGAATGTGGATATACCTGAGCGTTGCAAGTCAACTTGCGATGAATCTTTCATTAATTAATACCTTCAAAAAAACCAGATTGAATAAAGAATTGGGCTCACTCTAAGACCTAAAGTTAACTTTAGGTCAAGCATTTTTTTAGGTATTTTTCTCGTCAGGAATCTACTGTTGCGGGTTTTCAAATCTTCGAAGAGCCCTTTAAGTCAAAGTGAAGATTCTTCATCTTATTTCCCCGTTTGCTTGCCGAATCTGATAAGTTTGATTAGTCTAAAACAACATCAAGTTAACTTTAGGTTGTTGCCATGGTGAAGAAGCTCAAGACAAATAATCAAAACAATCCGGGGGCGCGTTTGCTCAGTGTCGGCGAGGTAGCCAAGCGCAGTGGTGTAACTGTGCCAACGATACATTTTTATGAATCTAAAGGATTGATTACTTCAACCCGAAATTTAAGTAATCATCGGCAATATCCAGCCATTACGTTGCGCTATATCGCCATTATTCGTGTGGCTCAAAGAGTGGGCATGTCCCTTGAAGATATAGGCCAAACCTTAAAGCAAATTCAACAAAAGCAAAACTTAACTGCTAGCCAATGGAAACAAGTTTCAGAACAATGGCGAGATGGTTTGAATGCACGTATTCATAAACTTGAGCGACTAAGAGATGAATTAGATTCTTGTATTGGATGTGGTTGTTTATCGTTAAAAGACTGTCCACTTCGAAACCCTAAGGATGTACTAGCAGAACAAGGGCCAGGGGCGATTATTTTAGAAAGGCCGTAAAAAAGCGCGAAATTATCTTCAAGACAATTTCGCGCTCTTGCATTTAATTAACGGCTGGCGAGTGTCATCGCTTATGCCGAGCTGGGGTTAATTATCTAACGTCTTTAAGCAACTCTTTAATAGCGCGCTCAAGTTGTTGGTCTCGTCCAGCGGAAATCACTTCTGGCTCATTCACAACTAAAATATCAGGCTCGGTTTGGTTGTTCTCTAGCCATTCACCTTTTTTGTTTTTCGCGCTAATAGGCACCACACCCCAATAGCCGCCTAAAGGTAATCCTTCCCAGCCGGCGAAACTACAAGTACCAGGCACAGGCGTACCAACAGATTTACCCAATTTAAGATCAGTGTAACCACTCGCATAACAATGGCCGTCACTGTACATAGACGGATTGAACAGAGTAATAATTGGTTTGGTATATCTTGATGTAGGTTCTCCACCAACCACACGTTCTTCAGTTGCGTAAGTTAAGAATTTTTCTCCTGTGAAGAACATTGCTAAGTCAGCCACCAGGTCGCCACCGCCGTTATTACGGGTATCAACCACCATAGCTTTCTTATCAAAATGCTTGCCCAACATCACATCAAACACGTTTCGGTAGGGACCATCACTCATGCCTGGAATATGCACATATCCCAAAGTACCTTTTGATTTTTCCAAGACTTCTTTTTCGTTGATTTTGACAAAGCGGTCGTAAAGTAAATCTTGCTGCTCATACAAACTGATTGGTTTAACAGTGTATTCTTTGGTTTCTCCCGAAGCCGTTTTTAAACCTAACAAAACAAATTTATCTGCTTGGCGATTTAACAATTTTGACCAATCCATATCATTGGTAATAGTTTCACCATTGATAGCGGTGATACGCATTCCAGCAGTTATATCAAATTTAGCTTTATCTAAAGGTCCGCCTTTGATCACTTCGGTAATCAAGATGCCATCTGAATAATCACTGTGATCATAGAAAATACCTAAGGCTGCTGTGCTATCACCATCACGCATGCTACTAGAATAACCAGCGCCCGCATGGGATACATTAAGCTCACCAATCATTTCACTTAATAATTCAGTAAACTCGTAACCATTACCCACGTGACTAACCAATGGCTTGTACTCTGAATACATTTTCTGCCAATCGATACCATGGAAACTTGGTTCATAGAAAATCTTAGACGTACGAAGCCAAACATGATCGAAAGACGACTGCATTATCGCTTCTTCATCCATCTCCATTTGTGCGTTTATGCTTACTGGTTTGGCTCTGCCTTTATCCAAGTCAACTTCAGAAATTCCGCCATCAGCTAACAAATACAGGTTTTCCATTTTTGGATCCCAATGCAAGCTAGCGTAATTTTTATTCAAGCTGACCGCTTTTTCTGTTTCTTGAGTTCTAAGATTGGTTTTCCATAAATCCAATCTACCTTCAAAGCGAGTTAGATAATAAAGGGTATCAGCGTCTTTATTCAAAACTGCATCTGATAAACGGGAAGAATGAATCGTCAGTTTTGCTGTACGCTCCTGTAAACCATCCCAATCTATTTCTATGGGGTCTACTTTTTCTTCTTCATCTTTTTTATCTTCATCCTGCTCGTCTTCAGGTTTTTCTTCGGCTTCTTGTTGTTCTTTCTCGTTTTCTTCATTTATTTCATCAAGAGCCTGCATTAATTCGTAATCATCTTCACTAAGACGGTACTCGTCCCAAGCGTCTTGAGTCAAAAATAATGCATAAACGTCTTGTTGAGTTCTACCGCTAGTTGCATAACTACGCATGCCGTCGCGGTTACTGAACCAAAGTATTTGTTTACCTTCATTTGCCCACTTTGGAGAACTATCAGAATAGCCACTTGGAATCAGTACTTTAAATTTCTCACTGCCGTCTGCTTTCACAATAGCCACATCAGAATTGTTTAAAAGCTTCTCATGCTCGAACACCAACCATTGGCTATCTGGGCTCCAAGAAAAAGTTTTATCCCCGGCTCTAAAGGTATACATCTCTTTTGAGGGCACTAACGTAGTCGCTTTATTTGAATCAAGAGACATAACACGCAAGGTTCTACGGTCTTCGATAAAGGCCATTTTCTCGCCATCGGGAGAAACTAAAGGCTGGGTGTAATCTTTATCTCCCACTAATACTTCAGACTCTTTCAGCACAGTAGATGCGTAGAAGAAAGGCTCACTTTCTCGGGCCTTTTCCGTTTTATAAATTCCCCAGTTGCCATTACGCTCTGAAGCGTAAATAACCCCATCTGCATCATCGGTAAATGAAACGAAAGCTTCGGTTTCAGGCGTCTTAGTAATCTGTTTTGTAAATGCACCATCTTTAGCCGAAACGAAAACGTCGCCATTAGCTATAAAGGCAATTTGTTTGCCGTCAGGTGATATTGCAAGCTCTGAAATATCGCCATTTACCGAGGCCAATTCAAAGCTATTATCAATATCTTGCGTTCGAATATTTACACTCAGTTTTTTCGGTTTTTCACCCTCTGTCATAGTGTAAAGTTCGCCATGATAAGTAAACGCTAACTTACCACCACCTTGAGATAAAAAGCGCACTGGATGAAGTTTAAAATCAGTGATTTGCTTAGTAGATTTAGGTCGGCTCAAGTCTAGGCGATGTACGTTAAACGTACCGCTTTCTTCTGATAGATAATAGATGTCATCTTCATCTTGGCTGAATGCCGGATCGCGATCTTCACCTTTAAATCGAGTCAGTTGCTCATGAGATTGAGCTTTTATATCGTAGCGCCAAATATCTCTAGTAACAGCTGATGTGTGGTGTTTACGCCAATAGTTTTCTCGGCCTTTAAAATCTTCGTAAATCAAAGTAGTGCCGTCTTTGCTAATACTGATATTTTCTGCTGTCGTAGTAAACACCTGAGAGATTTTTCCTCCAGTTGCTGGTACGGCATAAACTTCGGCGAATCGACTTGATGGAAACTCGCGGTGTTCTTTGGTGTCCATTCGGTGACCAGTGAAATAGACACTGTTGTTGTCAGGTGAAAACGTGGATGGAATTTCATCCGTTGAATGATAAGTCAGTCGTTTTGCGCTGCCGCCAAGCGCGTCCATGACATACACATCGAAGTTGCCGTGTCGATCAGATGCAAAGGCTAACTGCTGCCCGTCATGGCTCCAAACCGCGTTGTAATCATGGGCCTTATGAAAGGTCAGTTGAGTCGCGTCACCTCCTTCGGAAGAAACTCTAAATAGGTCTCCTTTGTAGGTGAAAACAATGTTCTGGCCATCTGGCGATATTGAAGCATATCGAATCCATTTTGGCGTTACTTGCGCCGAAACTCCTACCGACATAGAAGTGAGCATCAAAAGTGCAATAAATTTTTTCATAGAAAGCTATCTGATCCATCTCATGTGAGGACACAAGGAGTCCCCAAAATTAAACCACCAACGAGCATAAGTGCCAGAGCGCCGAGAGTAAAGACGCTAATCCGGTTAGTTGATGTGAAAGCCTGAAAAAACTGTTACAAATTATGAAATATCGACTTAGGCCCCAGCAATTTGCATTTCACTGATTAAAATTGAGCCAGTTTGCAAGGAACCTCTAACTTCCCTTTCTTGACCAATTGCCTGAATATTATTGAACATGTCACGCAAATTTCCTGCCACCGTAATTTCATGTACAGGATATTGAATAATCCCATTTTCCACCCAAAAACCCGCGGCACCTCGGCTGTAATCACCATTTACTATGGATACGCCTTGTCCCATAAGCTCAGTGATCAATAATCCGGTGCCCATTGTTTTAAGCAATTCGGCCTCTGACTGACCAGTGTCACTGACGATCACATTATGCGTACCACCGGCGTGTCCGTTAGACACCATGCCTAACTTTCTCGCCGAGTAGCTGGTTAACAGATAATCTTGCAGCACCCCATCCTTTACAATGTCCATGTCGAAAGTGCCTACACCTTCATCATCAAAAGGCGAACTTGCTAAGCCTTTTTTAATGTGTGGACGCTCTGCTAATGCTAACCAATTCGGGAATAATTGCTGTCCTTTGGTATCTAATAAAAATGATGATTTTCGATACAAACTACCGCCACTAATTGCCTTAATAAAACTGCCAAAAAGGCTAGAGGCAATTTCTCGATGAAAAATAACGGGGGCTTTTGTGGTTTTAATTTTTCTCGCATCAAGACGTGAAATGGTAAGTTCTGCTGCCTCTTTCCCGATTTCTTTGGCTGACTTTAACTGGTCAGGTTCTCTTGATACCGTGTAGGCATAATCTCGCTGCATATCAGTGTCGTTCTGCGCGATAAGTACACAACTTAAGCTGTAACGACTGCTTGGAAATCCAGCAATCAGACCATGGGTATTTCCGTACACTCTCACTTCTACGTTTGCATTGTATGAGGCACCATCAGAGTTGGTGATTAGGGGACTAGTTTCCATACCAGCAGATTCTGTTTCCAGAGCAATTTCTAACGCTTTTTGAGTGTCTAACTCTTGTGGGTGATAAAGGTCAAGATCTGGGATGTTAGTCGCCATTAGTTCTTTATCAGCTAGTCCAGCACATTCATCTTCAGAGGTATATTTAGCGATTTCAACCGCTTTCTCTACTGCTGTTTTTAGCGCTTTAGGGCTCAAATCTGCGGTTGAAGCTGTGCCTTTTTTCTGCCCTACATACACACTTATTCCCAATCCACCATCATTGGTGAACTCTACTGTCTCTACCTCTTTAAGGCGGGTTCCAACGGATATACCTTCATTTTTAGAGATACTAGCTTCCGCCGCGGTGGCACCCAATTTTTTAGCTAAATTGAGGGCATCTTCTACGACATTTTTAATTTCTGATAATTGTTGTTCTACCTGCATAATGAACTTTCGCTGTGCAAACTTGTGTTGGCTAGTTACAATTACCCTAGTCTAGCATTAAGTAATGAAAAAAACGCGATATGAATCAACCTGATGATTTTGAACCCTACAACGACGACGATGAACTTGTCAGTAAGACCCAGTTAAAAAAAGAAGCCGATGACCTGAAGAAGTTAGGCTTGGCGCTTTTAGAACTAGGTCCAAACCAGCGTAAAACCATGCCTGTGGACGACGAGTTGGAAGATGCACTAGTTTTAGCCAGCAAGATAAATCGCAAAAAAGATGGTTTTCGTCGACAAATTCAATTTATTGGTAAACTTCTACGGCAACGTGATGTAGAGCCTATTGCCCTAGCGCTAGAAAAACTTAATTCCGCACACAACCAAGACGTTCAGAGATTTCATAAGTTAGAAAGAATGCGTGATGCATTAATCGCCAATGGGGATGATGAAATTCAAAAGGTAATGGATACTTATCCTTTAGCAGATCGTCAAAAACTAAGACATTTTGTGAGAACGGCTTTAAAAGAAAAGCAAAGAGAAAAGCCACCCGCGGCTTCCCGCGCTTTGTTTCAATATCTCAAGGAATTAGCCGAAGGACAGTGATCTTTTGATCACCTGTCGATAACGCAATTTCGCCCCTCCTGCTTGCCCTGATATAACAGGGCATCAGCATGACGAAGGGTCGCATCTATGGATTTCTTCTCATCAATACAAGATACACCACAGGTAATGGTCAAGTTAATGGTAACACCATTCACCAGATACGATTTTCCTGCGATGGTCATACGTAATTTTTCAGCAACAGATGCGGCTTCCTCTTTAGAGGCATTAGGAATTAAAATGACAAACTCTTCGCCGCCCCATCTTGCCACTACATCCTGTTTACGCACACTGCTCTTAATATCATTTGCAATTTCTACCAGGGCTTTATCTCCCACCTCATGACCATAACTATCATTTACATCTTTGAAAAAATCGACATCGATAAGTACTAGAGAAAATAGTTTTTCAGCTCGGGCAAATTCAGAAAATGCTCTTTTAGCAACTTCGTAAAATCCTCTTCTATTGTAAGTGCCTGTTAAAGGATCTTGAGTAGCAAGCAGGCGCAGTTGCATATTGGCCTTGGCTAAATCTAGCGTTCTAGACTGGATTAATTCTTCCAACTCTTTTGATCGACGCAGAAGATGAGCAGTGCGCCAGCGATAACAAAAATAAATAAACCCTAGCCCTAATATTATCCAAAGTGCAATGGCATAAATTGTTTTCCACCAAGGATAATCAACCACTACTTTGAGTTCTTTCCAATTGGGGTTCCATTCTCCATATCTATTGGTCGAGCGAACTTGCAGGCTATATTCCCCTGGGCTGAGATTAGTGAACATAAAACCATTCTCCCCCTTATTCAGCGTCTGCCATCGACTATCAAAGCCAATCAAGCGATAGGCGTATTGGATCGCCTCAGGGCTACCAAACTCTAACGCTGCGACTTCAATATTAAGAATGATATCATCGGGTTTAAGCACTACAGACTTTTGTTCAAATGAAGGAGATAGGGTGATGGGATGGTTGGTTTCGCGTTCGGAAATAATTTGCCTTTTACTCACCACTTCAACCTTAGTGAGCTTTAGTACAGGCATCCGAGTGTCTTTGCGGATATCAATAGGATTAAAATAGGTCAGTCGTTCTCCGCCTGCAAAAAGAATTTCGCCGCTATCTAGTTTTGCATGAGCGCCTATGTAATAGCCTGTTGAACTGGCACCATCAAATTTATCAAACAATTCTAAATTGCTTAGGCTAGGGTTAATTCGAGCTATACTTTCTGCCGTCGAAACCCAATAGTTTCCCATATCGTCTTGTACAACTGCACCTATAGATAAAACACCCAAGCGACTATTAGCAAATAATCGCTTAAAACTAGGGGGCGAATTTATCTTATTCATAGTCATCAAACTTAGTCCAGCCCCCTGAGTACCAACGAAATACTCATTTTTCGACTTTTTAGAAATCCAAGTAACAACGTTGATAGGGAGGCTTTCAGGATCCCCTTCATCGTTTCTAAAGCTTCTGTACTCAAAGGTTTCTAGATTGATTAAATGAAGTCCATTTATAGTTGCAACAAATACATAATTCGGATCTTCGTGATTAAGTATGCTGGTAGTTAATTCGAACGGCCATCTATGCATGACCCGATTTTGTTTCGGATCATACAGAAAAAGTCCATCATCATAGGACCCAACCAAAAGGTAGCCGGCAGATGTTTCTCTAACGGTGTAAACTGGTACATCATCAAATGCCACAATTTTAATGTTCCCATTCGGTGGAATCTTGCCTAAACCTAACCTTGTAGCCAGCCAAACATCACTGGTTTTTTCTGATTCATACACAGAAATAAACTTGTTCACCGCACCTGTTTTATTTTGAGTATCAAGCATGTTAAAAGATTGAATTGTATTTAAGTTTTCGTCCAATTTATGCACACCATCATCTGAAATTAGCCACAAATTATCGTTTTTGCGGTATACAAACTTGGTTGATGCATCATCATTATAAACGCGAGATTTAAACAGCATATTCCTTGGGGCAGTAATAAATAGACCGTCGTTTAGGGTTCCATAGGCAATTTTTCCATCGTTTAATTGAAACAGCTTGTGCACGTATTGATATGTTTTCATTTCTGCTGCTTGGCCATAATGATTATATTCAATTAAATCTGGATAATTTCCATCTGGGGCAATGTGTATACCGCGACTAGTTGCAATCCAAATAGAATCATCTTTCATTTGCAATATATCGTTTATGACTATCCCTTCTAACAAAAGTGGAATCTCAATGGGCACCATCGATCTATTAGAATTCAACTTAAACTTGTGAAGCCCTTCTCCATTGGTTCCAACCCAAAGAATGTCGTTATTGTCGATTACTGCTTTGGTGACTTTTTTACCCTTTAAGTACTCATTAACCACTAAGTTATTTAACGGGTCAAAGATAAACAAACCATTGGTGGTCGCAATTGCGAGATAGTCATCAAAAATAGTCGTAATGTCATAGATGTAAGCGCTAAAATTGTTAGTTTTAATAAATCCTTTTTGAGGATCCAAATAATACAATGACTTGGAACTACCTATCCAAACTTTGCCACGGTCATCGATAAAAATTTTGCGGATAATGTTGTCGACGTCGTTTTTATTGACTAACGCATGTTTAGCTACTTTTCCATCTTTTGCACTAATGGAGTTTAAGCCAGTCATTGTCGCTATCCACATATCTCCAGATTCTGGATCGACCGCCATGTCATAGATATAGGAGCTGGTAAGTCCTAGATTGGCACTAATCACGTCACCATAATTCATAAAATTCTTACCGTCGAAGCGATCAATACCCATTTGAGTCCCTAACCAAAGAAACCCATGTAGATCTTGTTCGATGCTTTTGACAGTGATTTGGGACAGACCGTGCTCTACTGTGTATTGGCGTGCAGGTGCGTATTCATATGCAAAGCTTAGTCTGCTTAGAATGAGTAAACAGCAAAGACAAGCAAGCTTACGAAATGTTAGACAGGGATTGAGGTTCAAAACATACATTACGTAAAACCTATACTTCCTTTTACAAAGCAACACCTAAAGGACGAACACCTGACCGAAAGAATACCAAATGAACGTTTCACATGACTACCAAAGTATAAGTTTACATCTATTTGACGAATTCACAATGTATAAGATTATGAAAATTGTTATCAAGATTCATTTATTTTAACATTTTATAAACATTTCCTTTGAAATAACGTATTGAAGTTTCTAGTATTAACAGGGTTAACAAAATTTATTTTTTAAAATGATGTAACTCGCAGAGATAGGATTTGTGACCTTTACATCAATGACTGGACACTTCACATGCACAACAACAAATTTTTTGATTTACGGATTATGTGTTACCTAATCTGTGCTCTTTTACTTATCAGCTGTGGCGGAAATGACAATGATTTTTCTGATGTTGAAAGGCCGACTCCACCAGCACCACCAACGCCTGAACCACCACCCGCCACAGTTACCGCCTTTGATCCTGATGGGGTGTTACAAGCTGACATTAGATATACCCAATATGGCGTACCGCATATAGTTGCGGATAATTTAGAAAGTATGTCTTATGGTGTTGGTTACGCCGCTGCAAAAGATAATATTTGTATAATCGCTGACCAAGCCATTCGCTTTAATTCCCAACGCGCTAAATATTTAGGACCAGACGCAAATCCAGGTTCAGGTGATTCAGCCCATGTTATTAATGATTTCGCTTACCTTACTATTGGTATTAGGGAAATTGCCGAAGACAACTTTGCCGCTATGAGTGCTAATACTCGCGCGTTGATATCGGGCTATACCAAAGGTTATAACAGGTATCTAGCAGATACTGGATTGGCCAATATAGATCCCTCATGTGCAAATCAACCTTGGGTTAAACCTATTGACGAAATCGATCACTTTACGATTCTACTTGGTATAGCTTTGCTACCAGGTGCTGCTAATTTTGAATCAGCGATATTTGCCGCAGCTCCGCCAGGGGTAGATTTTAGGCCTAGACAGCTGTCAATTGAGGGTTCTAAATTAAAATTTGATCCAGCAAAAATGGATTTATCAGTTCCACAGGTGAATCCTGATGAATTAGGCTCAAATGGTTGGGGACTGGGTTCGGACAAAACGGAAAATGGCATGGGTATGGTATTGGCCAACCCACATTTCCCGTTTACCGGTAACTTACGTTTCTGGCAATTCCATACCACTATTCCTGGCTTTTTAAATGTCATAGGTGGTTCTCTGGTAGGTACTCCTGGCATAGTCAATATTGGTTTCAACGAAAATCTCGCTTGGACACATACATTTTCTACTGCAGAGCATTTTGTAGTGTATCAACTTACACTCGATGAAGATGATGCCAACGGGCTGACTCACTTAGTAGATGGTCAGCGTCGCACCATTTATAAGAAAACGATGAAAATTGACGTTGCGGTTGGTCCAGGGGTTTCAATTGAGCTGGAAAAAGATGGTTATTACACCAATTATGGTCCCATGATTAATGTGCCTGGTAACTTTGAATGGGGACCTAACGATAGTGCATTTGCCATAAAAGATGTCAATCTACCCAATTTCGATATAGTTGATCATTGGCTAGGGATGAATCTTGCAACCAATATGGATGAATTTAAACAAGCATTCCAACAGTATGATGGCGTAATCTTCAATAACACTATGGCAGCTTCGAGATCCGGTGAAGTTTTCTACATCGATGACTCAACGGTACCTAATTTAACGTCCACCGCAATGGATCAATTGGTCAACAATCCTCAATTGTCGCAAATTCGCCAATTAGCTGGCTTTACTGTACTGCCTGGATTCGCTTCTGTGTTCGACTTTAACGGACCCGTTCCGTACGAACAAGCGCCAAAGTATAGTGGCACTGACTATGTGCAAAATTCTAATGATAGCTTTTGGCTTACCAATTTAGACAACCCAATCACCGGCGTATCTCCCTTGTATGGTCGCGTGGGCAATCAACAAACCTTGCGTTCTCGCCATGGTCAATTGTTAATTCAGCAAGCCGCTGGCAGTGATGGACTCTTCTCACCCACAGAAGTAGAAGAAGCACTCTTAGCCAACAAGAGTTTACTGGCAGATTTAGTGCTAAATGACCTAGTTAGCCAATGCGCGGCCAACGGCGCTAACCCAGTTGATGTAAATGGTACTAATGTTGACATTAGTCAAGCCTGTGGTGTGCTCAATAATTGGGATGGCACTATGAATGTAGATAGTGTTGGCGCACATATTTTCCGAGAATTTGCCTTTGCTTTTGGTCGCAATTGGGTCAACGATTTTGATGTAAATGATCCGGTTAATACCCCCAATGGATTAGTGGACAATCAACAAACCTTAGTTGAGCTTGCACAAGCCGTGAAAAACATCCAAGACGCAGGCATTGCGCTAGATGCTAACTTTGGTCAGGTACAATTTGTTGAGAAAAGCGACGGAAATGGTAACCCAGATGATGAACGCCTGCCTTGGCCAGGAAGTCACAATGTAGAAGGTGGATTTAACGTATTTCGTCCGGCAAATTCTAATAACGGCACGACAATTCCTCGACATACTTATCCCACACTAGCAAACTCAGAACTATCGGCAGCAGCGCCTGGTTATCATATTAATTATGGAAGTAGCTGGATGATGGTGGTTAACTTTACCGAAGCAGGTCATGATGCTAGAGGTATATTGTCTTACTCTCAATCAACCAATAGTGAATCCGACAGCTTTAATGACCAATCACGAGTGTATAGTGAAACTTCTAGACTACGTCCAATTCACTTTACCGAAGCACAAATTAGTGCCAATTTGGTAAGTGAAATGCAGTTGGACTCAAGCCAAGAATAACAACGAGTTGATGTTGCGTCGAGAAAAGGGCGTTTCCGCCCTTTTTTTATATTTCTTCGTCGGGATAACGCAACCCCCACTTGGCGCGTAATTCATCCATTATTTGCATTATTCGCAGGCTCTTGCTTGGGGGCAGGATAGGACTTTGCTGCTTATTTTCGGCTAAACATTGCTGAAAATGTGCTATCTCAAAATAGAAATTTTTATCCCCACTGAAAGGCGCGGTAAATTGGTCAACTAGCTGGTTATCTCGGAAGATTTGAAACCCCTGGGCACCTAAAAAATGGGGAACCTTAATACGACCTTTTTCACCATAGATATTCGCTTCAATAGCTGGATCACATAAGAAACTCGAAACTAAATTAGCCGTCACGCCCCCTTGATATCCGAGTTGATAGCTAGAGGTTTCATCTACCCCAGTATTTGTCATGACAGCATTGCCAGTGATGGTTTCAGGCATGGCATCCATCACAATGTCGCTGAAGGTAATTGGATAAATGCCCAAATCCAGTAGTGCGCCTCCAGCCAAGGACAAATTGCGCAATCGGCTTGTATCCGGTACATCTTTATAAATGTTAAATTGCACAGAAATGTGTTTAATGTTTCCAATAACACCCTTTTTCAACTGTGACTGAAGTTCAAGAATGGCGGGGAGAAACCTAGTCCAAACAGCTTCCATGAGTAATAAATTTCTTTCTTGCGCCAGCCCATATAGATTTTTAGCCTGCTGAGCGTTTAGCGTTATTGGCTTTTCAGACAGTACATGCTTGCCCGCCATCAGACTTTGTTTAATATGTTGGTAATGAAAATTATGAGTGGTAGCTACATATATCGCGTCTATGTCAGGGGAGCTAAGAAGTGCATCGTAATTCGCAAACGCTTGTTCAACACCTTGTTCTTCAGCAAATACCTGAGCTCTTGAATATTCGGAGGCCGCACATCCGTATAGTACAGCTTCGGACAAATATTTGGCTGAGCTTACAAAGGTCTTAGCAATATTTCCACAGCCTATAATGCCCCATTTTATTGTCATCTATCTTCCTTAGCGAGTTGCCTGCATTCGAATTTACGTCAAAGACCTATGGTCAAACGAGAGGGTCAGTCTGAACAACTGTGACTGGCTTTTCAAGTGCTTTGTTTTACTTCCAAAAATCCAATAGCTAACGACAAGTGTTTGATTTGTTTCATGCGCTAGTCAAAAAGACAAATCACTATAAAAATTTCCATCATCTAGCCGATATAAATACTAGCCTAGTCGCTAATACTAACGCCTTTACTCCAAAGAACCGACAAGCGGAATATAAATTTAATGTCAAATATACTGTCTTCTGTAGATTCAAGAACAAAATTAGTTGGGGAGAACCGTTTAGAGCTGTTGCTCTTTAAACTGGGTACAAGACATACATTTGCGCTTAATGTATTTAAGATCCGCGAAGTAATAACGCTTCCAAAAATGAATCAAATTCCTGGAGCTCATCACAATATAAAAGGCGTTATTAATGCTCGAGGTAAATCTATCCCAGTGATCGATTTACGTTCAGCTATTAAATTACCCTTTTGTGAAGACGAATATGAAGGCACCAATGTCATCATTACTGAGTATAATCGTAGTGTTCAAGGTTTCTTAATCGGTCAAATTGTAAAAATCATCAATACCTCTTGGAACGAAATACAGCCGCCGCCTAAATCAGCAGGTAAAAATCATTTTTTAACGGCTATCACCCGAGTTAAAGATGAAAAGAAAGATGAGCTAGTGGAAATTATTGATGTAGAGAAAGTACTAGCAGACATTATTGATTATGATGTGCAAGTATCCCAAGAACTTCTGCAGCATGAAGTTAGTGATCATCTTGCAGGTAAAAAAGTGTTAATTGTTGACGATTCACCTGTCGCCAGACAACAAATCCAAAATACCCTATCTCAACTGGGCATTGAAATTATTGAACGCCAAAATGGTCAAGAAGCATTAAACCTTCTTAAATCGTGGGCAGATCAAGGTAAGAAAGTCACTGATGAAATATTAATGCTTTACACAGATGCTGAAATGCCTGAAATGGACGGTTATCGTTTAACGGCAGAAATCCGTCAAGATCCTCGCATGAATGACCTATTTATCACGTTAAATACATCGCTTAGCGGAAATTTCAACCAAGCTATGGTCGAAAAAGTGGGGTGTGACAGGTTCATATCTAAATTTCAACCAAATGCCTTAGTAGAAGTGGCTTTGGAGCGCATGGAACAGGTATTGGAAGCAATAAAAACTAGTCAGAATTAACATTTTCCCCCTTAAGCTTGTTCAACCGAATCTATTAACCCCTTATACTAGGAATAATATTCACAGTATAAGAATTCTAAATTGTTTGAAGTTATTGTATTAGGCATTGGTCTTAGTATGGACGCCTTTGCCGTCGCCGTAGGTTTTGGTGCAAAAAAGTATAAAAACCCGGTCAAAATCGCACTGCTCAGTGGTAGTTATTTCGGTATATTTCACGGTATTATGCCTGCTATCGGTTATTTAATCGGTGTTGAGGTAGTAAGTTGGATGGAAGAATACGCGCGCTGGATTTCATTCTTCCTTTTGCTGTTTGTTGGCGGCAAAATGATTTACGAAGCTGCAACTGGCTTAGACGATGACAATGTCGAAGACATAACTCACAAAGTACTTTTATTGTTAGCCTTTGTGATCAGCATTGATGCTATGGCAGCAGGCTTTACGTTATCATTACTTGCCGTTAATGGCTTTATCGCATGTATTTCTATCGCCATAATTACCTTTTTATGTACTTGCTTAGGTGTTCTGGTGGGTAACAAAACCGGTGTTAGATTTGAAGAAAAAGCGGAATTTGCGGGTGGTATTATTCTAATCTTGATTGGTTGTAAAATTGTCTTTTTCTAACAATGTTCAGCTTGTTGACTATTTACAGTCAAAAAATCTGATTTAGCGTAAAAGGGAGCCAAACCTATCTCTTCAGACAATTGATACACAAATAAATTACCGTCTCTTTTTGGATTTTGTAATCCTGCTTTAGCACTTGTCACACATAGCAGATCCATATTGGGTCCACCAAGGGCAATGCAAGTTGGTTGAATTGCGGGGATTTGTGCTTTAAACAAAGTAAGTCCTTCAGGGGATACAGATTGAATACAACTTGCCGCCCAATTAGCAAACCAATAATTCCCTTGAGCGTCAATTGTAGCGCCATCCGGTACTCCCAAAGTTGTTTGGGTAAACAAATGTTCGTCGGTTAATTTATGGTGTTCTTTATTGGTTTGATAGCGATGTATTTTTTTACTAGGTGAATCGGCAAAAAATAAACAATCCGACTCAGGAGCGAAAGCCAATCCGTTGGAAATTGCAATCTCATCAAGCGTTTTATTGACTACAAGTTTACCTTCAATAACATCACAACAGTACAAGGCGCCGGTTTTTGGTGTGGGCTCAAGACCACTGTCATTCATGCTACCAAGCCAATAACGCCCATGTTTATCACAGGTGCCATCATTAAATCGATTTAAGGGTAAATTCCCTTCTAATGAGGCGAGTAAACGAAATATTTCTGTAAAAGGGTCAAAAAGTGCTAAACCTTTATCATAAGCCACTAATAAATATGAGGAATCTTTGATGAAAGCAAAACTTGAAATGCGATGAGGTGTATTTACAACCTCCAAAACATTAGATGCTGGAGACCACAAATAAAGCCTTTTACTTAGAATGTCTGTCCAATAAAATTTCTCTTGTTGCGCATGCCACCTGACGTTTTCACCTAGCATATTTTCGCAAGCTATTTCATTAATTAACGGAAACTCGGTCATTTTTATCATTTACGCAATGGTTTCCCTGTGCAAATTTATTAGCTAACAAGTCAAAGAGTAGCGTTTACAACTTCATCTCATTCGCTCGTTGATATAATTGATCAATAATCTGTGATAACTGTTGCTCTTGCTCTGAGTTTAAACAAGAGAGTAATTTTCTTTCATACTCCAAAGATAGAGGAACGATTTCATTGTAAACTTCAGTACCCGTATTCGAAAGGTGTAGCTCCGAGCGTCTTTTATCTTCTTTTGAAAGCGTGCGGCATATTAGTTGACGTTGCAGTAATTTACTAACAGCTCGACTGATAAGAGATTTTTCTATTTGTGTTTTCACTGACACTTCATCAGCTGAAACCCCAGGATACTCTCCTAATACAGCCATAATTCGCCACTCTGTTATGGAAAGGGCAAATTTATCCTTGTATGACTGGGCAATTTTGCCGCTGACTTTATTCGACAGCACCGAAAGTCGGTACGGAAGATATCTTTCCAATGTTAATAGGTTTTTTTTATTTGGATCCATAGTTGTACTGCAACAATTCGTCTATTAATAACAATGACTGATTTAACCATTAAAAGTCAACCGAGGAGATAATCTTATATTTGAAAATGTCGCTTTGAAAAATTCAAATACTTGCTAAAATCCCAGAATAAAGATTTTTTGAAGTACGGAGATTAACTTGACTTACTGTCTTGCGATAAAAGTGAATAAAGGGATTATTTTCGCCTCTGATTCCAGAACTAACGCGGGTGTTGATTATGTTGCTACCCAAAGTAAAATGCACAGCTTCTTGTTTCCTGAAGATCGCAGTTTATTTATTCTTACCGCTGGCAGTTTAGCAACGTCTCAAGCTGTAATTCACAAGATTCAAATGGATCTTGAAGAAGATGCAGAATTTAACCTCAAAAAAGCCAAATACATCCATCAAATTGCTGAATATGTGGGACAGTTAAGCCAAATTGAACAGAAGAAACACGAGGAAGCAATGACCCACAGTAAAATGAGTGCGGAATCGAGTTTTTTAGTGGGCGGACAAATCGCAGGCAGGCCTTGTGCTATTTTCCATGTTTATCCTCAAGGTAATTTTATTGAAGCTTCTACTGAAACGCCTTATCTCCAAATAGGCGAAAACAAATACGGTAAACCTATTTTGGATCGCGTTATTACCCCAGCAACTTCGTTAGAGGATGCAGCAAGGTGTGCTTTGGTATCGCTGGATTCAACTATTCGCAGTAATATCTCAGTAGGGCCTCCTATAGAATTAGCAATACACACTAATAACAATTTTACTGAGTGCTTCACTAATACCTATACTGTGAATTCCCCTCTGTACAAATCACTGCAAAAACAATGGAATGAAGGCCTCAAAAGAGCCTTCAAACGTTTGCCAAGATTTGAGTGGGAAAAGAAACCTAATACTTAATATTAGCTACCGCAGACGATTCAATCACTCTGTGAACAAAGTGCAGCTTATTGATGGCTGAGCTTGAAATCACAAAGGGATATGCATCGTCTAATCCCATGCTGCGATTCAATGCATTTAGAGTGATGGATAAGGTGCACCAATCATCGAACATTTGATCAAAGATGGTTTCTTCCTGTTGCTCTACCTTATGATCATGCTTCTTCAAAGGGTTTAGTAAAAGGTTTTCACCAATACTAAATTCCATATTGTTAGCTGTTTCTAAGGTATCTACCATGTGTAAATAATGGGCCCAGGTTTCAGCCCAGTCTTCCCAAGGGTGCATACTAGCATAAGCACTGATCCAAACTTTTTCCCATTCAGGAGCAGGTCCAGATTGATAATAGTTTTGTAAAGCAGCCTGATAATCTAGTCGTTCATCACCGAAGAGTGACCTAAATTCCTCGAGGAAATCTGAATTGTTAATTAATAAATCCCAGAAAAAATGGCCAGACTCATGCCTAAAATGACCAAGTAGCGTTCTGTAGCGTTCTTGGAGTTGTTCACGCATTTTTAGCCTTTTTGATGGGTCGGCTTCATCCAAATTAATGGTAATAAGACCATGACTATGACCTGTTGATACATAATCTTTGACCGTTAGTTCGTTGCCGTATTCGTCTGCTACCTGATCTTCTAGAAAAGCAAAACCCAATTTATGATTACCATGCTTAGCCACGCCTTCAAAGGGTAGCTCCAATTTCATCAGTGAATACAGCAAACGTCGTTTCGCATCTTCCATGCGATACCAGAGTTTTAGATTTCCCTCGATATTTAAATTCGGAATCGCCTGTGTCATTCGACAGGACAAACAAAGATCATCGTCATCATCGGCGTCTACTAACCAATTACAAACATTATAATGGCTATAATTTGCACACTTTTTATACAAACGGTCAGAATTAGACGCGCGATAAAGACCCTCTTCCACAGGATGAAAGTCGGTTATCTCTAGACTATCCGGTTGGAATCCTAATTCTGCATTACAGCTGACACACTGATAATTCTGGTAATTAACCCGATTACCACAGCTACAATTAAAATTTTTCAATGTTCTGTCTTAAAATTTATATACGTTTAATTAAAAGTATACTGCATTTAATTGATCATTGATTTCATTTATTCCAATTTGAGTATCATCTATAAATTCATGCAGCTTTTGCTGAGTCAACTTCGATGGATGCGCATTCAACAAATAATTCCGAATTTGACGCGTTTTATCTATTACAGGCTTATTGTTAGGTAACTGCGCCGTTGAATACTCTATTTGCTCTAATGTGTGTAACAAAGATCGCGGAAAACGAGAATCTAACATCAAAAACTCCAGTACATCTTCTCTGTTTACTCGTACCTTCACTTCTCTTCGATACATCTGATAAGCCGACATCGATTTAAGTACGCTCATCCATTGAATGTTAGCAAATGCGTAGGAATCTTCGGAAACCTCAGGTAGTAAGGACGCGGATCTTACATCTATGATACGCGTGGACATATCAGCTCTTTCTAAATTTCTTCCAATGCGCACAAATGCATAAGCATCATCATGGGTCATAGTACCCGCAAGTAAACCAGTAATGGATTGGTTTAACTGGATAATTTGATTCAAAAATCCATATCGACTACGTCTGTGGAAGGCCTCGGATTTATTTTCGGTTACGTGTAGAAATAACTTATTGATTTGTTCCCAAGCTTCTTGGGGAATAATCTCTTTTATTGTACGCGCATTTTCCCGCGCATACTTAAGTGAGCTTAAAATTGAACCTGGATTGGTTTCTTCAGCAATCATAAATTTTATGACACTCTTTTCATCCGCCTCGTCATACATTTCATAAAACAAATTTCTAAACGATAGGATATCAACGATAGGCTCCCATCCTAATTTCACACGTGTTGGTAAGTCTAATAAAAGGTGTCCATTTACATTGACCAAACGGGCAGTATTTTCCACTCGTTCTAAATAACGGGCCATCCAATAAAGATTGTTTGCAACTCTAGATAACATGCTCATTATTAACCCTCCATATCCACTATCCAGGTGTCTTTACTTCCACCACCTTGAGAAGAGTTAACGACCATAGAGCCTTTCACCAAGGCGACTCGAGTTAACCCCCCTGTGGTAACCTGAATGTCCTTGCCACTGAGAATAAAGGGGCGTAAATCCAAGTGTCTTGGTTCGACCTTTTTGTCAATCAGAGTTGGTGCAGTTGACAGGGTTAACATGGGTTGTGCAACATAATTCCTAGGATCATCTTGGATAAGTTTACGGAATTTTTCATGCTCGCTTGTAGTAGCATGAGGACCAATCAGCATACCGTAACCACCAGATTCGTTCGCCGGTTTAACTACCATGTTCTCAATATTTTCAAGCACGTATTCGCGCTCTTTTTTATTGTTGCATTTGTATGTAGGCACATTCGGTAAAATTGCCTCTTCTTTTAAATAATATTTTATAATTTCAGGCACATAGGCATACACAACTTTGTCGTCTGCAACCCCTGATCCTGGCGCATTAGCTAGGGCTACATTGCCCGCTTTCCAAGCTCGAATAATACCTTTTATGCCCAGCACCGAATCTGGATTAAACACTTCAGGATCAATAAACCAATCGTCGATACGTCTATAAATAACGTCGACTCTCGCAAGCCCACTGACGGTGCGCATATAAACACAGTCATCGTCTTTTACTACTAAGTCTGTACCAATGACTAATTCGGCACCCATTTGTTGGGCTAGATAGGCATGTTCAAAATAGGCTGAATTGTAGATACCTGGGGACAGCACTACAATTTCAGGTTCTTCAATATTTCGCGGAGATAACTCTGCAAGCATGTCATAAAGCTGTGACGGATAATCATCCACAGGCAAGATACTATATTCGGCGAACATTTCTGGGAAGACACGTTTCATTACATGCCGGTTTTCCAGCATATATGAGACACCAGATGGCACTCTAAGGTTGTCTTCTAGCACATAGATTTGACCGTCATTATCTCTAACTAAATCAGTGCCGCATATATGTGCCCAAACCCCATTTTTGGGGCTAAAGCCTTTACATTCGTGAAGGAAGTTTTTGGATTTTTTCAGTAAGCTAGCCGGGAAAACACCGTCTTTTATAATATTTTGATCATTATATAAATCGTCGATGAACATGTTTAATGCTTTAACACGTTGTTTTAAACCGCGTTCTACTTCATCCCATTCTTTTTTATCAATCAAGCGGGGAATAATATCAAACGGCCAAGTGCGGTCTATAGAGCCCTCTTCTTCATTGTAGACCCTAAAGGTAATGCCCATGGTTTGAATGGCAGATTCTGCCGCTGCTTTGAATTCACCTATCTCTCGTTCAGACAGATTCTTTAAATAGTTACACAGAATTTCGGAATATTCACGTGGCTTACCCGTTGCTCTTAACAACTCATCATGCAAACCTTTTACTTTGTAGCTGCCCCATCGAATCGCCATATGCTTCCCTATTTTTTATTGCTTATTATGTTTCTACCCAGCGAACTAGAAAAAAGTTTCCCATAAGCAGATTTTTATAAATACAACCTCAATTCACTAGGATAAATCCCAGTATAAACCCAATTTTGCCAATAAAAACACCAAATTCTGCGTATTTTTGGCGCTATCTCAATAAAAAATGCAAAAGTCACGTTTTTTTTTAAACTCTTTTCAAGCTCCAGTGAGTTTGTAAATTGTATGTTACTAATCTTGACTTTAGTTGCATTTGCAACTACTTTAGTTGCGATTGCAACTTTATGTGTTTAGGAAAATATAATGGCTGACTTATTTGACAACCCAATAGGCTTAGATGGATTTGAGTTTGTTGAATTTACTGCACCCGAAAAAGGCATCTTAGAGCCTGTTTTTACTGCCATGGGATTTACCAAAGTAGCTGTCCATCGTTCCAAAGACGTAACGCTGTGGCGACAAGGCGACATTAATTTTATTACCAATTACGAAAAATATAGCCCAGCATATTATTATGCTATCGAGCATGGCCCTTCCGCTTGTGGAATGGCATTTCGCGTTAAAGATGCACAGTTTGCCTATAACGAAGTGTTAGAGCGCGGTGCTCAACCAATGGAAATAGACACTGGCCCAATGGAACTGCGTTTACCAGCAATCAAAGGTATCGGTGGAGCAGCTTTGTATCTTATAGATCGATATAAAGGCAATGACACCATTTATGACATAGATTTTAAATGGCTTGAAGGCGTGGAAAAACACCCCGAAGGTTGTGGTTTTCACACCTTGGATCACCTTACACACAACGTCTATCGCGGTCGCATGAACTACTGGGCGAAATTCTATGAAAACTTATTCAATTTTAGAGAAATTCGCTATTTTGACATTAAAGGTGAGTACACAGGGTTATTATCAAAAGCCATGACAGCGCCAGACGGCAAAATCCGCATTCCATTAAATGAAGAAGCTGGCGGCGGCGGTGGTGGTCAAATCGAAGAATTCCTAATGAAGTACAATGGTGAGGGTATTCAACACATTGCTTTTGCTTGTGATGATCTTCCCGCTTGTTGGGATCGTTTGAAAGCCAATGGTATGAAGTTTATGACGGCACCACCAGATACTTACTACGAAATGCTAGAAGAGAGATTGCCTGGGCATGGCGAACCAACACATGAACTGCAATCAAGAGGAATACTTCTTGATGGCACAACCGCTGATGGTACCCCTAGATTGTTGCTGCAGATTTTCTCCGACACCATGTTAGGTCCAGTATTTTTTGAGTTCATTCAACGTAAAGAAGACCAAGGGTTTGGTGAAGGTAACTTCAAAGCTCTATTTGAATCCATTGAACGAGATCAGGTTGCGCGCGGCGTCATTAATAAGAAAGAGGAATCTGCATAATGAAACTGTCTCGCATTCATCACGTCGCTTATCGTTGCAAGGATGCAAAACAGACAGTGGAATTTTATCAGCAGATGTTGAACATGGATTTTCAACTTGCTATTGCCGAAGATAAGGTACCCTCTACACAAGCGCCAGATCCTTATATGCATGTCTTTTTAGATGCTGGGAATGGTAATGTATTGGCCTTTTTTGAACTGCCCAATTCTCCTGAAATGGGTAAAGATGAAAATACGCCTGCATGGGTGCAGCATATAGCGTTTGAAGTGGAATCTATGGATGATTTATTAGGCGCAAAAGAAAAGTTGGAAAACAACAATATAAAAGTCTTAGGACCAACTGATCACGGTATCTTCAAATCGATTTATTTCTTTGATCCAAATGGCCACCGTATAGAGCTAGCAGCAAACACGGGTACGCCAGAGATGATGGCTGAACTTAAACGTGTAGCGCCAGCTATGTTAGACGAGTGGTCTAAAACCAAAAAAGCACCAAAACACGCTGAATGGTTGCACAATGGGGAAGGATTTAAAGGTGCGACATCTACAGGAAACGATAAATGAAATTAGCTAGTTTACACAAAGAGCGCGATGGCCAACTTGTAGTAGTAAACCATCAGTTAACTAAAATGGTACCCGCGCAAGACGTAGCGCCGACTCTACAATATGCATTAGACAACTGGGACAAAGTTAGCGACAAGCTTCAACAACGGTATAACCAACTAAACTCTGGTGAAATCGCTGGGGAAGATTTTGACCAAACAAAGTGCGCTTCTCCGTTACCTAGAGCTTTTCAATGGGCGGATGGCAGTGCCTATGTAAATCACGTAGAACTAGTGAGAAAAGCCAGAGGAGCAGAAATGCCAGCCAGTTTTTGGACTGATCCTCTCATGTATCAAGGTGGTTCAGATAGCTTTTTAGCCCCACATGAAGATATTAAAATGCCTCAAGATGAAGGCTTCGGGATAGACTTCGAAGCGGAAGTCGCTGTGATTACAGGCGATGTGCCCATGGGCGTTAGTGCTGATGATGCATTGTCTTACGTTAGACTCATTATGATTGTAAATGATGTTTCTCTACGTGGTTTAATTCCCGGAGAATTGGCCAAAGGCTTTGGATTTTTCCAATCCAAACCATCGAGTGCTTTTAGCCCTGTGGCTGTTACCCCGTCGGAACTAGGCGATGCTTGGCAAGAAGGAAAATTACATCTACCTCTCATATCAACCCTCAACGGTGAAAAGTTCGGTGAACCTCAAGCCGGCGTTGATATGACGTTTAATTTCGGTCAGCTAATTGCCCACGCTGCTCGTACTAGACCCTTGCAGGCAGGCACTATTATTGGTTCAGGAACCGTATCCAACAAGCTTGACGGCGGTCCCGGAAAACCTTTATCAGAAGGTGGTGTTGGTTATAGCTGTATCGCCGAAATTAGAATGATTGAGACAATTGAAAACGGTCAGCCAAGTACACTATTTATGAAGTTTGGTGATCATATTTCTATCGAAATGCTTAATGCTGATGGGCAATCCATCTTTGGCGAAATTTCACAAACTGTAGTAAAAAACTAAGTATCAAATATAGGTAACAAGAAACGCTGAAGCCATTTACTTCAGCGTTTTTGTCCGTTCATTTACACTATATCCGTCTTCATCATTATTTCGCTCAAAACTGAACGCATCTTATCTGCAATAGGCACAGGTTTATTGCTCAATCTGTCAACAAAGACGTGGGTCATATTACCTATCGCACTAGGTTGTTCTGAACCTTGTTTGAACACACCAAGTTGATATTTTACCGACGAGTTGCCAAGTTTTAGAATACCTAATCCGCCAATAATCTCATCCGGATAAGCCAAACTGCTGTGATAGTTACACTCGCTATGTACCAAAACCCCAATGGTCTTACCATTATGGATATCCAGCTCGCCTTTTTCAATTAAAAACCGATTCACCACTGAATCAAAATAACTGTAATAAACCACATTATTCACATGACCATAAATATCGTTGTCGTGCCACCGAGTGGTTAACGGATAATGCACAGGAAAATCCGACAGCGTTAATAACTTAGGTTTGTTCATTCGAACGCCCTCTCATAAATGGCTAACGCATCCACATAAGTGACTTCTTTTGGATTATTCACTAGCAATCTTTGTTGCAACATTGCATCTTCAGCTAACTTCGGTAAATCATTGCGGCTAATACCCATTTCAGACAATGTGCTGGGTAAACCAAGAGACTCAATAAGAGTTTCAAGATAGAGGATCAAGCTTCGAGTTAAATCTTCTTTACTCGCATCTGTATTTACATCGGGTAGTAATAAATTGGCAATTTCAGCATACAAGTCTAAACAAGCATCAGCGTTAAAGCGCATAACATGAGGCAAAACCAGCGAATTACTCAAACCATGTGGAATATGAAAGTGTCCGCCTAATGGATATGCTAAAGCGTGCACAGCTGCAACGGGAGCATTTGCAAAGGCTTGTCCGGCAAGACAGGCACCGAACAACATGGCTTGGCGTGCAGCTAAATCCTTGCCATTGTGAGTGGCCTGATGAATATTGTCAGATAATAATGTTAGAGCCTTACACGCCAGCATGTCAGAGTATTCATTTTTCTTAAGTTTACTGGTGTAAGCTTCTATTGCATGTACCATAGCATCAATGCCAGTAGCAGCCGTTACCTGTGGAGGTAACCCAATGGTCAAACTCGCATCCAAAATCGCAATATCTGGTAGCAATACGGGAGAGACTATACCGGCTTTGGTGGTTTCCCCTGTGGTAATAATCGAAATTGGCGTTACTTCTGAACCTGTGCCTGCGGTAGTAGGAATCAGAATCAAGGGAGTTCGTCCAATAGCAACTTGGTTGACCCCATAAATATCTGCTAACCCTTGTCGCTGTTGCATTAGCACTGAGACTACTTTAGCGGTATCCATTGAACTTCCGCCGCCATAACCTATTATGGCTTGTGCGCCAAACGCAATCGCCTGCTGGGTGGCTGATAGCACAACAGCCTCGCTAGGATCTGCCTGAACATCCAAAAAGCATTCGTATTCAAAGCCCGAAAGAGATTCAGTCAGAGTTTTAAGTAAACCAACGCTTTCGATCCCTCTGTCTGAGACAATAAGAATTTTTATAGCATTTATGGCAGCAAGATATGTGGGTAACTCACCCAGACTTTCAACGCCACTGACGATTCGTGGCGTTGTCGCAAAAGAAAATGATGACATGGCTCACCCTAATTTGGTTAATTCTCGGTCGGCCTGTTGTAATTCGTTTTCCAATCGTAAAGCTTCATCAGCTCTAGGTTTCACAAAGCGCACTAATAACGAATAAAGCACAGGTGTTAAAAACAACGTAAATACAACTGCTATGCCTAACCCACCAAACACCACCCAACCGATGGCGTTACGTGCTTCTGCACCAGCTCCTGTAGATAGAATTAAAGGCAGACCACCTAACACCGTAGAAATAAGTGTCATCATGATGGGCCTAAACCTCACCTTGCCTGCGTTGATTATTGCAGAATGAATATCTTCGCCTTTGTCTCGAAGCTGATCGGCAAACTCTACCAAAAGTATCGAGTTTTTGGCTAACAATCCAATCAACAAAATTAATCCAATCTGAGAATAGACGTTTATGGATGTACCAGTGAGATAAAGGGCATACACTGCTGCAGCTATGCCAAAGGGAACCGTTAAGATAACCACTAATGCGCTCATGACACTTTCAAATTGGGCTGCCAATACTAAAAAGACGATGACAAATGCCAGTATGTAAGTCATGGTAACTTGTTGAGAAGTTTCTTCAAACGTTTGTGCTTCGCCTAAAAATACTAATCCTATATTGTCCGGCAGATTCGCTTGGGCCAGACTTCTGATTTCTTCCACTGCTGTATTAATGGCTATAGTATCCGGAAGTTCAACTTCTAACTGAATCGCTCGACGTTGGGCGTGTCTTTCTAATTCAGCGGCAACGCCTTCTTCGCTAATGTATGCGATGCTTGATAAGGGTACCAAACCGTTGTTGTTGGTTCTCACATAAAGACTGGTCAAGTCACTTGCGCTTCCTGTGTACTTGGTGCTCGATTGTAAAATGATAGGTACAGCTTGATCTCCCACATTTAAATCACCCAAGTCATCCCCTTGCACAGCAGCTCTTAAAGTTCTGCTAATATCGCTAAAGGGAACACCAAGTTCTTCAGCTCTGGTACGATCAATGTTTATTCGTAGTTGAGGTTGGGTGGGTTGATAGGAGATATCCACCGAGCCTAATTCAGGTAATGTTTCCTCTATGACCTTTGCAAAATTTAACGAGGCTGCGTAAATTTGTTCATAATCAGGTCCAGTCAAGGCAAATTGGAATCCGCCTCCTTGCCCACGTAAATTTAAACTATTAGACCCAAAAGCTCGCCCTGGTGCACCTGGCACCTGGTCTAACCCGGGTCGTAATTTATTGATAATTTCTTGTTGGCTCAGGGTACGCTCTTCCCAAGCCGCCAAAGGTGCCTGTATAAATACGATGTTTGGATCCCATCGGCCCACAACTGTATAAATACTTTCAATAGTGCCATCTTCAACAAAGGGAAGCAGCCGATCTTCTAAGTACATGGCTTGGCGATCCATAAACTCTATGCCGACTCCGTCCGGACCTCTTGCAAAGACTCTCACTGATCCTCGGTCTTCTGGTGGTAAAAGTTCGTTTTCTATGGCGTCTGTCAAAAAGTACGCACCACCAGCAATTGCAAGTGACAACACTATAATTAACCAGTTAAATTTGAGCGCCAGTTGTAAACTTTTATCATAACCAGATTGAAACCACTGACCTATACCCGCCAGCTTATTAAATATGACTCTATCTTTTGATTTCTTGATCGGAAGCTTTGCCGTTAACGCGGGTACTAAAGACAGGGCTACAAAGGAAGAAATAATTACTGCGCCTGCTAATACACCGCCAAATTCCCTAAATAACATTCCTGCGGTAGATGGCACAAAGGCTATGGGTACGAACACAGCAACCAAGACCGCTGTAGTCGCCACAACTGCGAAAAATACTTCTCTAGTACCAATGACAGCTGCAGCTCTCGCGCCCAGTCCCATTGAACGTCGACGTTGAATATTTTCGGTGACAACAATGGCATCATCAACAATTAAGCCTGTGGCTAATACCAATGCGAGTAAGGTTAATATATTAATGGAAAATCCGAGCGCCCAAATAATTGCCAAAGCACCGATCAAAGACACTGGTATTGAAAAGGCCGGCACTATAGTCGCTCTTCCTGAGCCGATAAACAGCCACAAGGTTAATACCACCAGCACTACAGTCAACCCTAGAGAAACCAGTACTTCGGTAACTGAACTACGAATGAATTGAGCATCGTCATTGGTCACGGAAATCTCTAGATCACTGAACCGATCATCTATTTCATCTACCATTGCCAATACTGCATCGGAGATTTCAATGGTGTTAGATTTCGCTTGTCGAATAATACTCACACCGATCACCGGCGTTCCATTTAAACGCACGTAACTGCCAGGGTCATCGGGTCCAAAATATACTGTGGCAACATCGCCTATTTTGGTGTCGCCTCTGATCACTATGTTTGCAATCTCTGAAGCTTGAGTTGAGGAAGCGTCAGCCCTAACGATAAGCTGTTGATCGCTGGAGCGAAGACTTCCAGCAGGGACATCAAAGGGGGCTAATTCAAGGGCCTGAGCAACTTCGGTCATGGACAAATTAAAGCTTGTTAACCTAAGTGGATCCACCGTCACGCGCAAAATGCGTTGTCTAGCACCATCTAATTGGACATCAGCGACGCCAGGAATACTCAAAAATAAAGGGGCAAGGTCAGTTTCTAAGCGCTCAGTTAAGGTTTCTAGATCCAAAAACGGGCTTGATACTGCGAGGTCAACAACTCCTTGAGCATCGTCGTCAGCTTTTACGATGGATAATTGTTCAACATCTGCTGGTAATTCTCGCTGTACTCGACTTACCGCTTCTCGAGTTTCATTGGCAGCATCTTCAATATTAACCCCAGGTCTAAATTCAACTCGAACTCTGGAATTGCCTTCTTCACTATTTGCCCGAATACTTTTAACACCGCTGACCCTAGCGACAGCGCCTTCAAGTCTGCTTGTAACTTCTGAATCAACGGTTTCAGGAGAGCCGCCAGGATAATTAGCTCTGACTGACACTACAGGTCTATCAACGTCGGGGAGTTCCCGAACCTCAACACCCATAATAGCGGATATACCAGCAATAATAATCAGTAGATTTAGAACAACAATAAGGACCGGACGGCGAATACTTAAGGAAGGTAGATCATTACCCTTGTCATTGGTTTCCATCATCCGCTTGTGGCCTCATTCAGGCGCGCACGCGATAGTGGCGCAGCTTTCGCGATGACTTCCGCATCGACCTCCTGTCCTTCTCTCAAACGTTGAATGCCTTCAGCAATAAGCATTTGGCCTTGTAATAGTTCACCTGAAACTAGAATGCGTCCTCGCAACCTTTGTTGAACTTGCACCGATACTTTTTGCGCTTGACCATCAACCGCCAACCATACGTAAGCACCGTTTGTTCCCCATGCGAGCGCTGCTTCTGGTACTGACACAAAACGCTCACCTTCAGCGCTAAGTTTCACCCGGAAACTCATACCCGGTCTAAAAGCGTCTTCTGTGTTTTCAAAAATAGCCCTAACGCGCAGCGTTCTATCTTCTTCGGATATTCGAGAATCTAATTGGGCAATATTAGCAATGATGCTTTCGTTTCTATTTGACCATGGTTGCAACACAACTTCAGGGTCGTTATTTAATTCCACTATAGATGCTTCTGGCGCAGCAAAATTCACATACAAAGCACTTCTGTCATCTAGGGTGGTGACGGGAGTTTGAATGTTGATGCGATCTCCTACTTCAATCTCGGTAAAACCGACAATTCCAGCAAAAGGAGCTCTTAAAATACGGTCATCAAGTTCTGTCTGCGCTTGCTCTAACGCAATTTCTGCTAATTTCACCAAGGTTTCGGTGTCATCTAACTGGCTTTGAGTAACCGCTCCTCTATCTAAACTTTCTTTAATCCGATTAAAATTGCGCTTGGCATCTTGTAGTTCAATTTTCGCCCGTTCAATAGCGATACGTTGACGTCTATTGTCTAACTCAAGCAGGATGTCACCTTCGCCGACCTGCTGACCTGGTACAAAGTTTATTTTAGTAACACGATCGGCAACTGCTGGATACAAAGTCACAGAGCGGACAGCTTCAGCTGTACCAACAGCCTCTATTTCCAATAAAGCACTTTCAAAGCTTAAAGGCTCTACTAGCACTTTTGATGCTCGTGGAGACATCTGTGCTAAAGTGATTTGACTAACCAGCAGTAAAGTTGAAAATAATAACGCTCGATTCATGTAAATAAGTGCCCTTTGTTGCTACTATCGGGATACGGTGTGGGGGGCTGACTAGATCAGGCCTGATTTTATATCGTTTTCTTGACAATATAGTTATGATTGATCATTAAACTCAAGATTTTACTCTTTTAATCATCATCTGTCATTTTTAATCATATTCAAACGAGCTGGTCTAATGTCAAAAACGTTTTCTATTATCTTGTTATCACTTTCAGTTTTGGTACTTCAATCTTGCACTTCAACAGCTAATCAGGGCAATTCGGAAGTCTTATACCTTGACCCAGACTGGCTATTACCGGAGCGAGATGAGGTAGTTAGAGGAACTTTGGACAATGGATTAGCCTATTATGTTCATAAAAATGATAGACCAGAAGATTATGTCGAGCTAAGACTCGTAATTAAGGCTGGGTCAATTCAAGAAGAGGAAGCACAAAGAGGTTTTGCCCATTTCGCAGAACACATGGCATTTAACGGTACTGAGGATTTTGAAAAGCAACAAATCATAGAGTTTGTTGAATCCATAGGCATGCAATTTGGTGCACATTTGAATGCCTACACTAGTTTTGATGAAACGGTTTATCAGCTGTCTATACCCACAGAAAATCCTGAAAATATTCGAACTGGCATGAAGATCCTTGAAAATTGGGCGCATAAAATATCCTTCGATGCCTTAGATATCGATCAGGAAAGAGGCGTAGTTCTAGAGGAATGGCGCTCCAGAAAAGGGGTTGGAGAGCGCATCCAAAATGCCAGTATTCCGGTTAATTTTGCTGGCACAGACTATCCCAACAGGCTCCCCATTGGACTTGCCGATATCATCGAAAATGGTACCCATGAAGACCTCATTCGATTTTATGATACCTGGTACCGTCCTGATAGTATGGCCGTGGTTGTAGTGGGCGACATAGTACCGGAAGAAATAGAAACCTTGATTAAACAGGAATTTTCTGCAATCCAAAATCCTGATACAGAGGTTACTAAGAAACCGCAAATATTCACTCAATATGCTGCCCCTGAATTTATTATTTTCACCGATGAAGAACTCACTAGTCCTCATGTAAATATAAATTTCCGAGTCGATCGACAGCACATAACAGACATCGGTAGTTTTCGCCAAGAAATTATCGATACCTTGGCCTCTAGCATTGTATCAGAGCGTTTGAGTAAGCTTATTTGGCAACAGGAAAATTCTTTTACTACCTTCAATGTGGGCCAATACCCGATGGGCCAACAATATGTTTATTCGGTCCGATTCACACCAAAAGATGGACAAATAGATGCCGCTTACCAAGCCATTTTGAATGAAATACGCCGCATTCACCAACATGGGTTTAGTGAACAAGAAGCGCAAAGGCAAAAACAATTGTTAATCAATGATATGGTTAACGCCATTAAAAAAGAAAAAACTACGGATAGCAGGGCCTTCGCCCAACAATATATAAATCACTTTTTAAAGGGCACAGGCATTGCCAGTCAAACCCAATATTTTGGCATCGTCAATAATATTCTTCAGGACATAGATTATGAGGATATTACTGAATCTTTTGTTGAAAGAACCAACAAAAATGATGCTGTCGTGATGATAACTGCACCAGATGAATCTGCTGCCAGTATTCCTTCTGAGCAACAACTAGCCTTACTTTGGAATAATACAAAACAAGAACAAATAGCGGATGTTGAATTCGAAGAAATTCCTGATTCTCCTTTGCCTGCGCCACCAACCCCGGGAGAAATCGTAGCAACCGATTTTGACGAAACCCTTGAAGTGCATGAATGGCAACTATCCAACGGCGCTACAGTGTATGTTAAAAAAACGGATTTCAAAGACAATCAAATACTGATCCAAGCAGTGAGTAAAGGCGGTTACTCAATGATAACTGACGAAGAATATTTAAAAAGCTTTGGCATGATGACCAGTATAGGCTCGCTAGGGCTTGGGCAATTAGATGCCGAACAATTTAATCAGTACATGCAAGATAAGCGATTTAGAATCACGACTAAACTAGACAGTTATTCTGAAAGCATAAGTGGTTTTACAGATAACGAGCAATTGGACGATTTTTTACAAGTTTTTCATGCCAATTTTGTAGCTCCCAGACCAGACGAAGAGCGATTTAATTGGATCCGCGAATTGTATCGCCCTGACATTGAAAAACGCTTGAACAATCCCACTGCCTATTTCTATAAAAAGATTCGAGAAGCTATTACTTCAGAAAATCCCAGATTTGTTGAACTTGACTTGGAAAAACTCGAACAGCAGGATTTTAATACCACCTTTAATACCCGTAAAAGAGCATTTGAAAATGCTGCAGACTTTAATTTTATTATAGTCGGCGATCTAAACTTAGAGACGTTAGAAGAGTTGGTGAAAACCTATATCGCCAGTCTCCCAGCTTCTGATATTTTGGACCCTCTAAAAGCATTGCCTGATTATGACCACAAGGGCGTTGCCAAAGTTAACGTGAAAAAAGGCGCTGAACCAAAAGCCACTGTGATCATGCAACAATGGGAACAAGCCGAATGGTCGCAAAAAAATAACCTTGCTTTTCATGGCTTAATCTATAGCTTGCGCCAAACTCTTCGCAACCGCCTTCGGGAAGAACTTTCTGGCGTTTATTCGGTAAATGTTTACGGAAATTTTGAACTCTGGCCCTACGAGGAATTTTCGCTGTCGGTGAGCTTTACTTGTGATCCTGAAAGAGTCGATGAATTAATTGGTGAGGTGCAAACGATTTTCGCCAATTATCGTGAAGGCGGCTTCCCACAGGAACATGTTGAAAACTATAAATCTTACGCTCAAGCAACCCGAGAACGATATCTAAAAGACAATGGTTTTTGGTTCAATTATTTAGCGAGTAGATTTAATCCGCGCTCGCCAGTATTGCCCATTAACGAATATGAAACATTAGTGGATAACATCAGCGCGGAAGATTTAAATGCTGCGGCAAAACGCCATTTGCAATATACCGATGGTTACATTGCAACGCTAACCCCTGAAATCAGCAGCGAAGAAGGACTTGAAGCCGAGACAGATTAAATTAAAAGGGCAAAATGGGAAAGATTAAACGCCGCACAAGCCTGTGCCGTGCTTTTTTGCGAGAATCTGGTGAAGTAAGCTGCTTGGCTGCACCTAAACCAAACGCAAGTAGAAGTCCTCGCGGCGAAACAATATAGTCTTTGGTTTTTTGTTTTGCATCCGCTAGCTTAGCTTTATACGCGACTGCTGATTTGGCGTATTCCAGTGAATCTTGATGGACTGCTTTTTTCTGTTGTTTGACTTTCGAAAACATGGCTACACCTCCAAATTTGATTATTGAGTTTCACTAGCAGATTGGCCAGATAAGAGTCGGCGAGACTCTCGCATTTTACACAACGCAAAATACTGTTTTGCTTTGCGCACAAACCAGTAGCACAAGGTGACGTTTATAAGTAAAACAATAGAGATTGCCCACGGATGGGAAATGTATAAGGCAATTAACGAAACTGCCAACGCGTTAATTAAAAACCATCCCATAATGCCTGCTATCAATGCGCCCATTAACAAGCTCAAGGTCGCAATGAATGAATTAAACGCCAGTCGACTCTCACGAGCCACTAATCCGCGGAATTTATCCAACTGATTGAGTTTTGCGTCAAACACTTCCACAATGCTGTCTATCACGTCGATTAAGCCCAAGGTATCTGCGCTGTTTACGTTTGCGGAAGACGGATCTACTTTAGAACGAGAATTTTCTGGGTTTTCATCAGCAGAAGCAAAGGCCGCGTCTGCGGCCGTTTGCTGCGTTACTTTTTTACGCTCGTCGCTGGTCATTTCTAATACCTTGACGTGGACAAATTATTTACGACGAATCAGCGAAGCTGCCATAGCACCTAGAGCAAATGCGATACCCGCGGTTGCTACTGGATTTTCTGTTGCGTAGCGTTTAATAGCTGATTCTTTCCATGCCTTAGTTGCACGTTCCTTCCCTTCGACAATAGATTCGCTTCCGCGAGCGGCACCATTGCGCATAGAAGTTTCAGCGTAGGCAGCTTTCTCAGCTAATGCATCAACAGACTTGTGTAAGGTTTCGCGTACTGAGTCAGATACTGGATGCTCATTTTGCGTTACCTTTGGCTTAATTTTAGGGTTTGTAGTTGCATTTTTTTCAGTTGCAGCACTCATGGTTCTCTCCTTTTATAGAAAACAATTTAAAATCAATTACTGGATGGGTAGCATGAACTTAGCGTTTACCAATGATGTAAATCGCGTGAATGATTCCAGGGATATATCCCAAAATCGTCAGTAGAATATTTAGCCAAAATTGACCGGTTAATCCCACTTGAAGGAACACGCCAAGAGGGGGTAGTAAGATGGCGAAAATAATTCTGATCAAATCCATGCTGGTTCTCCTTAATGTTTGGTACTTTTTATTAAACAACTAACATGCCAATGATTAACCAATTGATTTAATTGGCTTAATTTAATAATCATTAAGAATTAAATACCTTATCCTTGTGAAATCTACATGCACTATCGAAAAATTTACAAAATGAGGTACCACCAGCCAAGCAGATAATTCATGACATTTGTCATATGAAAAAACTGATCTTTGTGAATACATTTTTAAATCGAAAAACTGGACAATTTAGCTCACTTGATTAGCTTGGACATTCAGATATGCAAACATTAACCTTGGAACAACAAAGAGAGATATTTAAACAAAAACGCTTTATCGCAATGCCTATCGCCGGTACTTTGGTTTGGGCGGGTATTGGATTAGTATCTCCCTTTATCAGTGATTTCTTGAAAGTTTGGATCTTGTATATAGGCACAGGGTCGATTTTTTATATAGGCGCCGCTTTGTCCTACATTACTGGAGAACGTTTCTTTGACAAAGGGAATGCTAAAACATCCTTTGACGGTCTTTTTTATGTCGGCATGATTATGTCACTTATGGTATTTGCTATTGCTATCCCTGTAGGGACTATAGATCACACAACCATTCCATTGAGTGTAGGTATTTTAACGGGGCTGATGTGGATGCCGTTATCTTGGGCAATTCAACATTGGGTTGGTTATTTCCATACTGTAGCGAGAACTCTATTGGTTTTGGGCGCATGGTTCTTATTTCCTGAGCACAGATATGAAGCTATTTCTCTGGTAATTGTTTTAATTTATATTGTTAGTTTAGTTGCCCTAGAAAGGCGTTATCGCAAAGTAAGACGCGAGCACAATGCCAGTAATCAGCATCAAAACAATATGCTAGAGCAGACAAATTAATCCATTTCTAGCTTAAAAACTTGGGAGTATTAGCAAGCGATGACAATGACAACTAACTTTCACCCCCCTCTTTTGGGTAAAGGAGTAAAGAAAAAGTGGTCCTATTCATCGCTGATATTTTCTCTGTTTTATTTTGTACCCCTGTTTTTTATGCCAAAGGTGGAGGTCAATGACATTATTCTCGCTTTGGTATTTTATTCAGGTTTTATTGTTGGTTATTTGATTTGCATTCATCTAAGTTTTAACAAGCTAAAATACGGTCTAGTACCATTATTTTGTCTTATTTGTATTGCCAGTTGGTTCAATTTAGGCGGTGCTTTTTTATTTGCCTTTGCGAGTTTTATTAGCGGTTATTACTACAAGCCATCTATTGCTATACCGATAAATTTAGCAATTCTTGCTTGGTTAGTGATGCTGTACTTCTCCAACCTTCAAACGCAGGTTTATTTCGTAGGTGTAGCGGCAATTAATGTACTAGTGATGTTCGGTTTCGGCTTTATGGAACGCAATGAAACTATTCACAGACAAAAAGACGCTCAAACTCAAGAGGCAATGGCGCGCTTAAGTACAGTAGCCGAAAGGGAGCGAATAGGTCGAGATTTACATGATTTGGCTGGGCATGCGCTGAGTGGTATATCGTTAAAAGCACAAGTGGCCAATAAAATGCTGGAAAAGCAAAGATACGACGATGTTAAAGCGGAACTCAAAGATTTAGTGCAACTTTCTCAAAGTTTATTAAGCGAAATTCGACAAGCGGTTTCTGATATGAAACGCCTCAGTTTAGAAAATGAAATCGATAAAGCTGTTCAATTATTAAAGGAGAAAGGCTTTAGCACTACCGTTGATATAGCGTCTGAGATAATTTCTCAATTAACCCCATATGAAGAAACTAACCTAGCACTTTTTTTAAAAGAAGCGGTAACTAATATCTTGCGTCATAGCGACGGAGATCAAGTTTGGGTTCAATTGAATCGCGAAAATCAAGGCTTGCGACTTGGAATCAAAGACAACGGAAAATTAGATGACTTCATAGCTGGCAATGGCATTAAAGGCATGCAAGAACGGGCGCAATTGTTGGGCGGTGAACTATCTATCGAGGTAAACAACGGGATGTACTTATGTTTGCAACTAGATACAAAAAATAATCTGGAGGTTAAAGCATGACGAAGATTTTGGTGGTTGAAGATCAGGTGCTGGTGAGAGATGCAATAGCTACCCTATTATCTTTGGAAGATGATCTGACAGTGATTGGGAAATGTTCAAATGGGCAAGAAGCCATTGACTGGTTAGAACAAAATACCTGCCCCGATATTATCTTAACCGATATTGAAATGCCCCATGTATCAGGCATTGCATTAGCTGAGCAAGTGCTATCAAGCTATGACACCAAGGTGATTATAATGACCACTTTTGCAAAACCAGGGTATATTAGCCGCTCCCTAAAACTCGGCGTTTCTGGTTTCATTTTAAAAGAAGCAAATAGCGACTATCTAATTGCCAGTATAAAAAAAGTAATTTCTGGTAAAAAAGTGGTCGATCCTGAACTTGCCATGATGGCACTTGAAGACAAAAATCCATTATCTACCAAAGAAGGGCGAGCGCTCGAATTAGCCGGTCAGGGCGTAAAAACACAGGAGATTTCACAAAAACTGTTTTTATCTGAAGGCACCGTCCGCAACTACTTATCCGATGCTATTGCGAAACTAAACGCAACTAATCGCATAGATGCTTATCGAATTGCCAAACAAAAAGGCTGGTTATAGCACAAGATTTATATGGGCAAATGGTCTGTAAATGTTGAACCTTTAAGCGCCCACTGCTACTGTAATGCCAAAATATTTATAAGTTGCACAGCATGTCATTACAATCTTTTATCGCACTGTTTCTCATTCTATTTGTAGTTGGATGTTCTCATCACCCTCAATCGCCACTTAAAAACCCGATTAAAAAGCAACAACAGGCAGTTGCTATGCCGGATAAGTTTGCAGCAGATGTAGCCGAACAGATATTAGATAAAGGCGGAAATGCCATAGATGCAGCCATTGCTGCACAATTTAGTCTTGCAGTTACTTTTCCAGAAGCTGGCAACATTGGTGGCGGCGGATTTATGGTAGTGCACTATGAAGGAAAGAGCGATTTCTTAGATTATCGTGAACAGGCGCCAGCAGCAGCATTTACCGATATGTACATCAACGAAAATGGTGAAGTTGACCCTTATAAATCGATTTTTGGTGCCTTAGCTTCTGGTGTTCCAGGCACTGTCGCTGGTATGTGGGCGGCGCACGAAAAATATGGCTCTCTGCCTTGGGAAGATCTAGTCGCTCCAGCCATCAAGCTTGCAGAAGAAGGCTTTGTGGTACCTGATAAACTTGAGGCGCATATCATTGGCTACATAAGCCGTTTAAAGCAAAACAACATTGAGGTCAATTTTGCCAAATATTTTGCTCATGCCCAAGCGAACAAAGTATTTAAACAGCCTGCTTTAGCTGAAACACTTAAACGCATTCAAAACGCTGGCCGCGATGGTTTCTACAAAGGAGAAACTGCCCGTTTAATTAGCCAGTTTATGCTTGAACATGATGGATTAATTACCGAAGCAGATCTAGCCGGCTACGAAGCAAAATGGCGTGAACCTATTAAGTCAACTTGGCGTGGATATACCCTAGTCAGCGCCGCACCCCCCTCTTCTGGTGGCATAGCGATTAATCAGTGGTTACAAATGTATGACTTAGTTAAAGACAAAGGTATTGAGTTCAAGCATAACGATTTACTTTATACCCACGTGTTGTCTGAGATTGGTAAACGCGTATTTGCCGATAGAGGTGAGTATTTGGGCGATCCTGATTTTTACACCGTGCCAAGTGCTGCATTATTAACTGATGACTATTTAGCTCAGCGGGCCGAAGAAGTTTCATTAGATTCCATATCGGTTACCGAAGAGGTTAAGCCAGGATTACCAGAAAGTGAAGATACAACGCATTTTTCAATTGTCGATAAATTTGGTAATGCTGTGTCTAACACAACTACCATTAATTTAGGCTTTGGTAGCGGCATGGTTGTCGATGGTGCAGGTTTCCTATTGAATGACGAAATGGACGATTTTAGTGCCAAACCCGGTGTTCCAAACTTCTTTGGTGCTATTGGTGGTGTGGCCAACGAAATACAGCCACATAAGAGAATGTTAAGTTCAATGACGCCAACAATAGTATTGGAAGGCAATAAAATAAAAATGGTTACTGGCTCTCCAGGTGGTACAACAATACTGACGTCTGTTTATCAAAGTATTTTAAATGCATTAGAATTTAATTTACCCGTCCAAAAAGTGGTAGATTCGCCACGATTCCATCATCAATTATTGCCCAAAAACGAAATTCGCTATCATAGTGGCTTTGCAAAAGACGTTTTAGCTGAGCTAGAAGCTATGGGTTATACCACCCGACAAAGTCGATTTGGCGATCTTCATGTAATTATCGTGCGCGATGGTGACTTACAAGCAGCATCTGAATCGAATGGTAGAGGTGAAGCTAGAGTGATGCGTACCGACTGGTTTGGCAAGATGTTTAATTTGCACTAAGCATTTGAGGGCTGATTAACTACAGCCCTCTCTTTCGCATAGATATTGCCAATCTTTTATCACTTGTTGAGCATAAGATTGGGCACTATCAAGCAAGGCGACTTTGTGATCTTCAATATATTTTGCCATAGATTTTTCATAATCTAGGGAAAACCTATCGCCTCGACAATGGGCTCTGGCCAGCTCTTGAGCGCAGGCACTGGCGTAAAAAGCTAATCCACCTTGGTGTCGATTCACTTCACCAATACCAATATGTTCTGGGTCAATTCCAACTTTTGCGTGATGTCTTGAACGCACCAACCAGTGTTCCTGATCAAAAAATGCTTCATCTAATACATAATCCGTTCGACGCTGAATCCGTCTCTGACATTTAACCGTTAAGTGTGCAGGATTTAGTTGATTTTGATGGTGAATATCAGGAAAGTAATAAATAGGTGCCGCCACCCTTTGTTGCTTTACCTCTACTACATGACAGAGTCCAATCTGAGACATGTGGTGTATGTTTTTAGGTCCAATAAGTGCATAGTATCTATCCATATTGACAGAACCAGTACCTGAGCCAACTCTCGCCACTATGTCTAAAATGTCTTGGAAAAAATAAGGAGCTAATGCATGTCGTAAGCTGGTCTCTTTATCTTTTGTAAGGCCTTTAAATTTTGTCGGTCTATCTCGAAAAGTAAGGGGAAACTGGGTCAAATCAACCGCTTTAGCCAGCGCACTTTTTTGTAAAAACTTATCACCACCTAAAATTAATCTAGCGGCTTTTTGATAACGTTTTTGCAAAGGTGAAGGCGTTGCAAAGTCTTCAAAGGTTAAATCCAAAAAATTCTCTTCATTGGATTTTCGAGCCAATCCTTGTTGCAGTACTAATAAATAACTATCGAGTAATGTTTCCATGGCGTTAAGCACATTTTGTTCGTTCACAACAAGCTTGTTTGAATAGTCTTTTTCAGAACTATAAATACCTTTAACCACGCCATCACAATGGTCGGCTACTAACGGCAAACTAACAAGTAACCTGATGAGGTCCCATACGCCATGCCCTATACAAGCATCATCAAAATCATTGATGGAAAACACGATGCGTTCTGCATGGGAGCCTTCTTCAGTGAAAAAGCCAAAATTTGAGGTATGACAGTCGCCCATAATTGTGGTTAACGGAATATTTTGTACACTAGGCAAAGATAAATGCCCCGAGGCTAAATCAGCATAAAAGAGTTGGGATGAACCTCGATAAAAAACAAAGGGACTAGTACACATTTTTTGGTGTTTAGGAAATTGGCTTCCCGGAAAGCAGCCATCAATTCTGCCTAATTCGTTGTCAATCAAGCGTCTTCTAGTCATCACATTTTACTCCTCAAGATAAAAAGTATTGGCCGAATATTCAACGCCATTTATTAACACTGCTATTTTATGTTCACCAGCATAGTATTTTCTTGTAGTAACAGGTTTAAAGCTATGCTTTTTGCTGGCTGATAACTTCCCATTCGCTGCCAAATTCAAAATTTTCCACTTGAACACCTTGGGCGATAGCTGTCCATTGGCTTTTTTATGGTATACCCGATAATCGATCATCAATGATTGTTCTTGATCAATTCTCGAATCTGCTTTTAACGTAATTAGTAAGTCATCGCCCTGACAGACTTTCTTTTTAGACAGTGTAATACTGACATTTTTCAACTGAGGTGGGGCATATCCAAAAATATCAAGTACCTCTGGATTGCCTTTTTTTAACAGCGTTCGGCAAGCATGGCGGACTAATTTCTGACGAAAAGGGGTAGTCTTCTTATTCCAAAGCCTAGCGGTTTCAATCAAACGTTCGGGGTGATCTTTACCTATATCATTAAGGTTATTGGCAACTGACCTACGCACATATTCTGAGTTATCGTCCTTTAACTGGGAAAGCAGACTTAATACTGGACCGGGTTCTCGTACAAAGTCAGTTAACTGAATGCCCCAAGGCAACCGTGGACGAGTCCCTTCGCTGACGAGTCTTCTGACATGATGACTTGGATCTACAACCCACTGTTGTAACTTTTCTAGCGTTTCGGATGTCCTTTCAAGTAAGAAAGGGCGAATGGCAAATTCTGCTGTAAACCGCTTGGTCATTTGCTGCAGAGCCCACAAGGCTTTATCTATACTTGGCTGACGTAATCCACGTAAAGTGATAAAATCTGCCATAGGCATAATCGCCCAACCATCAATACTCTGTGCTTGATCGGGCATTAAGTCATCATGAGATTGCATAGGGGTAAGCGTAGCTACCAGATGATCACAAAGCTCGCTAAAATCGCCTTGTAAATGTTGGTCCAATGCTAGCGTAATTTGAGTAGAACGTTGCTTGAGTTCTAAATTCGAAAGATTTTCTGAAGCTGTACCTACAAAAGCCGCTGCGTTAAACCCTTTGGCTTGCGCAGCAATGCCATCCGCAATTGTTCGAATCAAGGAGATCGAAAATTTTTCTTTAAACGCTTCTGGCATCTAGTTCACCCACCTACTAATTAATTATTAAACATTTATGCGTTCATACGCACAAAAATTTAGTATCAATATAGTATTCTGATCAAGATCAAAAACAAGCTAACTGGTAGTGCCATACTGTTACTAAAGATTTCAACAATTAACACATAAAGGAAAAACGCATGTCACTTGAAAAACATGGTTTACTAAAAGAATTTCCAGAACATCATCACACTATTCGTCATTTAAAAATGAACGATGCACATTTTGCGCGCACGCTAGATGAATACACAGAAATAGATAACGAGATATACAATATTGAATCTGGTGACCATCCATCTTCGGATGAATATTTGGAACAGCAGAAATTATTACGTGTGCAGTTAAAAGATAAGTTATTTGCAATGGTGAAAAAAGAAGAAGCCTTACAGTAAATCATTTAGGGGCGTCAAAACAGTAAAAGTTGACGCCCATTCCTGAGCTACTCCACTGGTTTTTGGATACCTTCCGTGGTCATAATGACTCGTTTCAAAGTCCCGTCATCGTTATAATAAAGATGGTCAATAGCCACCGAACGTCGAAATCTTCCGCCGCTTTCTTGACCTTCTTTCGGTGGTATTGCTCCGGTATGGTAAATAAAATAATCTTGTCCTTTAAACTCGATTATGGATTGGTGATTAGTTTCAGTATTGCCCGCTATTTCATTCAAAATACCTTTGAATTCCCAAGGGCCATGAATACTTTTACTCATTGCATAACAAATTTTTTCTGGGAATTCACAAGCATAGCTAAGATAATAATTATCCCCCTTTTTATGCACCCAAGCCGCTTCGGTAAATCTTGGTAAATCAAGTGTTTTGATTTCACCATCTAGTTCAAGCATATTATCTTTCAACTTGACGAATTTGGGCATCAAGTTACCAAAGAACATGTAGGTGTCGCCATTTTCTTCAATGAAGATTGCTGGATCTATATCATCCCAGTCATTGGGCGTCTGTTTAGTCATGTCATCGGTGACTAAGGCTTTGCCTATGGCATCTTTGAATGGCCCTGTTGGTGAATCTGAAGTGGCCACACCAATGGCAAAGCCGGGTTTATCATCTTTGTGCCTAACGGTAGTATAAAAATAAAATTTACCGTCTTTTTCTACCATATGTGACGCCCACGCATCACCTTTTGCCCATTTAAAATCAATCGCTTTCATTATAGGGCCATGAGCTGTCCAGTTCACCATGTCAGTAGAACTGAACGCCAGCCAATCATGCATTTCAAAAAATACATTATTATTAGGTGCTTCATCATGTCCTGTATACAAATAAACCCTATCTTCATGCACAAGCGCTGCTGGGTCTGCGGTGAATACGTCCGTTATAATAGGATTATTAGCCCAAGACGCTGTCGCAATTACTGTTGCTAAAATTGGAAATAAACTTCTTACTCGCATAATGTTTCCTATGCTAATACTTAATTTAAAAATGGGTAAAAATGAAAAAACCGGCACCTTTTAGATGCCGGCATAATTTAACTTAAATTAACCTTATTCAGGACGTTGAGACTCATAAATCTGCGTCACATCCGTTTGATTTAATGTGTCATCGAAAACATAAACTTCATCGATCATGCCGTTAAATGCAGCATCCCAGAAGTTTGCCCCTAAGGTAAAGGAAGTTAATGGTGCTGGACTAAACACATCAGGGAAGCCAGCGCCTTCAAACGCTATTTGTCCATTTAAGTAAATCGTCATAGCCCCTTGGTTGTTTACCATTACCATATGATACCAAGTCCCTGTTTCCAGTTGCTGGTCGGTGAAGGCGTCATACCAAGCCGTACCTGACCAAACCATAGCGTTAGGAGAAGCCTGGTGACCGCCAGGGATCATGCTGATCCAACTATCTCCATTTTCATAACCGAAGAATACAGGTGTGTAGCTGGTAAGTGCATTGGCATTAAACCAAACCGATATAGCATAGGTGTTATCGCCAATCAGGTTATCGGGTAATTGAATGCCATAATTGCCCGACATATCTAATGCTCGGCCCACTACACCCTCACTAAACGCAGATTCTTCGGTCGCCGCACCTAAATTGGCGCCAGTGACTACACCAGCATCATACATACCTGAGGTTTCAGTTAAGTCATCATTATCGAAACTATAATGAACCACTGGGTCTGGTAAGCCTAAGGCTCTAACTGTTGCTTCAAAGGTCTTAGTAGTCGTTGAACCATTCAATGAAATATTGGCAGTTAAGGTTACCAAAGCGTCATTTTCGCCGTTTGCAGGGCGTGTCACAACGCCTTTAGTACTAACTACTGCTGGGTTTGATGATGTCCACTCAATAGCCGAAGCGTAAGGACCAGACGGAGACATTGGCAAGTTAGACACTACCGCTGAGAGGTCGCCTAAATCCAAAATATCGGCAGCAGAAGCAAGTAACTCTTGATCGGTTAATGGCGTAACATCTAGATTTCGAATTTCGCCTTCGGTTAATGCAGTATCATAGAATTTTAGCTCATCGATCATGCCGATAAACGGAATATCGAACGGGTTCACGCCAAGGGTAAATACTGCCTCTTTACCCGTAAACATATCAGGCAAACCGCCGGTTTCAGTTGTCTGAACACCATCGATGTAGATCTTAACAACCCCTTTATTAACCGAAAATGCTACGTGAGTCCATGTATCTAACATCATTGGAACACCCGTTATGCCATCAAACCACGGATTCGAACCTTTTAAAGCTGAATTACTCCAAAGCATTATGTTGCCGTCCCAACTTTGCGGTACCAAGCTCATCCAACCGTCAGCACCTGCGTCTCCAAAAAATGCTGTGGTAAAGGTGTTTAAAGCATCTGCATTTAACCACATAGAAACGGTGTAATCATAAGAATTTATGATGCCATCGGGTAATCTTACGCCGTTAGTGCCATCTAACATCACAGCTTGACCATTTTGACCAACCGCATAGGAAACTGTACCAGTATTATCTGGTCTATCACCTGTTTGAGTTGCTGCAGCATAGTTTGATAGCTCATCGTTTAATTCGCCTTCGAAGCTATAATGGGCAACTCTGTTGTAGGCTACTCTTGCAGGAATACCTATTGTATAGGTTCTGGATTGTGAAACACCGTTAAGTGTTGCCGTGGCGGTAATTGATACTTCAGCATCACCACTGCCCACGTTAGGTCGCGTTACTACCCCCAAATAACTCGCATTGGGTTGCTCTGGTACCCCAGTCACTTCTAGGTAATCGGGATGGCTACTAGTCCAAGTAATTTCAGCACCGTTAGCCCCTATGGCTGGGAGTGACAAATTAAAAGTCGTCATTTCAGGAAATGTCATAGCATCTAATGTATTTGTTAGCGCTACTGTATCGTCGTCAATCAGTAATTTACTGCCCCAAATAGCTACACCTTCCTCATCGATGGCACTAAAGGTGGGCACAAAAGCTTGCGCATTTTCATTATATTGCCAAGAAGCTACGCCTCTAAAATCACCCAATCCATCGATGTATAAACGTACAATGTTATCTGCTTCGTAATACCATAACCCCGTATACTCCCCTGAAATCTCGTTGTAATCTTCAAGTGTAATATAACCTGAAAGTGCAGCTTCACGATTAATATCACTGCCGTGGTTTATTAATTTAAATGTGCCGAACAAATCAGCTTCATCGACTATGTTCTCACCCTCAATTGGCACGTAGCGATGTGGCGCGACTACCAACCAATCATCTTGATTCATAAACATTTCATGAACTCGCACGTTGTGAATCTCTCCACTATTGGGGAAACGAGTATGAAAAATATTGAAATATTGACCGGTAGATTCGTCATAATAGGCAGAATTGTGCCCAGGTGCCATATATCCATTATCTGAACCCGACTCCCCAGGGTTTACGTCATACATGAACCCGCCCATTATTTTGTTACCATAAGGTTCTATGGCTGACCAAGCACCGGAAGCTCCGATCATATCTTGACCTTGGCTATCTAAAAAAGGCCCGTCAGGATTTCGAGAACGCGAAATTCTCATGTTATAACCATCTGCGGCAGCAAACCCACCAAAAGAAGTAAATAAGTAGTAATAATCCGTCTCAGGACTATACAACATGAATGGCCCTTCTATAGCGCTGTAGAAGCCGCCCATAAGCTTAGTGCCATAACCTTGTTCCGGTAATGCCATACCCGTATCAGGGTCAAGCTCCATAATCCATATACCGCCAGAATATGAACCATATACCATCCATAAACGCCCTTCTTTATCGAAAAAGACATCAGGATCTATTGCATTAGGATGCACATTACCATCGTAGTCTTCTCCGTTAATTCCGGGATTCTCAGCACCTTCGTGTCCAGTTGTTAATATCAATCCCAGATTTTCATAAGGCCCTTCTATATCATCAGATACAGCAACGCCCAAATAAGAACGAGAGACACAATTCCCTGTTGAGGGCAAAGCGCAATGATTATAATAGAAATAGTATTTACCATCAGCGAGTTGGATAACATCGGACGCCCAAGACCCAATATGGCCACCCACCCAAGAAATACCTTCAGCAGCTTGTGTTTCATAAGTATTAAATAAAGGCGTGTTTGCAGCAGCTTCTTCGTTACTTGCTGCACTAGGGTTTAATTGTGTCCAGTTAAAAAGATCAGTGGAACTGGCGAAGGCCATATGAGAGCCAAATATATAGAAAGTGCCGTCGTCCAAGCGAATCACTGAAGGGTCGTGTACGCCAACTTCCGTAAAAGTGACATCGGTTGGGAAAGTGGGATCGGGTACAATTACCGGTGGCGTATTTTCAGGCGCTTGAACCGCACCTCCAACTTCTTGTTGTGTTCCGTCTCCGCAGCCAAATAACACAGCAGCTACTCCTGCGGATAACAACACTTTGTTCCATCTCATGGTTAAACCTCATCAAAGTAATATTGTATGACTAATTTAATATAACATCGAGTATATACTATGTAAATCTGTTGTTAACACTATTGTAATGTTAATTCGATTAAAATTTTATATCTATCTGTTTTTTATAATTATTTAATTCATTATGCCATTACGTTTTATTATTTTCACCGCTACAATCGAGACAAATGTAAATAATTGTTAATAGTTTTAACACAGGCTGTTGACACCGATTAAATCATACAATAATATTTAGCGATATTTCATCGTTCAGTTATGAAAAATAACAATCTTACAAATTGAATAGTTAACACAACACACAACGGTTACTGGCTGAAGCTAAAATTGTTCCCAGTAATGGAGGTTTACCGAATGTTTAAGAAGAAGCAACTAGCAACTGCAGTAATAATTGCCTTGAGCAGTAGCCTACTGCAAGCTCAGGAAGAGACTGACACTTCAATCTCAGAAAACGACGATAATGTTGAAGTTATTGAGGTCACAGGCATTCGTGCTAGTTTAAACAAAGCAATTAATATTAAACGCCAGAATATTCAAATAGTTGATGCAATTGTTGCTGAGGACATAGGTAAGTTTCCTGATAACAATGTCGTAGAGGCCTTGCAACGGGTTTCTGGCGTCCAAGTAACCGATAGAACGGGCGGTGAAGTCAGTACAGTCAGTATTCGTGGTTTAACTGATGTTACAACTACAGTAAACGGAAGAAACATTTTTACCTCGGTAGGCAGGTCTATTGCCTTAGCTGATATCCCTGCAGCTTTACTTGAAAGTGCCAGTGTGTATAAAACGCGTTCAGCATCACAACTTGGTAGTGGATTGGCGGGCCAAATAGACGTTTCCACTCAGCGCCCCTTTAATTTTGACGATACTACAATGGTGTTTGCTGCCCGCGGAATCGAGCAAGAACAACAAGGCGATATTGATCCCAATGTCAGCTTCCTAGTGAGCACGAGATGGGACACAGACCTTGGTGAATTCGGCGCCCTATTGAACGTCGCTTATGCTAGAACTAGGTTTAGAGACCAATCCTTAACAGCAGGTGCAATGTTACCCTATTTTACAAAAAATCCACCCGAAACATATCGAATGTTAAGACGTGTTCCAGGGGATTTCTGGACCGCGGGTTTAGAAGAGGGTTTGTCTTTTGATGCAGGCGCTACCCTAGATATCAATGGTGAAAACGCTGAGTACTACCTATCTAGAGACGCAATATTTGGAATAGACACGTATGGTGACCGAAAAAGACCTGCAACAAGTGTGTCTTTTCAATGGGCGCCAAATGATTGGTCGGAATATCTGTTTGAAGCGTTTTATAACGGTTTTAGAACAGATAATAAAACTACAATGCTGTTTAAAAACGTAGAATATGGTTATTTATTGCCTCCTGATACCCCCTTATATTTGTTTGAAGGGACGAATATTGTAAAAGCGGGGTCAGCCCTTGATTCTCAAAATATTGGAAATAATTTCTCAAGCTCAGACTTTTTTACAGGTAAAACGGATGGTTATCTGTATGCTTTAGGGGGTAGATGGGATTTTACCGATAATTTACGTGTCGAATCTGAAGTCGTATATCAAACTAGCGAATATTCTAATTGGTTTTTCGCAATGCGAGGCACACCGGCTTCATTACAAGGTATTCTAAATTTTGATTTCAATGCAGGAGATGGACTGCCTTCATTGGAAATTCTAGACAATCCTGCAACAGCAGGAATCGATGAATCAGATATAACAAATCCGTCGAATTGGCTAACCAACAGCTTATACGATAATAACTATCTAGGTGAAGGGGATGCGCTGACTTTTACCATAGACGCAGAGCAATATGTAGAATTTGGAATTTTCGAAAAAATTGCGTATGGCTTTCGATATGACAAAAGAACTGCTCAAGACTATGATTATTTAGGTCCGGGCGGAAATATTGGAGCTCCACTTTCGGATTTCGCTGCTGATTTTGTATTTTTAAACACAAATTTCATGGATGGAAACGCATATTTTCCTTCTTCTTGGGCTGGAATAGATGCCGAGTACATTGCCAATAATCGGCAAGAAATCAGAGCGTTACACGGCTACGACGATGTTACCGATCAAACACCAACCTTAAATTTTGATATTGAAGAAGTATCTACGGAAGCTTATTTCGAGGCAGACTTCAATACCACACTTGCTGGCAAGAAAATAGATGGGCAAGTGGGGGTTCGGATAGAAAGTGCTGACAGAGAAATGTTCTTTGATGGTACAGAAGGAGAAGGCTCAAGTACTTCTGTGCTCCCAAGTTTAGTTGTCAGATATCACTTAAGCGAGGATTTATTGGCGCGTATCGCATACACTGAAACTGTACGCCGACCAGATTTCGCAGCATTAAATCCGACAATTAACTATGGCTCGAATCTAACCGGTCTAGATCTCAAAACTGCAGGTCAAGGGAATCCCGATTTAGGGCCTGTAGAATCAGTGAATATTGACCTATCCCTTGAATGGTATTTTGCCCCTGAGAGTTCAGTTTATGCAGCTTGGTTCCAACGGGACATAGAAGGTTTTGTTTTTGACCAGCGCCGCCTTGCAACTCTGCAAGGTCCAGAAGATGAGCAACCGACTCAGTATGTATTAACTCAACCTGGAAATACTTCCGACGGTAAGTTACAAGGGTGGGAATTCGGTGCAGTTTATTTCCCTGATGGCCTGCCGGATATTTTAGATGGCATTGGTGTTCAGGCCAGTTATACATTGCTAGATTCTAACCAAATTATTCGCGAATATGATGTAGATGCTAACGGTGATATATTCTTGTCGGCAGAACTTGAAAGAAGCATGTTTGGCGTATCTGATAATTCTTACAGTATTGTTGGTATATATGAAAAAGACAATTTTGATATGCGTCTTTCATATGTGTGGCGAGATGATTTTATCAATAATTATGAAGCTGCGCTTTTTGCAAACCCACGACCTGTATATCGACGCCCTGAAGAGAGTTTGAACTTTCAGTTGAGCTATGAAGCAACTGAAAATCTGATGTTTACATTTGATGCAACTAATATCACCGATGAGATATATCAGTCCTATTATCAGTATCCTAACACCCACAATTTTGGCAGCGCTCTTGTGAGCCGCACCTTTGCTGTAGGTGTTCGATATAGAATGTAAAGGATATTTCTAATCATGTTTTAGTAAAAAGCCCGTTATGAACGGGCTTTTTTTTAAATAATTTTTTTAGAAGCGGCGGCGTATTTCAATAGGTTTTACTCGACATACTGATTTACTATCTTTTGCAATTCACCACTTTTTTGAAGGTCATGTAAAAGGTTGTCAAACTTACGTTTAAAATCATTTAGATAAACTTTTTCTGGATCATGAAAGGCGCGCCATGAAAAACCAACATATACATCTTCAACACTCATGGTATGCACTACTACAGGGGTTAAATCAGCATCAAGCACGTATTTTCCCACTTGCTTTAAATGTTGAAAAGAACTTTGAAAAGCCAGACTCTCAAACAAGGCACAATCAATATTATCCTTCACTACCATAGCTAAGGCTATATCAGTACTGGGCACTTAGAAAAAGCGGAAGTAGGATTCATAGCTGATATTTTTAACCGCATCACGACGCCAAGCTTCGTAACCTTTTACGTTAGCAATGACTTTGCCTTGAAAATCTTGGGGAAAATTATAATCACCTTTAGGGATGGTTTTGTCACTGCAAACCAGAATGATTTCTTCTTTATAAATTGGCATGCTATAGGGATAAATCTGGGGTCGGGATTTGCCTAAAAAATATGTCCCTAAGATTGCATCGCCTTTGGCTTTCTTAACGTTGTTGAGGGCTTCGAACCATGGCATTGCGTAGGTTGTGATTTTATACTCTGGCAATTCTTGGTTCATTCGCGCAATGAGGTCAATATAAATGCCTTTTAACTGACCATCTTCAATATAGCTGTACGGACGATACTGAGATTCAGTATACATCACAACTTCTTGCTTAGCCTTGTCACTAGCACTTGTTAATACTGAGACTACTGCGCAAAAACATCCGAGGATCCAGCGTATTTTCATTCAGAAGTTGACCCCAAATAAATGATTAATCGAAAATTTATACTATTGTACAATTTATCTGCTTATCTTGCACAATATATCAACTAGAATAATATGCTCCAGATCAAGCTAACAACTTGAAATCCCACTAAGTACTTGTGCCGTTCTCAATTCTGCTTTCATCAATGTCAGCAATCTATCTACGCCTTGTTGACCACCAGCTGCTAATGCAAACGCCCAGGGTCTTCCTATTAAACACGCGTCCGCGCCTAATTGGCGAGCTTTAAGTACGTCCAATCCTGTGCGAACGCCAGAGTCTAATAACACCTTTAGTTTTTTATCTACTACTTCTACAATTTCAGGTAACACGCTAACACTTGTTGGCGCACCATCTAACTGCCGTCCCCCATGATTTGAAACCACTATGCCATCTAACTCATGCTCTACTGCTAATTTTGCATCTTCGGCAGTCATAATACCCTTTAACACAATAGGCCCCTTCCAATGTTCTCGAATGAAGGCCAAATCATCCCAATTTACCGAAGGATCAAAATTCTGGCTTATCCATTTCCAAGCTTCATCAAAACTGGCATTTTCTGGTAATACGCCCTGTAAATTGCCAAACGTATGTGGACGTCCCTTGAGCATGACGTTATAGCTCCAATGCGCTTTCATCACGCCTTCTAAGCCGCGTTTCATATACTCAACTACACTTAGTTTACGCATCATGCCCGAACGTACATCTCGATAGCGGGCACCAGGCGTTTGCAAATCAGCCGTTAGCACTAACACTTTGCTACCATTGTCCTGCGCTTTTGCTAGCAAATCTGCTATGCAAGCTCTGTCTTTAATCATATACAGCTGAAACCAAGGTGCTTTCCCAGCATCTTGAGTCACTTCATCAATTGAGCAAATGCCAACAGTTGATAAACAAAATGGAAGGTTATGAGAATAGGCTGCTTTTGCTGCTTGCACTTCGCCACGTTTCGCATACATACCAGAAAAACCAACGGGGGCTAAAATGATAGGGGCGGCAAGTTTTTCGCCAAATAATTCAATCTCGCTAGAAATGTTCGACATGTCCAACATGACTCGCTGATCAAGAGTCAAATCTTGAAACGCATTCACGTTGCGCTTCAAAGTGGTCTCAGAGTATGAACCACCGTCTATGTAATCAAATAATATTCTGGGAAGCGCACGTTTTGCCGCTGCTCTAAAATCTTCGAAGGAAGCCAGGGCTTCTAAGTTAGGCATATAATAACCTTTTAATTAAATTATAAATAAACAACCAAATCCCTATAGTATTTAATTTAATTAACAACTTGGTTTAACCAGTAAAATTAAATAACAATAAGATAAAACTAGTAGGTCTATGATGCTAAGAAGCTCTCGCCAGGATGCACTAAAAAGCCGTCTTGCATAGCCTCTCTACCAAGCAACATTAGATGATTCATCCCCGAGCGATTGGTTAATGTTAGCTCAATCTCCCAAGTTTTTACTCCTAGAGTGGCGGTAGTTTTGATCACGTACCGTCGTTCTCTTTCCCCATTAGAGCTTTTCACCCAACGGGTGTCGTGAAGCTGAGCGCTGCATTTAATGGTTTTCTTTACTTCGTGGAAATCTGGATGAAATTCAAATTCGATAATGCCGCCACGATCTTTTAATTGGATGTGATCCACATGTAAGGCCGAGGTCTGAGCGCCAGTGTCAATACGCGTAGTAATAGCCGCTAACCCTAAATCGGGCAAATCGATAGTTTCGATTGCACCTATGATCAATGCATCATCCAAAGCTAGATTTTTTTCTGACATTTAATTCTCCAAACTCAATCAAATCGTTTTGATTTCATCCACTTCTGCATCTAGATTAATTTTGTCTTGCATTAACTCTATGTGTTCAGCAACTTCACCAGGCTCTTCAAACATAGCGATGTGATACATTGCATCACCTTCTTGCACCAAAGGAATATTTTGCTTACCAATAATAACACCACCAAAGGGCACTTTGAGTTTTTCAACAAAATCACCCGTTGGACTGCAAATTTCAGCAAGTACCTGCCCTTTTTTAACGTGATCCCCTAGATGTTTCATGTCTCTTACTGTTCCACTGCAAGTCGCTCTAATCCATGTTGACTTATTAGCTGTAAAGGGTTCAGTTTTGGGGTGTGTTCGGCGCTTCTTACGTAATTTCACCATTTCCAGATGACTCAATACATTTAAAATTCCCCGAATGCCTAAGCGAATCGATAATTCGTCAAAGCGCAGTGCCTGTCCTGCTTCATAGAGTAGAATTTTAACTCCCATCTCTAAAGCACTTTCGCGCAAAGAACCGTCACGTAAATCTGCATTTAACAATACTGGAACACCAAAGGACTTAGCTAATTCATTGGTTTCTTCATCACTTAAATTTGCGCGAATTTGGGGCAAATTACTACGGTGAATAGCGCCCGTATGAAAATCGATGCCATAATCGCATTTTTTGACGATTTCATTTAAAAATAAGTGCGCTAATCTTCCTGCCAACGAGCCTTTCGGAGAGCCTGGAAAACAACGATTAAGATCGCGTCTATCGGGCATATATCTGCTTTGGTTTAACATGCCGTACACGTTTACTATGGGCACAGCAATAATAGTCCCCGCTGCCAAGCGATAAGTTTTCATCGCTAACAATCGACGAATTGTCTCTATACCATTTAGCTCATCGCCATGAATAGCCGCACTTAAAAATACCACAGGGCCAGGTTTCTTGGCGCGAATCACTTCTACAGGAATAGACATTTCTGTATTTGTATAAAGCTTCGCAACCGGTAATTGCAGCTTTACACGCTGACCTGGCAAAATCTTGTGTTGCCCGATCTTTAATACTTCCGAATGTTTACTCACCCGTTATCCTCTTCCTTTTGTTTTGGTACGATAAGGTTTGGCATTTTTTTCAATAAATTGATAGATCATAGAAGCAACGTCTTTCGAAGTCGCAGCTTCTATCCCTTCTAGTCCTGGGGAAGAATTCACTTCCATAACTACAGGTCCACTGCTTGCTCTAAGTAAATCAACTCCGCACACGTTTAACCCCATAGCTTTAGCTGCAGCAATGGCTGTGGCTCTTTCTTTGGCGGAAATTTTAGTTAACACAGCTGTACCACCGCGGTGCAAATTACTACGGAATTCACCTTCTGCGCCTTGTCGTTTCATCGCGGCAACCACCTTACCACCGATAACAAAACAACGTATATCTGAACCACCAGCTTCTTTTATAAATTCTTGTACTAAAATGTTAGCTTTGATTCCCATGAAGGCTTCAATGATACTTTCTGCCGCTTTGTTTGTTTCAGCTAGCACTACACCGATACCTTGAGTACCTTCAAGTAGTTTGATGACAACCGGGGCTCCGCCGACATTTTTAATAAGATCTTTAACATTGTCAGGGCTGTGGGCAAATCCAGTTCTCGGCAAGCCAATACCTTTTCTTGATAATAGTTGCATCGAGCGTAATTTATCTCTGGAACGACTAATAGCGACAGATTCATTCACACTGAATGAACCCATCATTTCAAATTGACGAACAACTGCCGTGCCATAAAAAGTTATGCTAGCGCCAATACGAGGAATAATGGCATCATATTCTGGCAGTTGAACACCTTTAAACCTTACCGCTGGTCGCGAGCTGGTAATATCCATGTAGCAATGTAGGGTATCTATCACATCTACTTCGTGACCTCTGGCTTCACCCGCCTCGACTAAGCGTTTGGTTGAATACAGATTTTTGTTTCGAGAAAGGATTCCGATTTTCACAATAGTGACCTTTTTATTGAGTTGGCATAGATAGTTTCACGAAATTTTGCTTCCGTCATTAAAATTTAGCCTAACAGGTAAAAATTTTTTATCAAATCCAGCAAATTAGGGTAGAGTGAGTTTGCTTGTACAGAATAAAAGTGATCACTCCCTCCAATCGCGCCATATAAACAAAGTTGCGATAGGCAGAATAAATAATAAGGAAGCTGATGCTACAAGATCCCTCGTTTCAATTGGTAATGATCGGTGTTTTATCCATTACCTGCCAGCTCATCGCGACTAAAGTTCGTCTTCCTGCAATTCTACCCTTGTTATTAATTGGGATTCTGGTGGGCCCGGTGACAGGTATACTCGACAGTGATGCCTTGTTTGGCGATTTATTGTTTCCTTTTGTGTCCTTGGCAGTTGCCATTATTTTGTTTGAAGGCGCATTAACACTTAATTTTAAAGAGCTTGGAGCTCATGGCAAGGTGGTAACAAGCTTATGTACTATAGGCGTTTTTATCTCCTGGATAGTGGTAGCCCCTGCCGCTCATTATATTTTAGATTTATCTTGGCAGATGGCCTTTCTTTTTAGTGCCATAGTAACAGTCACTGGGCCAACGGTGATAATGCCGTTGTTACGATCAGTGCGACCCAGCCACAACATTTCACAAGTACTGCGATGGGAAGGCATCATTATCGATCCTATAGGTGCGATACTAGCAGTACTGGTATTTGAATTTATCTTGGCTTCTCAAAATGCGTTTTTATTTACCCTGTTTACCTTTGGTAAAACTGTAGTCGCGGGTTCCGTTGTTGGTGTCCTTTGTGGCTTTATCCTCGGATGGGTGTTGAAACGTCATTTAGTACCCGAGTACTTAGTGAATACCCTAGTCTTTTCAACGGTTTTAGGTGCTTTTCAGTTATCAAATATTGTGGCCCACGAATCAGGCTTAATCACTGTGACTATCATGGGGATTTGGTTAGCCAATAGTAAAAATGTAGACGTTGAAGGTATCTTAGAATTTAAAGAAACATTGAGTGTATTATTGATTTCTGGCTTATTCATTATACTTGCGGCCAGAGTCGATTTATCTCAAGTTGCTGACTTGGCAACTGGCGCGGGCATCATTTTAGCAATCATGTTTCTAGTGGCTCGTCCACTAGCGGTGATGATAGCTACTCAAGGAACCGATATTCACTGGAAAGAAAAAGTACTGATCAATTGGATAGCGCCAAGGGGAATTGTAGCAGCGGCTGTAAGCGCATTATTTGCATTAAAATTACAGCAACAAGGTTATGAAAATGCTGAGTTAATCGTATCCTTGGTTTTTTTCATTATTATCTCGACCGTGTTATTGCAAAGTATTAGCGCGAAACCTATTGCTGCCTGGTTAGGTGTTCAAGCCCCTACTGCTAAAGGTTTCTTACTCTTTGGTGCGAATGAGTTTGCTAGAGCTCTGGCCAAGGAACTGACAAAATCGGAAGTAAAGGTTTTGGTCGCTGATACTAACTGGGAATCTATTTCTATCGCGCGCATGGACGGTATCAACACCTATTATGGTAATCCAAGTTCTGAACATGCTCAGCGCACCATGGATTTAACCGGTATTGGTCAGGTATTGATAGTGTCTCCCTATCGATATGCTAATTCTTTGGTCACTCATCATTTTCAACATGAACTAGGAAACAATAAAGTCACCGGTCTGTCATATGGTGAAAATAGTGGCATGCAAGCCCACCAGCCGAATCAAAAATATCGCCAGAGTCTAGGGTTATTCAGTGGTCATACATATTCGGAGTTAGCCTCTTTAATGCGTGAAGGAGCAGAGATCAAGAGTACTAAACTCACCGAAGAATATAGTTTTAAAGATTATCAAAACACCAATGCTGGAAAATATATTCCATTGATAGTAAGGACGGATAAAAACAAAATTATACCGGTGCGAGACGAAAGCGAACTTGACGATTTACAGATCAAGTCCATTGTCAGTTTGATTTTACCGCTATAAGACGCTTCTAAGGGGATACGTTTCCAGTATCTCCTTTGTTAGAAGCATTGTGATCTATTACTTTGGGCACTAACTCAATTGGAATATCTAAAGATTCCCAAGCCATATCCACTATTGGTAATGCAAAATACTGTTCTTTGAGGGCCCAAGTCGCATACTGATTATTTAGTTTGCGATATCGCAACCTAACAGTTGCTGTGAGCGGTGGTTCTACCCACATTGGGACATCAAAACTATAATTAACAATATCTGACTTACCGGCTGGAATAGTGCGTTTGAATGAGCGCCCCACCATATTAAACAAATCATGTTTCCACACATGATTGCCAAACCTGTCGACTGGTTTTGAGCGGTAAAAATAAGCATCTTGATCCACAAAACCTTGCTCATCGATATCACCACTGTGATATACCACCTCTCCGTGAGCATCCACTACTTTAAACTCTAACCAGACTTGGTTGATATCAATTGTCCCACCAGGAAAATCGTGACCGACCCCAACATTTGTTACTACCACATCTAGCTTAGCCGTTTCTCCTAAGTAAAAGAAAAATGGTGCTTCGGTTAAATCTCTTAAGGACTCATCCAAGTGAAATTCTGAATGATAAGCATCTTGTCGATTTGGTTCGTCAATATCCAATCGAATTTTATTAGTCTGTAAAAATTTCTTGGTTAGTTCAAACTGGGTTTTATCGTTTCGCATAACAGGCACAAAGGTATTGGCGCCAATAAATCTGTGACTTCTGGCTTTGCCATCTGTATTGGCGGAAGGATCTTTGGCATCAACAAGGGGCATATGACAATCCTGACATCGAGTATAATCAGCATTTGCGAATTCTCTATCATGATGTTGAGCATAAGGACTATCTACCCAGGCAGAATATTCATCCTGCATTTTAAGCCAACCCCAACTATTCATTTCCTTATCCATAAACTGTGAGTGGCAGGATGCACACATTTTTGGATCTTGTATCAATGGATTTGCCATTTCTTTACGATGTTGGGCTGGATTTACTTTAATTAAACGTTCATTTATCCATTCCAACATTGCATTTGATGTTTCAGCAAACAGATAATCAGTACTAGGGGCAAATACATAGCTACCATTGCCTTTCTCGTGACTCAAAGATTGAATACCGTGACAACTCATGCAGGAAATACCTTCGGCATGGGCCTGAGTATTGATAGTACCGCCATGGAACCCACCTTCGGTCAACTGGCCAGTAAGCAATGCAATTGGAGCATGACAACCTTCACAATAACGCGCTGCTGACATACCTTTATTTTTGGTCAATAAATCTATGTTAGTCACATAAGCGGGATCGGCTGCCGCCATCCTATGGATAGATGACATCCACTGTTCACCTAATTCGGTATGGCAGTTCACACATTTTTGCGACTTGGCAATATCTTCATAACGAACAAACTGATCATCATGGGTTTCAGTTTGTGCGGGGCGAAATTTATGCTCGCCATAATTATACTGATAAGGTTGGATAATTGCTTGTGTGGGTGTTTTTTCAGGTGTTGCTATTGCGAATCCCAAAACCACCAGCAACATGCTAGCTTGAACGGCAATATTTACTTTCAATAACAGAGACTTACTCCCCTTGGTGTAACTAGGAAATTGTCCTGAAGTACTTTTTTGGCGATTTTTAGGAAAAAAGACCACATGTACCAAAATATGCAGAATAAGTACTGCAACAAAACTTAAGACACTGACCAAGTGAACCTGTAAAACGTATCCAGTAGATTCGCTGAGTCCAAAAATAGCGATGTAAAAACCGGTATAAATTAAGACCAACCATAGAGCCAACAAGCATAATCCACTGAAAATAAGCCCAGCTCGCCGAAAGGCTAAAGTGCGTCTAAAATGGACATAAAAGTAGGGCGTTGCTAGTACAAAAAAGAAGGTGCCAATCAGAATATGGACAAGAGAGTTTATTTGGGTATAAACATTATGCAGATCTATAATCCAAGCAACTAACCCCGTAATGAATGAGGCCAACATGGTGGCATTCATCCACTTCGACAATCTTTGTTCGGATTGTAAAAGGTTTTTAACGGCAAACATGATTGTTGTCCATAAAACTCATTCCTCTGCGCTTATGTATTCGGCCCACAATTGCTGTTCAAACATAAACCACTTTTGGTCAAATGTCGCACTTTCATAATTGCTAGCTCTGCCATTTACAGTTCGAATGATCGCTCTAATTTTTTCTAAAAACGGTTTATGATCATTCAACTGAGACCAAGGAAGCTTCCTTATCACACGTAAAACTTGGCCTTCTGTTAATTTAGATAACTTCTGATCAAGAATTCCTATCACCACCTGCCAATCGTTTTCTGCAGCCCTCTCAAGCAATAGAATCTGGCTTTCATTGGGCTCATCCACGGAAGAATATAGCTGGTTCAATATTAAACGTATTTTTTGCGAGATAGAAGTAGTGGAGTCCGAAGCTGACTGACAAAGACTTGGACAGTCTTGATACCATAGGCTCAATAATGCTTGTTTTTGTTCTGACTGCATTTTATCCAGTCCATTGACTATGCTTGGCCAATGCAATTGACCACCATTAAGGCTTTTCAATATTTTTATGCCTTGCTCTGAATTAGCCAATAAAAATGTCGAAATTTCTAGATGAGTCAGACGCTTGAATAAACTAGCGAATTGAGAGTCATCATAGTTGTCGAGCCAGCGGTTAAGCAATAAGTTTACTTGAGGAGGTGTTAAATTAAAGCCGCTTTTTAAACCTGTTTTGTCAATCAATGACAAGGATTCGGGAGTAAGTTCTTGCGCTATTATTTGGCTGTATCTAGAAGAATTTTTTCCATTTTTTAGTTGGCTTTGCAACATATAGGCAGCCAGTACTCTTACCTTTGTGTCTTCACTGGATAAATAATTTGATATCAAATCTGAATTAGCTGTTTGAACTAAGTTCGCCATTAACAATTCAACTACGCTAGTCCCCTCCAGCTCAAATGGCGTTGCCTGATTAAAAAACTCTCTTAATTGACGGCGATCTTCGGCAAGAAATACCGCGTAATCGTTTTTGGTCACTATGTAGCTGACCACAGAAATCCTCTTCTTTTTGTCTAAACGAATAGTAATAGATTGCAAAGCTGATGCTAAATCCAAAGATTGCATTCGTTTAAGTGCAATCAAACTTTCCGCAATTAACGCCGATTCCATGGATGTTTCAAGAATATCATCTAAGATTGGTTTAGCTCTGGAATCTCTAATATTTCCAAGGGTATTTATAATCGCAGCCTTTACTTCCTTCGAACTTTCCTGGGCTAAACTACTTAAAAGTTGAACTGTTATACGCCGATTTTCCGCTTCACCTAATGCGTTAAGAATACAAAGTTTGTCCGCATTATTCGCTCTTCTGAATTGTTTTATCAAAGGTGCCACTAACAGCTGCTTACTCAAAACCATAGCTTCTTCTTCATGAAAAATAGCTTTGAAGGCGTCCATGCTCCTGCACAAAGCTTCTCCCTGTAAACCCTCAATAAATGGAAGAACCCAACGTTCTGCATATTCAGGTTCAATAGATTGCAAATATTGGATCAAGCTTTGTGACAAGATGTCACTGTCATACTGTAAGCTCTTTTCTATTATGTACAGATTTAGCCAATAAGGATTTATGGTATATCGATCAAACAACGCTGTTTTAGTTTCAGGACTTAAAAATTTCCACACTTGATCAAGCAGAGGTATAAAAACTTCTGCACTGGGGTTTTGCATATCTAACCAAGCCAGTTGTTTATCTTGAGGTAAACCTTGAATCTCTTGTAAATCCTTTAGAGGTCCATAATTGACCGACATAGGTTGAGTTTTTGCTATCTGCTCTAAATTACCTTCTTGGGTAACCAAGTAATACTGATTAAGATCTGTGAGGGTAAAATCCAAAGATTCACCACTAGACAATGTAATTTGTAAGATCCAAGCGCTAGTTTTTGGCAACACAAATAATAATCGACCATCACTTTGCAAAAAGCCATTTTTTGCGAAGCCATTTTGTTGCTTAAGCTGATTTTCTCCAGCGACCAAAGTTACTAATGCTTGGTCGAATTTAGCAGATCGAGGCAACTGCAATCCAATCCAAAACTCAGGGGCTGGAAAACTGGTTTTTTGCAGTAAAAATGGGCCGTTATTATTCGCTGTTATTAGCTCTAAACTCCCATCATTATCAACATCAATAAATCCTGCTCCTCTAGAAGATTGAGGGAGAAAGGCTGACTGTTCTGTAGATTTTTCAACGAATACATTTAATTCAGTTTGCAGTAAAATTCGATTCGCTTGCCCAATAACAAAATGACCACTATCTGACATTGGCATTATTCCCCCAGCGCCAATGAAGTAGTCCGAGAGTCCATTTCCATCCAAATCTGCAGCTGCACCTCCCCATTCATTGGTTTGAATTGATAGTCGTCTATCCGTTACTTCACTGGCGACAGTCTCCCATAGCTTAGTTTCAGTATTAAAAAAATTGAGTTGGCTAGCAGTTCCGGATTTTCTACCTAAATAAGCCTGCATATTAGCCCTTTTATCTGAAACATAGGGTTTAGAAAAAATCATCAAAGGTGTGTTATCAGCAAAAAATAAACGATAATCACCTAAGGCTTCTGAGTAGCTATTTCTTGCCGCTAAAAAAACCCTACTCCTAGAATCGAAGGCATTGGTTACAATGATATCTCGCTTGCCATCAAAATTTAGATCGACGAAATAGCTGGATAAACTACGTCCAACACCACTGGTAAACACGGGATCATCTGCAAGTTGGAAATTCAAAGGTTGCTTAGGGTCTTGGAAGAACATTTTATTGGGTTGGGAATCAAATAAAGCCGCTTTAAAATTGACTTGATTTTGAATAGAAAAACCTTGTTCAGATTGTTCTGTCTTTTGGCCCTTTGTGTAATTAATAAAATGACTACTGTAGATATCAAGAAAACCGTCATCATTAAAATCGGCGACTAAGGCGTGAATGGGAAAACTTTTTTCTCCTGTAGCAATAAACTGGTCATCAACAAAAGGCGAGTTGCTTTGTGTATCAAGGATTGTGTTATTTAAAAGGATTTGGTGACCAGAAAGGTGGGTAATGACTATATCCTGAAAACCATCATCATTTAGATCAGCCGCATGACAGTTAATACCTTCTTGATTGGCCAAACTCGTGTTTTCAATGGCTACTGATTTAAAGTATCGGCCTTGCACATTAAGATGCAATGTATAAGTGCTAGGTTTTGCCCACCATGCTGGACGACCGAATTCCCTTTGGAATCCGCCACCGCTTAGGGTTAAGAGATCTTGAAACCCATCGTTGTTGACATCAAGTACACAAGCGCTCGCACTTATAGTTTCTTTGATCGAACTAATTTTACTCGATGAATACTTATGCCTAGCAAAAATACCATATCTGGCACTAATAGATTCTAAGGTAAGGTTTTCAATCTTCGATTGGTGTAAATTTGGCGGTACAAATTCTGGAGAAACTACTTGAGCATAGCTAGTATGCACTTGCAACATGAACGGCGTTGCCATGCACCATATTAAAGCTTTTAAGTGAAAAGATAAGCTGTTCATTCCATGTCGCATTAATCTGTATCCACAAGGGAACAGAGAATGACAAATTTATACAAACTTGACAACTGTCAATAAAATTATCATATTTAAGTCTAATTGATATCGTTTACATTTTTTTCACATTATTGCTAAGCTATTGTTTTTACGATTATTGATCCTTTTTCGAAGAAAATCCGTATTGTCAGCTTTTTTTACATAAAATAAACCTATCAATTGTATGAATATCAAATAATATATATTTTTCAATACGTTATGTATTTCCATCTTAACTGGCATGTTATTTGTTTTGCATCTACACTTGCTTTATAAATTGAATGGATTTCTAGTTATGTTTCGTATCTCAACTTTAGCTGCAACAGTTGTACTAACGGTTTGTTTGCTTGTCGCATCTTTTTCATCTAATGCTGTCATTTTAGAATACACAGTTGAACAAGGAAGTAGCGCAGGTGTTATAGACTACAATATGGAAATTATTGGCGAAGCCTCTGATGGCGATAATAATGAATGGTTCTTTGAAATTTGGTTGCCCTTTTCACACCAAATCAATATGACCAACACATCTTCCAGTTTAACTGAATATGGCACTTCAGATTCTCTTTGGTTCTTTGAACTTTTTGACACATTGAATCTTGGAGGAACAATCTTCCCAGTGACAGTCAGTATTTATGAAGATTACTCATCAATTGCTGGGTTTAGCTCTACTACAAGTTTTAGTGGCCTAACATTCTCGGTTTTTGATTCTTCTTTATCTGCCACAAACGCCCCGCAGCTGTACTTGGATATTTTCGATTACAATTATGATTTAGTCGACTCCATATTAGGCACTAACGTAACACCAACAAATAGTGTAGCTAGTCCGTCAGCACTGTTTTTGATGCTTTTATCGGCTGCGTTTTTAGCTTCTTCTCGTCGTTTTAAGCGATAAAATAAGTCCATCTAATTTGTAAATTAAATGGACGTAAAACATTGATGGGTCCACAGGTTATCCTTCGCCGATAGTGTTACTGTGAATTTGCAAAACTTGGGCTTGTTTAAAACTAGTATTACATCTCAACAAGCCTTTTTATGCTGAACCTAAATAAGGGTCGGCCTAGGATAACAACATGCGAAATATTGTTAACTCTCTAGTAGCAGTTCTATTCTTATCTTTATTCACTCTTATACCCACCCAAGCAAATGCCGAAGTTCAACTCCAAGAGCTCCGGCAAATTAGTGCTACTAGGGTCAGCCGAACCGATTTCGAAATCGAATACGAAGTTCACGTGGTAAATCTAGACACTTCTAAACAAAACGTAAAAGTCAATATTACCAACGCTGACCCAATGACCACTGTGCTTGAGGGTAATCTTACAATTAAAAATCTGACCCCTGGCGAAATTGCAGTCGCCAATCAGTATTTAAAAATACGCCAAAATAGACGTGGTCAGCTTAACTTTGATAATTTTGTGTATGACTTCACTTTTGAAGAAGTCGAAGAGCCTGTTGGCACTGATAATGACGGTGATGGTGTCACTTTAGAAGCAGGCGACTGTAATGACAATGACGCAACGGTTTATCCTGGCGCTACAGAAATCCCTAATAACGGTGTAGATGAAGATTGTGATGGTGAGGATCTTATTATTCCACCCAGTTTCTCTGTTAAAATTCTCACACCGGATTCACTTTCAACTTTAGGTGTGTCCCCAGTTAATGTTACAGGTTCAGTGACTGATGCAAACGGCAACCCTTATTTAAACCCAGTCACACTAACTCTGAATGGTGTACCTATTAGCTTAGATAACGCTGGCTTATTTTCAGCTGCAGTTGACCTAGAAGAAGGACACAACACAATAGTTGCTAGAGCAGTTGAAGGTACTACTCAGGTGACTGATAGCATTTCTGTTTCTTTAGACTTAACGCCACCAACATTAACACTAGACTCTCACACAGACGGGCAAAGAGTCAGTACACCTAATGTCACTATAACTGGATTGGTCAATGACATCGTTCGTGGCACTGTTGAAAACAGCCAAGTAACAGTCACCGTAAATGATGAAGCAGCAACTGTTAGCAATCGTAGTTATGCTGCTACTATCGAACTAGCTGAAGGTGTTAACCAAGTCAGAGTCGCAAGTTCAGATCAAGTGGGTAATTTAAGCGAATTAACCTTTAATTTAAATTATGTGCCACCCTCCACTGATAAAGTAGTCTTGGTATCCGGCCAAAGCCAATCTGCGATTATAGAAGAACTTTTACCTCAACCTCTTACGGTAAAAGTGGTAACAGCTACCGACCAGCCAATCGCCAATAAACCAGTTATTTTCCGCGTTGTTCAAGGGTCTGGCAAAGTTGGTGTTAACTCAGATTTTGAAGGTCGCGCAATAGTTGCTCACACTGATGATGATGGTGTTGCATCTACGCAATTTGCCATAGGCCAGCGTGTTGGTTTACAAAATCAAAAAGTAAGAGCCTCTGTGGTTGGTTTGAATAGTGAAGTGGTATTTACCGCAACGGCTTTAGGAAAACCGGCAAATAAACTAAGTGTGAACTCAGGTAACAACCAACGCGGCGGTGTAGGTCAACCACTAGCTGAACCTTTGGTAGTAGTTGCCACTGATGCTGGTGCTAACGTAGTTGAAAACGTTCAAGTAGAATTTAAGATAGTAAAAGGCGGGGGTAAATTCGGCAACGGTCAATCTACCTTTACTACACTAACGGATTCAGATGGTCGTGCTTCGGCGGAATGGGTGTTAGGTTATCTTGCAGGCCTTGACGCTCAAAGAGTGACAGCAACAATAACATCCAATACAAATGCAAATTTACTTACCGCGGGCTTTGCTGCTACAGGTTTTCAACCTCAAGAAGCAGCATTGACTAGTATCAGTGGCATAGTATTGGATAACCAAGATAATCCTCTTGAAAACGCTACAGTGTCAGTTGAGGGTACTAACCGTCAGGCTACTACAGATGCAAATGGTAAATTCTTAATTGAGCAAGCCCCTGTTGGTCCTGTACATCTGCTGGTCGATGGCTCAACCATAGTCACCGACGGCGAATATCCTACTTTATCTTTTAACCTTGTAACGGTAGCGGGTGTAGAAAACCCAATGAGTAGTCCGATTTATATGGTTAAGTTAAACACTGAAAATGCGGTTTATGCTGGCTTAAGTGATGTTACCTTAGAGTTAGAATCTTATCCTGGCTTTGCTTTGGAAATGAAAAAAGACTCTGTCACTTTCCCTGATGGTTCAAGAGAAGGTTATGTATCTGTCACACCAGTAAATGCTTCGAAAGTTCCTATGGCGCCGCCGAATGGGATGCAACCTCAATTTATCGTAACCATTCAGCCTACGGGCACTAAGTTCGATCCACCGGCTCGATTAAGCTTACCAAACGTAGATGCTCATCAGCCGGGTGCCCAAGTTGAAATGTATTCTTACGACCATGATTTAGAAGAGTTTGTCGCTATCGGTTTAGGTACCGTTAGTGAAGACGGCTCTGTGGTTAAATCAAACATTGGAGTGGGTGTGGTAAAAGCCGGTTGGCACTGTGGTAGTCAACCTGGTGGTAGTGGTTGCTGTGAAGGCGGCAACGATTGCGGCTATTGCTACAACAAAACTGATGGATGCCCAGGCGGATGTGAGTTTGTTCCTACCCGCCCTGCTGAAAATCAGGTGCCAGGTAACTGTCAAACTGAACTGTGTTCAGGCAGTCAACCTAATGATGGCGATGCGCCACCAGATGAATGCGGCACTTGTGAAAATGGTGCACCTGTTATTGACGAAGATCAGCCATTAAATGAGCAACAACCAGATGACTGTAAAGAGCTTCTTTGTGGTGGCGGCTTTAATCCTCAAGATGAATCAGCAGCAGTAAAAGCCAAAGAAGGGCAAGAATGTAAAACCTGTAGTGAAGGTAATATTGTTAACGATGAAGACGGCATATCTTGCGGTGATGGCACAGACGCACAATCTTGTTATACCTGTAAAGACGGCACTTGTGGTAATCAATGTAACGCCAGTACACAAAAAGTTGTTGTGGAGAGTACTGGCCCCGATTTCGTAGTGAAAGCTATTGCAGACTTCCAGAATAACTTCCCAAGCACACCATGGTTTAAAGCGGATTTCCAACCCTTCGTAGAAATTCAATTAGAAACTGGTGAGCAATGCTGTAAAGAATGTACGCCAGAATCAGCAGATCCTAAGCCCTATAAAAAGTTCATTGGTGGCGCAGGTGTGCAATTCGATGTGAAAGTTACACCACCTTGGTTTGGTGGTATTTTTGAAATGCCGCAAAAAACGGTTCTTGGATTTACCTTGAAAGCAGAGATCTTTGCTACTTTGGCTGGGGCAAATATAACCGGCAAAGCACAAGGCCAAGTATCTTTCACCGATGTGGAATGCTTAGAACCTGACTGTGGCAACTTTACTCTAAATGCCAATATTGATGGTAAATTTGGTCCGCAAATCGATGGTACTGTTGCTTTATTAGCATGTAACAACCCTGATTGTGACGGAAATGACAACCCTGCCATTGTCGCAGTGCAACTTAAAGGCGGTGGTACCTTGAACGTGAAAGGGTTTATAGGTGCTAACTATGCGTCATCACCTGAATGTGGCAATACCTGTATAGGCGCCAAATTGGATCCAATTGATATTACATTTAACGTGCAAGCGTCAATGGAAATATTATTTAAGAAAATATCTTACTCTGCAGCTTCACCTCCTTTCAAAGTCTTCGACGGTTTAACCATAGGAGGGTGTTAACAAGATGAGCAAGGGAAACCCTAAAATGAAGTTTCAAAAATTGAGTTTTTCACTTGTCTTTGGGGTGCTTGTATATTCAAGCACTTCTTATGCTCAGCAGATGTGTGTACCTTACACAGATAATGGTTCGGTAGTGGGGGCTTTACCACTCGCTGCTGAATCTAAAACCGCCAATGCGAAAAACGCACTAACCAATTACATTAAAGCAGCAAGCGATCCTGAAAAAGACATTTTTAGAGCAGTAACCAAGCTTGATAGTAGTGATGTGCACATTAAGCAGCAGTTAAAGGAAATGCCCGACCTCTTTTCTTCATATAGCGGAATAAAAGGGTTTGAACCTGAACAAATGCTTGCCTTTGGTAATTACATCATGTTTTACGCTAATTATGATCATGTTTCCGGACAAGCCAAATTGTTAGAAACTGTGCTTTGCACAAATTTGTGCCAAATTAGCAATATAATGGAAAGACCCCAAATTCCTGAAGATTTAGTATCTAGGTTTTTCCAACAAATTCGTGTAAGAGCCAGTAAAGCAAAAACCTGTGAACAACCGCCGGGTTCAGTCGTCAATGTGAATCCTAGTTTGCAGCTAAACGCAAATAATCCTTTGTCGATAGGGTTTAGCGATCCTGTTTATAAAAAACCTTTATCTAACATAAGCGCGCTTAATTGGGGAACTCCAGCAGGCCTAGATACACCTTCTTCATGCGATAAGTTGTTAGCCACTACTTTCAAAGGTCGTTCTACGGACGAAACTCGTGGCCCCATTACCCAAGAAGAAGCTGAAATGTTTGTAGAGCAGTGTTCAGTCAATATGAACATTAATTCAGCTATACCAGCAGTTACATTAGCAAATGGCAAGCGTGAAATGATGACCTCATGGGTCTTTGCTTCTCTTATTGCTGACGCTACTAGGTTAGTTGAAGTTAGTCGGATCAAAAATTCTGAGCACGAGTTTGTAGTTGTGAAACTAGAAGGACAAAATGAATATTTGATTGCTTTGCCATTTGTTAAACAGGGCAATAAAACCCTGCTTGATTGGAGCCAATACGGCACTGCTGTTGGAGAGGTATTAACAACTTCACCAATAGCACAGCTTTATAAGCAGAAGGTTACCAATTAAGCATGGAAAAAGAGCTTTTTGAGTTCTCGAATGACTCGATTAATAAAGGTGTGAAAATGCTTTTTATTAGTTTGATGTTTCCGGTCTCAATTTGGTTTTTTACTGATTATTTGGTCAAGGGCGCATTTGAAGGTTATTACACATACATATACGCGGCCACGGCTGGAATGAGTTTATTGATAATTTTGATTGCTGTAATTCCAAGTTTGACCAAAAAGCGAAAGCTTAAAATTTGCATAAATGAAAAACGTATTAAAGTGTTTTTTACTGATTATCAGGATTATGAATTACCTGTTAATCAAATAGTTAAGATAAGAACTGTGCGTCGAGCACAAGATACAATGATGCAAGAGTTTTTTTTGATTGATAAGCAGGGCACATCCCATCAAGTACCGCATTACTTGGATGTTCCCATGCAAAAAGTTATTAAGACATTAATATATATAAATCCACAGATTGAACGAGTTGGCGATGTTAGATACTAGCATGTTAAACAATATGTGGCAGGACAATAGCATAAGGTAAGACATCATGAATAACTGTCTATTTAAGTGCATAACCGTCGGCTTGTTATTTTCACCCGTATCATTATTTGCGGCTGACGTATTAGAATTGGATGATACTTGTGTCATCAATGTGTTGAACCGTACAGTCTTTGCCGAAGAAGATGGAAGTTTCGCGCTACCCAATGTGCCGTCCAACATGGGTGCAATTAGAGCACGAGCGACCTGTGCAAGAGACGATGGTGTTGTCTCAGGTCAAACTGAATACTTTACTGTAAGAGAAAATCAAAGTGTAAATGTTGGTGAGTTTTATATAGACGAACAACCACCAACCCCTGTGTCTCTATCACTTAATGGTATTGCAGAGCCTCTCAACTTATTTGCCATTGATGAAACGTCTCAATTGACGGTTACGGCCACTTACAGCGATGACTCAGTTCAAGATGTTACTTTAGCAAGTCAAGGCACCAACTACACGTCTTCAAATAACGCTATTGTCACCGTATCATCAGATGGTTTGATCACGTCAAGAAGTCTTGGCTTTGCCCTTGTTACCATTCGCAAAGATGGTGTTTCTAAGGTACTACCGATAAACATTTTCAGTTTAGGCGATGCCGATAACGATGGCATTCCCGACGATATAGAAACAGCTTACGGGTTAGATCCGAATGACCCTGTGGATGCATTTGAAGATCTGGATGGTGATGGCCTATCAACCGTTGAAGAGTTCAATTTAGGCACAGACTTTTTCCTCTCTGATACTGATGGAGACGGTATTTTAGACGGCGAAGAAGTAAACGCTGGAGAAGATGGCTTTGAAACCAATCCATTATCCGCAGATACCGATAATGACGGACTAAGTGACGGCATCGAAATCATCGTTGGCAGTGATCCAACAGATGCTTCAGACACCAACTTTGAAGCTGCTTTAGTGGGTTTAACATCCACTCCTGAAAATGTGGTAATGACCTTTAACGGCATAGATACCGAAGTCAGTACTCAAGTAACCATCTCAGGCTTACTGATAGATGGAACGGTTTTAGATCTTACCAGCAACGCTAATACTTCCTACACATCATCTGATCTCACTGTAGCTAGTTTTGGTTCTGTGCCTGGAGAGATATTTGGTGGCCAAGCTGGCAACGCAGTTGTTACCGTCTCCAACTCTGGTAAGTCTGTAGACATTAATGTTTCTGTCCGTCAATTCGAAGCCAGCGCGCAATCAGCTATAGCGATTCCTGGATATGCGAATAATGTTGATATTAGTGGCGACTACGCCTTTGTTGCGTCTGGAGCCGAAGGCTTAACCATTGTAGATGTTGCAGACAGAACATCTCCATCTATAGTTTCAACCCTAGATACAGCTGGTGTCGCCATAGACATTAAAGTTGTCGGCAATACAGCTTATATTGCTGATGGTGAAAATGGCGTTGTTGTAGTAGATGTCTCTGATGTTACAAACCCACAATTGATTAGTGTCGCCGACACCGCTGGCGTCGCTCAAGACTTGGCGATTATGCTAGATGTCTTAGTAGTCGCAGATGGTAACCAAGGCATAGAAATTTTTGATATTTCTAACTCAGAACAACTGATTTCACGTTCTACACTGGGATTAAACGGAACCGTACGCGGTGTTGCTATTGAGCAAGACTTACTAGTTGCAGTCGCTGGTTCAGCCTTGGTCACCGTAGATATTAGTGATGTTTCTAGCCCAATTAGTCTTGCTAGTCTAAATATTGGTACTGTCCAAGACGTGGTAATAGACAATGGCTTTGCGCATGTTGCAGCTTACTCCCAAGGTTATCGCGTTGTGGACGTTAGACAACCTATGTCACCTACTATAGTTGGCGGTGACAGAAGCATAGTACCTCGTGATGTAGCACTAACTCGCAACTTTGCCTTCTATGCAGAGCAGTTGTTCCCGAATGTAGTCGCTTTTGTTAATATTTTTGACCCACTTGATCCTATATTCCAAGGCACCATAGATTTATCTAGCTTGGGCGATTATGCAGGAACAGGGATAGCGCTCGATGCAAGCTATGCTTACATAACGGAGGAACGTTATGTTGTAAGCCGCGATTATGGCGTAAGTGGCGATACCAAACTCTTTATCGCACAATACCGTGATATCAATGATAACAACGGTGTTGCGCCTACGGTTAGCATTTCAAGCCCTGGACAAGGTGAAGTAGTTGTAGAAGGTGAACGATTGACTATAGTCGCTGACGCTCAAGACGACGTAGCCGTTGATCAAGTTCAATTTAGAATCGATGGTTCAGTGGTCTTTGTTGATACTTCAGCTCCTTACTCAATGGTTTTAACTGTCCCGTTTAGCGACTCAGGCCTAAATATTGATGCAATAGCGGTTGACTTAGGTGGCAACGAAACCACAAGTGAAACCATCAATATTGAAATCCAACCCGACACTGACGGTGATGGCTTAGGTGACGACGAAGAAGCCAATACCTACCTTACGGATCTGAATAACCCTGATACTGATGGCGATAGATTGACTGATGGCTATGAAGTTCAAATCGGTTCTAATCCTTTATCTACAGATTCAGATGGCGATGGCATTGAAGATGGCGACGAAGTTGATAATGGCACTAGCCCAACTAACCCAGACACAATTAAACCCGTGGTTTCAAGCACGGATCCAGAAATTGATGCTGTGGATATTCCCGAAGCAAATCCAATCGTTATTGTATTCAACGAGGCGTTAGATGCTAAATCTATTTCAAATACAACAGTTACTGTATCTGAATTAGTAGACGGAGCACCTGTAATTGCGGGTTCAGTTACACTGTCCCAAGCAAACACTCAGGTTACTTTTGTACCAAATGATTTATTAGGTGACTTTACTACTTATCAAGTCATTGTAGCTGGCGCGCGAGACGAAGCCGGCAACATGATGGACGATTATGTGTTTGCCTATACTACTGGTAATTTTGTGGATACCGTTAGACCTTCACTGCTCTACTCTAATCCAGTAAACGGAGCACAAGACGTACCTACTAATACAGTAATTAGTGCACTCTTGTCTGAACCAGTAGATCCAGCAACAGTTACAGCTACCTCTGCATATGTCTACGACTACACAACTGGTGGTAATGTTGAAGGTGTTCTGTCGATGAATGAATCAAACGACGGCATCATTTTCGTTCCTAACGCTCCCTTAACTGTTGGTGGTAACTACTTGTTGGTACTAACTACTAACATCCGAGACTTTTTCGGTAATCAAATGTACAGCACCAATGCTAGTTTTAGAATTGGCTTTGACGACGATTTCATGGGCCCAGAAATTACGAGTATGTCTGTAGAAGAGGGGCAATCAGAGGTTCCTCTAAATGCTAGATTCAACGTTAGATTTAACGAACCCATCAATCCACTAACAATTAAAGGCGTCAAACTAACAGATACGAATTTCAATGAAATTCAGACTACTAGAACTCTCTCCACAGACAGAACTTTGGTTACGTTAACACCTACGTCTGTGTTAAATGCGAGCACCAGTTATCAATTAGTCATTAATGAAATTCAGGATTTAGGTGGCAACTTAAATACCAGCCAAGTTGTAGTGGGCTTTACTTCTGGCACCGAGTCAGATACACAAACAGGTGAGTATTTAGGCAGCAATATCCCTTCTAACTCATCTGGTGTATCACTAAATCCAGAGATTGTTTTCAGCTACAGTGAAGCTATTGATCCAACGACTTTAACACCTGATACCTACTATCTGTACGATTCGGGTAATGGAAAACGAGTTCCAGGCGCAATCACATTATCTGAAGATGGCACTCAGGCTATTTTCACAGCCAATGAAGAGTTACTACCATCTAGACGTTATTACATGTACGCAGGTTACAGCCCTTATTTTCAAGACATAGCAGGTAACATCCTACGTGCCAATCGCAGTATTAATTTCTACACAGGCGATGCTTCCGATGATATTGCACCTGAAGTTACTACAACTAGTATTTCATCTGGTGCTTCAGACATACCTGTAAATGCACGACTTCGAATCCTCCTAGATGAGCGCGTCAGTAGCCTATGCTTAGCTGAGATTACTCTTACAGACGGCACTAATAACGTCCCAGTTTCAATATCGGTAGACAACGGCAATCGCTGGGTCACTGTTACTGCTAACGAAACCTTAGCCGCCAATACTGATTATCAACTTAATATTGAAGGCTTATGTGATTACAGTGGCAATGAAATTGCGCCGACCTTTATTAGTTTCACAACAGGAAGCGACCTTGTAGATAATGTCGCACCTACACTGCAGACACGTTCACCTGCCACTAACGAAACTGATGTAAGTGTTAACCAAAGTGTGCGTTTAGAATTTAATGAACCTCTAGCGAATGACAGCACATTCCAGTTGTATGACTATGATGCAAACTTACTAGTTGAAGGTGAGATTACGGTAGACGGCAATTCGATTACCTTTACACCTGATTCTCCATTACGCGGAAACACTAGATACCGAGTTTACATTTATTCTCAAGTTTATGACTTTGCTGGGAATGTAAGAAGTAGTGGCAACTATTATTTCTACACAGAAGCTTTAGCTGATGGAATGGCCCCATCAGTAGTTGCAATATCTCCTGTAGAAGATGCTATCGACGTAAGCCCCACATCGACCGTTGTACTAACATTCAGCGAACCAATGAATACCAGTACTATCAACAATAATAATATTGCCTTCTATATTGATGGTGTTGTACAGAAGCCTTCTGTATCAGCTTCGGCAACAGGCGAACAAGTTACCTTAAGCATGACCAAACCAGCCTCTAGCCTAGTAAGCGTAGTGATTACCGATGACGTAACTGACCTATCTGGTAATCCGATAGCACCTTTCATTAGCTCCTTTACTACAGGTAGTAGTAATAGCGATAATAGCCGTCCTTCGGTATCTCGCCAATTACCTGCAAATGGATCTAACAACTGGCGCGATATTAATGAGGTTCTCTTATACTTGAACGAGCCTATGGATGCGGCGTCATTAGAAGCAGCAGTTCGCGTCTCTGAAAATGGTATTTTGATAGATGATTTAGGGCAAGTTGAAGTATTAGAAGATAACCAGACAGTTAGATTCGTTAAAGATACGCCTTTCAGTGAAAATGCTCGAATCAATATATTCTTAGAAACTAACGCAACCGACCTTGAGGGTAACCCTGCAAACTTCTACAGTGGTTATTTCAACACAGCGCCGTCTGAGTCTGATTTAGTAGGTGTGCGACCTCAACTACAAAGTTACTACCCAAATTATAATCAATCAAATCTTCCATTGAACCCGCTGTTGATACTACAGTTCAATGAACCAATGGATGATACAACCTTCACTGATCAAACTATACGATTAGTATTAAGTTCTCAGGATGACGGTGGTATAGACGAACCTTGTATAGATGACGACTGTCCAATCGATGTTGCAAGCGCAGAAATCGGTAACGCAGAGATAGGTGATGCGATACCATTGAATTTCGCTTATGACGAGCAATCACGTCAGCTAAGAATTACACCAGCTGAGTCTCTTGAAGTAAGCAGCACCTACTATCTTGAAATAAATGGCGCTCAAATCTTCGATACTGACGGTGATAGCTTAGTTTACTATTATAATAATTACTTCAACACCTCAAGTGACGCTGTCATAGATGAGAGACCTCCACAGGTAATTAGTCAGAGTCCGTTTATGGGAGCTGAAAATGTGGGTACCAATGCTCAATATGCAGTGCGCTATGATGAAGGAGTTAACCCACTCAGTCTTCCGTTTGAAAGTGGGACAGACCGACGCATCAACATTCAATTTAGTGACAATAACACCCTGGTTACTTACACGAGATTAGGCAGTTTGGCGGCAAATTCAGCCATAACCGAAGAAGCGCCGTCTTTTGTAGATGATGCTGGTAACGCAAGTGTAGATACTCAAACTACTTTCAATACAGGTAATGGTTCGGATATTTTACGTCCGCAGTTTATTACTCGAAACATTCCGGTGAATGCTATTGATATCCCTGTTAATACGAAGATATCAGCAAGCTATGATGAGAGCATAGACCCTACAAGAGCTATGACGTCGAATTCTTATCTATACGAAAGAAGCACTGGTACTTACTTAGCCATGCAACTTGAACTAGATACTGACGGCAAAACCGTCAATATGATACCGCAAGAACCATTAGAGGTCGGCGTTCAATACGATACTTACTTCTACGACTTATACGATTTAAGCGGAAATTCTGTAAGTGGTGTGTATCAGTCGTTTACTACAGGTTTTAACGCAGATGTGACTGCACCAGTATTGTTAGACCAGTCGGTAGAAGATGGTCAAATTGGTCTACCTACAAACACGCGAATTAAATTGGTATTTGATGAAACTATTGATACCAACGAACAACCAACAATTTCCTTGGTTGATATGGGTGGACAAGCAATTCCATTTAATACTCGATATGAAAGAGGTAACACTGTTCTAGTTGTAACACCTAAGACCTTATTACCTGAATTGACTGATATCACGCTTACCGTTGATGGCATTAAAGATCTATCCAATAATGAAATTGATAGTCCAATAGAAATTAATTTCACGACCAAAGATCAGGTAGATATTCGAGAGGGAGCATTCTTAGGCACAAACATGCCTACTAATAGCTCTGATGTGGCATTAAACCCTGAAATTACCTTCAGCTACGGTGAGCCTATAGATTCAACCAGTATTTTTGAAGATACTTTCTATTTGTACGATTCAGTCACAGGCAGAAGAATTTCAGGCTCTCGTACCTTGTCCGAAGATGCTATGAGTGTAACCTTCACGCCCGATGCAGAACTTGAGCCGCTACGTAGATATTATTTGTATGCAGGCTATAGTCCATACCTTCAAGATTATGCTGGAAATCGTCTGACCCCAAATAGAAGTATTTATTTTACTACCGGTGATTCCTCGGATAACACAGCGCCAACAGTTACTGATAGCAATATTCCGGAAGGATCATTAAATATTCCAGTAAATGCTAGAATACGGGTATTACTGGACGAAAGGGTTAGTAGCTTATGTGTGGGAGATGTCACCCTAACTGATGGTAGCGGTGAGGTACCCATTTCAGTATCAATTGAAAGTGGTAACCGCTGGTTAAATGTAATTGCTAGTCAAGAATTAATGGCGAATACAGCTTATCAGTTGAATGTTGAGGGTTTGTGTGATTACAGCGGAAACCTAATATCTCCAACAACATTGAATTTCATCACTAGTGCTGAAGTTGCAGACACAATTGCTCCAACATTACAGACTCGAATTCCTGAATCGAACGCCACTGATGTAAGTGTTAATCAGGCAATCATATTAGAGTTCGACGAAAATATTGCCAATGACAGTAGCTTCCAGCTATATGATTACGATGCAAACTATATTGTTGAGGGTAATATCACTGTTGAAGGTAATAGAATCACCTTTACACCAACGGACCCATTACGTGGTGACACTAGATATCGCGTTTATATCTATTCACAAGTATTTGATTTTGCAGGAAACGTAAGAAGCAGTGGTAACTACTATTTCAATACAGAATCTTTGGTTGATAATGTAGCGCCTGCGGTTACTGCGATTTCTCCGGCGACCGATACAGTTGATGTTAACCCGGATAGCAATGTGGTACTTACGTTTAGTGAGCCGATGAATGCTAGCACGCTGAACAATAACAACATCGCGCTATACATAAATGGCGAAGTATATCGACCTTCTGTTTCACGCTCAGCTTCTGGTGAACAAGTAACTCTTAGTGTGGGTAAACCAGCGGGTAGCCTAGTGAGTGTAGTTATTACTGATGAGGTTACAGACCTCGCAGGTAATCCAATTACCCCATTTATTAGCACCTATGTCACAGGTACCAATTACACTGATAACAGTCGTCCTTCAGTGGTAAGACAATTACCTACCAATGGTTCTTCAAATTGGGTGGACGTGAATGAAGTGCTATTGTATCTAAGTGAACCTATGGATCCTGCTTCTCTTGAATCAGCGTTACGGGTCACCGAAGACGGCATGCTGATTGATGATCAGGGCGTCATAGAAGTGCTGGCTGATAACCAAACCATCAAGTTTATTAAAGATACGCCGTTTGCCCAAAACGCTAGAATCGGCGTTATTTTAGAGAGCGATGCTACTGATGTTCAAGGAAATGCTGTTAACTACTACAACGGTTATTTCCGAACAGCACCAGAAGAAAGCGATTTAGATGGAACCAGACCCTATATTACAGCAAATGCACCCTTCAATAACGCTGGCAATATTCCGACAAACGTAGAGTTGATGGTTCAATTTAATGAACCCATGGATTCCAACTCAATCTCTACATCAACTGTGCAGCTATATAACCAAGATACTGGTCAACAATTAAGTGTTACCGCAATGTTGAACGATACCAACAACATTCTTAGTGTGGTTCCTGATGACTTATTGCTAGCTGATACTAGGTACTATTTGTTCATTAGTTATTTATTACTGGATACAGATGGGGATTCGTTAAATTATAATAACTATTTATACTTCACCACAGGAGAAGTAGCTGAAGCTGACGAAAGACAACCAGTAATAGTAAGTGCTAGCCCAGTAGATGGCAGCACCGAGGTAGGCGTCAATCCGAGATTTGGTGTACTCTATGATGAACCTGTAAATCTGCTGTCTTTACCGACCGAAACAGGCACTGATCGTCGTATTAACCTAATGCTCTCAGAAAACGATACCTATTTGACCTATGAGCGACTAACTGCCTTTGATGCAGAAACGAGTATTACGGAAAATCTTCCTGAGATTTCTGACTATGCAAGTAACACAATGGCCGCTCAATCGGTGAGCTTCACAACAGCTTCCGGACCTGACCTAGTTAGACCTAGTTTGGTATCGACGTCTATTCTTAACAATGAGTCGCAAATACCCACTAACTATAACTTTAAGGTCTATTTCTCAGAGCAGATTGATCCTACAACTTTAGTGGGTTCTAATTTCAGACTCTATGATTATCAATCTGGCAATTACGAAGCCTTCACTGTGTCTATTGATAGCAGCTATCAATCTGTTTCAATACAACCTGTAGAAGCGCCTGAAGCCAATGGACGTTATCAAATCTATGTAGGTAGTGTGAGAGATTTTAGTGGTAATACGTTGTCCAATACTCGATACACCACCTTCACACTGGGCGCAGACGAGGATAACCAATCGCCAGTGTTAGTCGACGCCAACATTAATGCGGATGACATTGTTCCAGTGAACACTGTTCTTCGTTTAGAGTTTGACGGTGCGTTGGATCCAAGCAGTTTGGACGATGTGACTCTAATCGATGAGTTTGGGAATGCTGCAGCTATAAATGTAAGCTTCGGAGAATCGCGCTCATTCATCGTAGTCAGACCGGTTAACTTACTGTCAACAGATACGGCTTATCAATTAACATTAAGTAATGTGGTAGATATCGCTGGAAACCTGATTGACGACGATTTAGTACTAGATTTCACTACCACTAATACCGTTGATTTCACTCGCGATGACGTGGTGAATTACAGCATTTTGCACAATGCTGTTAACGTGCCTCGCAATGCGATTATAAGTGTTAAAGTGTCAGATAGAATTGATTCAACCACTGTAGTTACCTACTCCGCTGGCGGAAGTATATATCTGTATAACCGCACAAATGGAACTTATCCAGCTGGCCAAGGACAGGTGTCTTCTGATGGTCAAACAATAACTTTTGTACCAGACGCTTTACTGGGTGAAAACAAACAATATGACCTCTACGTCAACTACAGCCCTTATCTCTACGATGTCGCAGGTAATAGACTGTCCAATAGTAGAAGTTTGCGTTTTACTACTAGTGACCAGTTCGATAATACACCACCAGTGGTCGTTAATACTAGCGTACCAGACGGTTCAACTGATTTGCCGGTAAACACTAGACTCGTCGTGACTTTTGACGAACCTATCTCACCTAATTGTGTAGATAACATTAGTCTACGCAATGGACTAAATACAATAGACACTAATAATGTGCTCAGTTCAAATGGGACGGTAATTACGCTAACACCAACGGCAATATTGCCGACTGCTAGTAGTTTTAATTTAGTAGCCTTTGGATTGTGCAACTATACGGGTAGCTCGTTGAATTCCACAATAATGAGTTTCTCAACTTCAGTTTCTGACGTTCCTGATACTGTTGCTCCAGCGTTTTTAACTATTACTCCTGCGCAAAATGAAACGGATGTAGCTAGAGATACCACGATTGTACTTGAGTTTAACGAGCCCATTTCGTCACACTCTAACATCGCTGTTTTCAACGGAAGTACTCAGGTAGAAGGCAGTATCCAAGTCAATGGTACGACTTTGACCTTTACGCCAGCAACCGACTTAGATGCAAATATTCGATATAGGGTTGACATAAGATCTCGTATTTTCGATTATGCTAACAATAACCCTTATTTCGGGGATCGCTATTTCACAACCGGAGATTAAGAGTATGAAAGTTATTATAGCTTCAATCATTGTTCTGGTTTTTGCTGGTCTTGCGTATTGGTGGACAACTCAGTCTGAAAGTAATGAAGTATTAGAAATAGAATCTACACAAAGCTCTCATTCAACTGCAGACAAAATTGCGCAAGGGGACGATATTCTCGACAAGGTGGCTGAAAAAGAGCAAGTTTTCAATTCTCTTACTGAAGAACAGCGCTCTGAAGAGATTATTAAAGTTCAAGAAGAAATGGATGTATTGATGGCCAGATACGATAGGAACATATCTGATCCATCTAGACGAGACCAGATAAAGCAAGAAATGCGAACGCTAATGGCAAAATATGACCAATTAGTGTTACAAAAAGCACTTGCAGATATGAAGAATTCAAAAGGATAAATGAAATGCTTAGGTTGTTGTGTGTATTGATTCTCGTCACAGTTGTTAATCAGGTAGCATACGCCGAACCTAAGCTTTCTCCTGATCCCGAAAAGCATGCCGCTTTTCTGCTAAATCCCTATGATGCAAATAAGCCAGACTTGATTGCTTTCAAAGATCCAAGATGTCCGTACTGCATTAAAGCTTTTAAAGAAAAAGAAACCTTGGATAACTATAACGTTTACGTTTTTTGGGCACCTATTTTAGGCAACACCAGTGCTCGACAAGTGGAAAATTTCTTTCATTGCGATGAGCCAATGGGTGAGGCTGTAATCAATTCTGTTATGCAGCGCAAACAAATAAAATGCGATAACGAGTTCAATCAAGATTTATGGGCTGTAAATAAAGAAATCACCGATGAATACAAACCAAACTCTGTGCCGCAATACTGGTATGCTGATCGCAAAGTTTGGGTTACCCAACTTAAGTTATCGCAAACGAATGAACAGCGTATTCAAAGTATAGTGAATAACAGCCCTACCCGATTGCCTTGGCAACGCTATTCAGATTTCTTAATTGCAGACGTGGATGACAGCAAATTCAATTTAGCCTTGGTTTTGGGCAAAGGGCAGTCTGAACAAACAATGGCAAGCAAACTGAATAAGCTTTCCTCTAAATTCAATCTTTACGTTTTTCCGGCCGATTCAGTCAACGAAAGATCCACTGAATTTTTAATACTAAACAATGTTATGCCGGAACAAGAAAGCATCTATATCCTAGAAGGCAAACAGCTTTCTGATAAAGAACTTGGATTGTTAAATATATAAAATTGAATACGCTTGTCCCAAAATAAGCATTTTTGGCAGTTAAGCTTAAAGTTTTACTTTACAACTTTTTACAAAAGTCTTAGTGACTCTATCTTCCCAGTCTTCAATTATCAAAAAGCGTTTTATTGCTAAGGATTAGTCAGACATGGAAGACAGCCGGTATCTACACAAGCAAGTTTTTGTTTTTTTGCTTATTACGTTATTTTTTAGTGCTTTAGCTTTTTCCCTCTTACATTACTTGGGTAAAATTGAACTAATTATCCTTTACATGATTTGTCCAGGGTTAGCTGCAATTTTAACTAAACTTGTATTCAAAGAACCCTTAAGTACCTTCGCTATTGGTTTAGGTCGTGCAAAATTTTTGGCCGTCGGCTATTTGATTCCTCTTGTTTATTTATTGCCGGTTTACCTAATAGTTTGGTTAATATTTAATAACTTTCCTAACAGTGAATATGTAGCCGAATTAATAACGGTAATGCCCAATATGACCGAAGCAAAAGCCATATTATTTATCGTGGGAGCCAGTGCAACTTTAGGTGTTTTGGGAACTGCAATTACAGGAGCCCTAGGTGAAGAGTTGGGCTGGAGGGGGTTCTTGGTTCCCAAATTACTGCAAATCCACTCGTTTCATAAACCTTTACTCGGTGCTTAAAGGATTAAAACATGCAAAAAATCGACTATAAAAAATCGCTTAAGCATCTATATAAGCCCAGTGCCAAGCAAGTTGAATTTATTGAAATCCCTACACTAAATTACATTACGGTTACCGGAAAAGGTAAACCAGAAGGCGAGGAATATCAACTAGCCTTACATGCCCTATATCCGGTAGCTTACAAAACTAAATTCTGGATGAAACAACATAAGAATTTCGATTATGTGGTTCCGCCGTTAGAAGGTTTATGGTGGGCTGACGATTTTTCTGATTTTGAAAATAACAACCGAGATGAATGGCAATGGACCATGATGATTATGCAGCCAGAATCAGTCAGTGCTGACACAGTAGCCTCTGTTATCAATACAATTGCCAATAAAAAAGATGCGCCAAAAGCCTTAAACAAAGTAACCTTTGAAACCATTAATGAAGGAAAGTGCGCGCAAATTTTACATCTTGGACCTTTTTCAGAAGAAGGCCCTGTAATACAAAAAGTTCATAACGCCATAGCACAATCTGGCGGCCACCTAGCTGGAAAGCACCACGAAATCTATTTAAGCGATATCAGGCGCGTCACACCTGATAAATATAGAACAGTTATCCGCCAACCAATGAAATAAAATTATAAAGTATTGACTCTATAGTCTACTTTAGGGTTTATACTAAGCAACATGAAAAAAGAATCCTTATTTAAAATAGGTCAGTTAGCCAAATTGACTGATATGACTGTGGAAGCCATTAGGTTTTATGAAAGTAAACACCTGATAAATTCTAGTAGCCGCTCAGAAGGGGGATATAGGTTATTTTCCAATGCAGATTTGGAAAAGCTGCTGTTTATTAAAAGAGCCAAGGCGGTTGGGTTTTCATTGGATGAAATTAGCGAACTCCTTGAACTACGCCTGCATCCTGATGAACATTCTTGCGGTGAAGTAAAGCAGTATACAGCGAATAAAATAGATCAAATTCAGCAAAAAATTGATCAGCTACAAGAAATTCAAGCTTCGTTAAAAACAATGCATTCCGCCTGTTGTGGTGGCGCTGAAACAGCGGAAAACTGCACTATTTTACAAATTCTGAATGCGGAGAAATCAATATGAATACCTTAATTGACCTGCTCACTAACTTTGTCGACTTATTTGTTGAGTCGGCGCCATGGTTAATTTTAGGGCTTCTAGTGGCCGGTATAATGCATGAACTAGTGCCGATTGATTTTCTAAAGAAACACATGGGCAGCAATAGTTATAGCGCCATTGGCAAAGCGGCTGTGATAGGTGCTCCTTTACCTTTGTGCTCTTGTGGCGTGATACCCGCAGCTCTTGGCCTACGAAGAAGTGGTGCGAGTAAATCCTCGACAGTTTCATTTTTAGTGGCGACGCCGGAAACGGGTGTGGATTCTGTCAGTGTATCTTATGCATTACTAGGGCCCATTTTTGCTGTTTTTCGACCAATAGCGGCGATACTTAGCGCTATCTATACCGGGGTTTTAGTAAAGTTGTTTGGACAAGAATCTTCAGCGCTCAATTCAGATGCTAAATTCAACAAAAGCACCGAAGTTAAGAGTTGTTGTAGTAGCAAAAAAGAGCCTGAACCCCAAAGCTGTTGTGGCTCTAAATCAGAACAAGTGGAAGTAACTACAAGCTGCTGTAGTAGTAACGAAAAAGTAGAGGAAACCAGTTGTTGCAGTGCTGAACAACCTGTTGCCAAAACGCCTAGCTGGAGCACTAAAACTATAGAAGTCTTACAGTTCGCATCAGGCAAGTTACTTATTGATATTACCTTGTGGTTGCTCATTGGTTTGGCCATGGCGGCGGTCATTAAAACCTTCGTGCCAGTGGATTTTTTAACTCAATGGGGTGACGGTATAGTCGCTATGCTACTAATGGCAGTGATTGGAATCCCAATGTACATTTGCGCAACTGCGTCAACGCCAATTGCTGTAGGATTCTTGATCGCGGGTTTATCGCCAGGCGCTGTGTTGGTGTTTTTACTTGCCGGCCCTGCGACTAACATATCCACCATGGGAATGATCGGAAAAGAAATGGGCGCTAGAACCCTGTGGCTTTATTTATTCGGAGTGATCAGTTCTGCCATCTTTTTGGGCTATGGGTTAAATTATTTATACGACTACCTTCAAATGTTTGCTGCACCATTTCACTTTGATAACCATGAGCATTCATCTACACAATGGATCTATTATGCTTGTGCAACATTGTTAGCTGCATTGATGTTGCGTAACACGGTGAAAAAGTACTGGCCGGAAACAAATTCAGGTACAGTAGAAATGCGTTAAGGTAATGGCATTTATCATATAAATAGTGTTATTTTAGCCCCCGTCAGTTTTTTTCAAAAACTGCATTCTTTGCTAAGCGTGACATATCGGATTATCTAATATAGTTAGTTACGATTTCGCGCTTTTGTATATCTCGTTACTAACATAAGAAAACTGTTGGATAGCTATGGAATATAGACAAAAGAAAGCCCCCTCACAAAAGCGCATTGCATTAGTTGCTCATGACCATATGAAGGACTCATTAGCACAATGGTGTGAAAAGCATAAAGGCACGTTAAGTAAACAAGAACTTTATGCTACTGGTACAACTGCTCATACAATACATCAAGCTACCCATCTGGAGATTCACTCGCTTCTTTCTGGTCCTATGGGTGGTGATCAGCAAATTGGTTCTAAAATAGCTGAGCAAACGCTTGATATGTTAATTTTCTTCTGGGATCCACTAGCGTCTATGCCTCACGATCCAGATGTAAAAGCGCTATTACGAATTGCAGCGGTTTGGAATATTCCTGTGGCCTGTAACCCTAGTAGTGCCGACTATTTGCTATCGTCGCCGTTAATTCATGATGAATATGAATATCGAGTGCCTGACTATGAGGCTTATGCCGCGTCTAGAAGTTAACTCTGATCTCCAATATTTAATAGCCAATAGAATACGCTTGGGTAGAAATATCAAATGTTGCTTAGCTATTGGCTAGAGTATTTCTTGCGTCCTTCCGGTGTCATGTCCACATTGGGATCCCAGATCCTCTGCCATATCGCCTTCATTTCAGATACGGCGGGTCGAACACTTATCTGTTCTACTTTTGCAGCTGAAATTGCGTTTTCGCTCAATTCGGCGACCTTAAAGTTAAAAACGTAACTCCCTTCTACGCCCATGCGTAAGTCACTAATGACAATATTTGATTCTTGTTCTTTGACTGAATATAAGCCTTTGGTAAACCATTGTAATCGAGTTACTACCCATTCTTCTTGTAAAGTATTCAATAACTCTGGCGAGGTTTGGTAAGAATCGATAGTGACCTCTTCTGGTTTATCAAAGACTGAAGCATATATTTCATAATATTGATCTTCTTTCACCAACACAGCGCGCCAAAGCAAAGTAGTAAAAGGTGCCGGTGTGCTAACATAATTTCCATTACCTATATCACGCTCTGCCAATGCGGATTCAATTTTATTATCGATCATCCATTTGGCGCCAAGGGTCCAAAGTAAATACAAACTACTTATTGCGAGCGCCAAAGTATTCACTCTGGTTAATCGCTGTGGTGATACTTTTGGGAAACACATTATTACCATGGCGATTAACAGAGAAAGGGTATATAAGGGATCTATGATAAAGATGCTCGATATCCCAAAGGGATAATCCGTTAATGGCCATAAGAGTTGAGTCCCATAAACGGTAAAACTGTCAAGAATGGCATGAGTTGAAAGGGTTAAGAAGATCATCAACAACCAAGCGCGAAAATGCTGTTTGCTTGAAGGATGAATTCGCACAGCCAGCCACGCAAGTAATGGACTAATAAGGGCTTGGACTAAAAAACTATGGCTAAAGCTACGATGGAAAGTAAAGTTTTCGACAGGTCCGCCATAATCCAGAAAAACATCCAAATCAGGCAAAGTACCTAAGATAGCGCCATAAATAGCTGCTTTTCGGCCGACTTTATTACCCAAAACGGCATAGCCAACAGCGCCACCAAGCACTACTTGTGTTACTGAATCCATATCACCACACGCCTACTAATTTGCTAATTATTTACGGTATCCCAGTGCCAACGATCAATCAATATTTAATAAAATGATTGAAAATTAAAAAAATTTAATTGGTAAGACCATTAATTATTTTCTAAATTTTTTATGTAAATAAATAGTTAGCATAAAGTTACATTTTTTTAATTTTGCTAGGCACAATTTGAATAAACTCAGCAAAAATTTCATCAGTATGTAGAAGCTCAACAACAACCACGGAAGCAATACCATGATGAAAAGCACAACAAAACTGACTTTAATTCTTTGTACTCTCTTTATGTTATCAGCTTGTTTAGATGACGATTCTGATGATGATCATGTGCCGATTGAAGTACCTGAAATGCCAGCGCCCGTCCCCTCAGACATACGCATATTACATGCATCTCCTGACGCACCTATGGTCAACGTGAATGCCGACGGAAATCCAATCGAGGTTGCACAAAATCTAGACTATCAAGGGGCCACCAGTGTATTTTCGGTTGATCCAGGGACCTATCAAATTACAGTCGATGCTTTGTTGCCAAGCGATACGACCTCTACTGTCATCGATGCCCAAGCAACCCTTGAAGAAGCTACAGATTATACTATCTTAGCTGTCGATAATGTTGCTGGTCTAGAGCCATTAATCATTGCAAATCAAGATGCCGACATTGGTGCGGGTAATCTTCGAGTACAGGTAGTACATGCTGCGCCAAACGCACCAACAGTCGATATTTACGTCACTGCACCAGGAGCTGATCTGACAGCGGAACAGCCCCTAGACACCTTAGCGTTTAAAGAATATACCGAGCAAGTTGAAGTCCCTGAAGGCGATTATCAAATTAGAATTACTGCTGCAGGCGAAACAACTGCTGTATTTGATTCTGGCACTGTCTCACTCGCTGCAGGAGCTGATTTAATAGTGGCGGCAACTAAAAATGTTGATGCAGGGATGTCACCAGTATCGCTTTTAGTTGCAACTACAGAAGGGGGCAGCCTTTTACTTGATGCGAACACACCTGCAGAAGTAAGAGCTATCCATGGTATCGCAGATGCGCCAGCGGTTGATGTGCTAGTAGATGTAGCCAATGGGGACGACATTCTGTTATTTGATGGAGCACCATTTAAAGGCGTAACTACCTATATCGAAGTAGAAGAAGGTGAATACCTCTTGGATGTGGTCGCAGATGCAGATAATTCTATAGTTGCTATAAATGATGTCACTGCCGCCGTATCTGCTGGCGTGCGCTACACGGCAATTGCAAATAATACCCTTACTAATGCTGATCTGGATTTTGCTGTTGATGACGCTCGTCCATTAGCAACTGCTGCGCAAGTTAGAATTTTTCATGCTTCTCAAGCAACGGGCGGTGTAGATATATACGTAACCGCTGATGGCGAAATTGATAGTGTTGAACCTACTTTTACAAATGTAGAATACAGCACTGACATGCTTACAAATACTGGATATGTGCAACTCGCTCCCGGCGATTATGTGGTCACTGTTACCCCAACTGGAACAAAAACTGAAGCTATCGAAACCGGTGTCCTGATGCTCGAAGCTGCAAAAATTTACACCGCATTAGCAGTCGATGGTGATATGCCAGGTGATGGACCACAGTTAATCCTGGCCGATGATTTCATTGAATAAGTTAGGGAAACTGTTCATTGGGCGCCATCTTTGCGCCCAATGTTTATTATTTTATTTCAATTCAGATATCCGAGCATATCCAAATTTATCTAAATAAGGTGCAATAATCGGTTCTAGAGGTTCAATGTGCTTAGTGTAATTTTGCCAATTTCCCACAGCTTTCTTATTAACCGGTTGTGATACTGCATCAAAACTTGGTGTGGCAATAAAACGGCTATGCTGAGGCTTATAAAAATCCAATAACGAATCTTGCCAATTTTCACCTACATGTTCCATTATACGACGCGCGTAAGGTTCAAAATCTTCACACATAGTTTCGTATTTTACTTCCATAATATTCGCCCCTAAACGCTCTTTGAAGAACAAATAGAGTTCCATGGTTTTAGCGTAATATTCAAAAGTTTGCTTTAAAGAAAAAAAGTTAACTGTACTTTCATTCGATGCAAAGTGCTGGAAAAAACAGCTTAAGCACACATCCCTTGGATCCCGAATCATCATTAAAATAGGTGACTCAGGAAACAATCTTTTAATAAAGCCTAAGAATTTAATCGACATAGGCACTTTATCGACAATACGTAAATGCTTGTCATATTCAGGTAATTCCTCTGACATGCCTTTAAAATAGGCTTCTCGAATCGTATTCAGTTCTTTTTTAGATAAGGTATTTAAACCTTTGGGATAGTTGATGGTTCTTCCCAGCAGCTGATTTAAATTAGCCACTCGTTTACGTAGCACTTGTAATTCATCAGTCACAATCAAATTTGGATGGGCAGATAGAATTTGCTCCATTAGCGTTGTGCCAGAGCGCGGAAAACCAATGACAAAAATGGGATCATTTTTGTCGGAAACGGCAGTTGTTTGCCACTGTTTTACCTCTTCTTCGGCAAATCCTTGGTAAGAAAACTTGATCACATTTTCGCTAAAGGTTTCATCTACAGCTTTGGCATCGGGAGTTAGTGACAGTAGTTTTTGCGCTTTTTTGTGCACTTCCATTGCATCGTCATAACGGCCGCATTTAGCTAGCAAATGAGCATAGTCGGAGAAAAATATCGACTTCATTTCCTTACAGATGCCTAGTTTCTCTGCTTTAGCAAAGATATCAGCAGCTTCAACAAATGCTTTTTCGGCCACTAATAGTTTAGCTTGCATCCAAGCTATCTCGCCTACTTTTTCATGTTTCTTATGAACTTTGGCAATTAACTCTCTCATTTCGCTCAGGCGACCAAAACGTTCTAGTAAAGAATACAGAGGTGCGTAACTCAATGGATAGCCTGCGTTTGCTTTAATTGCTGCAATAAAGGCATTAATTGCTTCTTCATTTTTACGTAATTTTTGGTACGCGATCCCCAAATTGTAATGAGCTAACTCTTTGTTTTTCGTTATTTTTAAATAGTAGTTTAAGCTTTTGACCGCGTTTGCATATTCTTTGTGGCGTAAAAATATTTGGGTTATCCGAATGATAGCCTCTTCATTGTTAGGTACTCTTCCTAACAGGTTTTGATAAACTTGAATGGCCTCGTTAGGTTTATTCTTTTGCTCTAATGATTGCCCTAAAGCTAAAGCTTCAGCAACAGGATTTTGAGTAGCGGCTAACATGTTCAGGTTTTCCTTTTTCAAATAGGCTGCTATCACAATGTAAATAGTGATAACTCAACACAATTAATTATCTTGTATTAGCAAAGGCCATGCCTAATAGTAAAAGAAAACTAAAATGGAAATTACGTAGCTATCTGTAACACCAAAAAGTAACGCCTTGAGCCTCCAAAAACGTTTCGCTTTGCTGTCCTTGCAGTAACGCTAGGGTAGCTAGTATTCCTGATTGAATACAATCTATCCCTGCAACAGTAACGGATCTCGGCGCATTCTCTATCGAATAACCTGTTTTAGGGTTGAGTATATGAGAATAGCGTTTGTTGTCTTTTAACAGGTAACGATTGGCATCACCAGAGGTTGCTAAGCCGCCTTCTCTGATTTGTACAACCGCCAGACCTTTGGCGTTTGTTGGATTCTCGATACCTACCTGCCATGCTTTCTTATCCTTACGCACTTGGCTCACTTGGATGTCACCACCAAAATTGACCAGCACTGAGTTATTCGGTGCCATTGAGAGCATCAAATTACTTACCCGACTTACCGCATATTCTTTTCCGATGCCGCCTAAATCTAATTCAAACCCCTTAGGCAAAATTATCTGTGTCGGCGTAAATACAACCTTTTGCCAATCGATAAAGGGTAAAATTTGGCGTACCTGAGTCGCTGTGGGTATGTTATCAGAGCCATCGAATTTCCAAATTTTTCTCAAAACACCGGAGGTAATATCAAACATGCCTTCGCTAAGTTGGTAACAGGTATCGGCAAATTGAAGTAGCTGATAAGTTTCCTGATCAATAAACACGGGGTTACCGCGGCTGTTATTGATAGCATGCATTAGATTATCGTTTTTATAGCGACTAAATTTTGCTTCTATGCGGCGGGTTTCGTTTACTGCCACACTCATTAAGTTTTGGCCTAAAGAAAGATCTTTGCTATCGATCAAGAGTTCACATGGACTCGCCATGGCATTGAATCTGCCAATGATAAAGTCTTCTTTAGTTTCTAATTGATAGTCGAGTTCGGCTGTTAATTTCGTCATGAGAAAACTAGATGACAATTGTGTATGCAGATCTATCATACACAATTGCCTGATGGGGTGTTAGAAATGGTAGTTAAATTGCAAAATAAAGGCGTCGATAGACGGGTAAAGATCTAGATCGTTTAGAACACCTATAGCTGCTGTACCATCAGAAGTGGGACGTTGACTATAATACTCTGCTCGAACTGCCCATTTATGGCCATTGCTGAGTGTTTGCCCATATTTTAACCCTATGGTGTAGGCATCCATCTCGCCTAAGCGGTAGTCAGCACTTGCAAACATTGGCAACGGGGTACTTTCTTCCAAGAAAGGCTCATAAAACTTCGCTGCGCTTTGGGTGTAATACCTAAAATGCGGTTGAATATAAGAAGTCTCAGAAATATTCCATCTAAATCTACTGTCGATAGTGTGAGAATCAATATCCCAGTCGTCCGTTGAATATCGATAGGACACATCAATTACACCTGAATCTAAGGCATATTTGGTTTGCCAAAACACATTGTGTTTGGTTCGCTCGTCTGGACGATTCTCATGCAGATTTCGTAGCGTTAAACCTGTGTCATTTACCACACTCACCAACTTGTAAGGGTCGTTTAAATAACCGTCAACTACCGAATATCCATAGTTGAATTGCATTAGCATGCGCTTGTTGATGACTTGTGTTAAACCTAATAATACATCAAATGTATCTTTGTCTTTATCTTCTGTATCACGAGTCGCATCAAACGCAGTTCTAAAGGCTTCTTCGCTATCAAATTCACTGGCCAGTTGCATTTGCGCTAGACCAATAGGTGCATACCCTACCGGATCTATGCTATCAAACTGATAAGAAACTCCAAAAGAAAGCGTGGTATTTTTGCGATTAAAATCTCGCGCTAACGAAGCATTGGCGCCTATGGATAAATAATCGTACTCGTTAGAGAAGTTAAAACCCGTACTTACCCGAGTATTTTCGAAAATTGGTTGTGTCCACTGACCACTTAACTGAACTCTGGTATCTCTAAAAGTATCATCTAAGGGAGTTTCTCCTGCATTAACTTGATATGAACCATTGCCTGAAGGACGCGTAAAGGTTTGCACGCCAGGCTGAGCAACTGCACCTGATGCACTTGCACCTGTTAGCGTATCTACGACCAATTTGGCTGAGAAAATATGTTCGTCTCCAAAGTCTTTTTTGGCGTTAAAAACACCCTCTACTAGCTGAACACGATCACTTTCTCCATAGTACAAAATAGCTGTATCAAATTGCCAAGCATCATCCTTTTGTTCGTTAGCTTGGGCTGGTTGAGTGCCTAACAGGGCACAAGTAGCTGCGGCTAATGTCGCTGCGACTTTTTTATCTTTGATTAGTTGCATCCGCAGCCGCCTCCAGCAAAGGCTCTACCACCACTGGTAGCTTCTTTACTAAAATAAATATGGTCATCTAAACCTAAATCTACACCTTCAGCATCTAACGCCATTTCTTCTTTAGCCAAAAACTGACGCTCCCAAGGTTCTACACCTAGAGATGCACAACCGCCTAATTGAGCGATACAAAGCAAAAAGACGATTTTTTGCAGATTGTTCTTAATGTTTATTTTTTTCATGACACTTATCCTTCTATTTTGCATCATCAGCAAATTCAGACATTAATAGCTGAATTTCCTGTTCATATTGCGCTTGTTTACTGAGGAAAAAACCTTGGTGGGCAAATCTAATATTGCCCTTTTTGTCGATCAGATAACTGCTCGGCATACCAACCAGTTCATAGTCTTGGGCTATTTCGCCCTGAGGATCATAAACAATCTGAAAATCGGCAGGAGTTTGTGCTAAAAACTTTGCTGCCATTTCACGCTCTTCATCTAGGTTTATTGCGATAACTTTTAGGTGTGGATATTTAGCGTGCATATCATTCATCCAAGGAAAGGATTTTCGACAAGGCTTACACCAACTTGCCCAAAAATCCACATACACCACCTGACCTTTTAAATCGGAAAGTTTTGTCTGAGCATCAAGTGTAAAATTCGGCGCTACTTGATTGGCGAAACTCAAAGACGCCAATGCCATGTTAATTGACAGGAAAATAATAAAGACAAAGGTTTTTTGCATAATCTGGCTACAATAACGAGTATTGAGACCAAGATTAGCTGGGCAACCTTAAGTGAACCTTAAGATTACTTAAGATAACGTAAAATAAACAAAGAAACCTTAAAACTCATATTCAAAGGCAAAGCGGAAGGTATGGTTTTTACCAGAGTGTGCAACTTCTGTGATAAAACCCGCTTCCCATTTTATCTGACGTTGACCTTCAATACGGTGAACCCCCATAAATCCCGGACCAATACCAACAAAGTCTTCTCCGGAATAGAGTTCTATCGAAGGTTGTATTTCAGGCATGTATCTATAACGGTACTTTAATCTAAATTCAGTTTCCCATTCACTTTCAATGGTTTTACCCCATTCATAGATACCAAATAAATTTAACGTTAAGCTGGTTTTGGTGAATTCTTTTTCAAACAATAAACCTACGGACGCTTCATAATTTTCATTTGCATTGGCCTTTTCAAGTTCAATCACAGCACCCCAATCAGCCCAATATTGTCCTTGTTCCGTGAGCATTATACGAGACTCTAGTTCGTATCCTGAGACTGCAAAGTTATCATTTTGGTCACGTTCACCAATAATGTAAAACTCTACCGCAACCTTTTCGAAAATAGCGTGCCCATAACCTAGTTTCTGGTTGAGTATGTTCTTATCGTCGGTTTGACTAGACATGAATCGCCACTCGAATTCGCGCTCATTAACGGTAACATAAGGATGATATACACGATCAACCACAATGCCATCTGCCAGTGCATTAAATGACATTAAGAGCAAAATCAAAGTGAGTAACTTATTCATGACTTAAGGCTCCACTAATAACAGCATGCTGCTGTCCCCGCCTAAATTTATAAACCAATAAAGAGACCAGAAACGCAATAGAATAGATGGCTAAATAAGTAGCATCTGGTGAAGATTCGTAGCCGATTAGCGCGTTAAGCAAATGTCCATATTCAGAACTGTCGCTGACATAATCTGAAAGATTAAAAACGGACACCCCTGTATTCACAAAATCGACTTGCGCCAGTAAGGGAGATATTTGACTCAACAATCCCGCCAAGAACATACTCCAACACAGAATAATAAAGTATCTGTATTTAGTTTGCCCTATTTGGCTTAACGCAAACTTAAAAAGAACCGCAAAACTGCTACAAATGCCGATACCAAAAATAACCCCTAATCCAGCGTTGAGAAAACCAACTTGTTGTTGAGTCACAACTTCAAAGAAAATCAAAAATTCGGTAAGTTTATAGCAAACAAAGAGTGCAACCCCAGTAAACAGTAGGGCTTTTGCATTCTTAGGTGAGGCCAGCCAAGCCAACACAAACATAAGATAACTCAGCATAATCATTAGGGTATAGACGACTTCCATACCTGCACCTTCAAACCAATCCACAAAAATTTCTACATTGCCCCAAATGACAACAGATCCCAGCACGCCGATAACTACCATAGTAATCCACTTGCCTTTTGAATAAGCAAAATGCTGTGGTATTTCAGTGGCATAACAAATTAATATAAAAATTGGCAATAGATCTCTGAGGAAAACAATCACTATGTTAGTCATCTTTATTTTCCTCCTTAACCACGACATAACCTCTTGCGGTATGAGGATTAAATTCACCGAAAAACTCGTAGCGTCCTGGTTCAAGGGGTCCTATATATATGCTGGCTTTTTTATTGGCAAAGATCACTCTTTCTCGGTTGAGATCGAAACTATCAAATTCTTCTGCTAAATCATCTTTATTTTCAATCACCAACTTCACTTTTTGATTCGCAGGTATTTGTATTTCTTGAGGCGTAAATACGTGATTTTCGAGGGTGAGTGTGAAGACTTTCAGTTCAGCCAAAGCAAGACTAGATGCCGTAAGTAACAGCAAAGTTATACAACTATAAATAGTGGAAAAAGGTTTTATGCTACCCATATACTTTTTCCTGTGATTGTTCTGACATTGGCAGTCGCACATGCACGGCTAAGCCGCCCAGTTGAGATTTAGTCGCAAAAATTTCTCCGTCATGAAGTTCAACAATATAATGAGCGATAGTTAATCCCAATCCAGAACCTTTTTCTCTGGTTTGATTATGATTGACTCTATAGAAACGTTCAAAAATGGCTTTATATTCATTTTCTGATACGCCTTTTCCTGAATCTTCTACTACTATTTCTATCAAATGCTGTTCAGATTGCAATCTAATGGCAATAGTGGCTTTCGGTCCGCTGTATTTAATCGCATTACCAATCAAGTTTTGAAACAGCGTCATTAAAGCGAACTTGTCTGCCACTAAGCTCAAATGTTCGGATTCAAGACTGATATTTTGTTCATTTCGCTCCACTGAATCATAATTTTTAGCAATTACCTCTTGCAGAATCGCTTCTAGATCAGTGTCTTTTTTCTCTGCATTAAACTGCTCAGGCGTAAAGCGGAACAAGGCTATCATTTGTTCAATAACATGGGCCATGCGGTCAACATTGGCGGCCAATTGCTGCAAGGTTTCTTTGGATAATTTTCCTGCCGCAAAATCCGCTGCAATGTTGTGAGCGGTTAGCGTTAGAACACTCACAGGGGTGCGCAATTCATGTGCTGCATTGGCGGTCAATTGCTTTTCCCGCTCAAAGGCATTGTCTAACCTATTTAGTAAGTTGTTCAAGCGTTCGACCACAGGTGTTAGCTCTGTGGGAGGTGTGCCTATGTCGACTGGGGTTAAATCTCGACTGTCCTTTTTCGTTAATTGAGATGATAACAACAACAGCGGATTCAAACTTTTAGCCACAATAAAATAAATTAATAACCCAATAATAGGCACTGAAAATACTATGGGTGTTAAAGTCACAACTAACACGGATTCGGCGGCATTTACCCTAGAATTTACCGGTTGCCCTACCACCACGGTTAAATCATGGGATACCAAAGTATACAAATACCAACGCTGGTTACTAAAACTACGTTCTGAGAAACCCGCTAAATTTGTAGGAACAGGCTCTTCAGGGGTGTTATTACTGCGGCTAATTACTCGGTTGTTTGCGATGACCTGAAAAGCATATTTAGCCTCTACAGATGCGGGCAGACCGTCATTCTGACGTGCTGTGCTGAGAATAAAATTGGCGACTGTAATTAGTTCATTGGTAAAAATTGCGTCCATCTGTTGTTTGGTATTGCGATATCCGTGTAAGCCAGCAAAAAAACTGGCCAGTACTACCGCGGATATTATTAACAGAACAAGCTGACGTTTTATCGACACTTATTTTCTCACAATATAACCAACACCACGAACCGTCTGAACTAAATCTACAGGAAGCTTTTTGCGAATGTTATGTACATGCACTTCTATAGCATTGCTACTGACTTCTTCACCCCACTCGTACAATTTTGTTTCTAATTGATTTTTAGAGATAATTCGACCTGCATTTTCCATCAAAGATTTCACTATCATGTACTCTTTTTTGGACAAGCTGATGGGCTCTCCTTGGTAATAGAGCATATGCGCTGTGATATCCAAGCTGATACCTTTAATTTCGATGTTATTCGATTGTCCCGTGCCCAAACGGCGTTCTATCACTCGGATCCTAGCTAATAATTCTGCGATATCAAAAGGTTTCGCCAAATAGTCTTGAGCCCCAAGATCAAGCCCTTGCACTTTATTTTCTATGCCGTCTCTGGCTGTTAAAACTAGTACTGGAATTTGAATTTTCTTTGCTTGCAGGCTACGAAGAACATCTAATCCATCCATATCAGGTAAGCCTAAATCCAAAATGATGAGGTCTGGCTCTCCAGTTTGCGCAGCCGCTAAGGCAAATTTTCCATTGTCGACCCAGTCCACCGAGTAGTTTTCTCGTTTGAGAGATTGTTTGAGTCCTTCGGCTAGGGGTATATCGTCTTCTACTAACAGTAGTCGCATCTAACTAATGCCTTTGTAAAAATTAAACATGGTGGGAAATAATGCTCAAAGTGTAGCGGTCTAGATTAAACATGGAAAGTATTTTTAACTCAGTCCCTTAGGTTAACCTTAAGGCTTTAGTATTTTTTAGGTGAAAAGAAGTTCGGCACAAAAAATGCTCTATCTGCTTTAAAGGCTGAATTTCCTTGTAAATCACCCTCGAAATGAGAAAAAAATTCTTATTAACATAAAAATTTTACACCCTAAAAGGAGAATAAAATGGCAACTACTGCAGTACTGTATCGCATGCATACTGATGACCATATTTGTCCCTTTGGACTGCGCTCTAAAGATTTGTTGGAGCGAGAAGGGTTTGAAGTCGAAGATCATCTGTTAACAACTAGAGAAGAACAAGAAAAATTTAAACGCGAACAAGGTGTTAAAACCACGCCGCAAACCTTTATTGAAGGTGAACGGGTCGGTGGCTACGATGACTTACGCGAATACTTCCATAAAGACCAAGCTGGACAGTCTGGCACTACTTACACACCGGTAATCGCTATTTTTTCCGTTAGTTTACTTTTAGCTGTTGCCCATCTAGCAGGTACAGCACAACCTTTATTGACCTTAAAGCTACCGTTGATGTTTGTCGCCTATGCCATGGTAATCCTTGCCGTGCAAAAGCTACAAGATCTATACAGTTTTACCAATAGTTTTATCACGTACGATCTCATCGCTATGCGAAACATTAGATATGCTTATGTCTATCCCTTTGCAGAAGCCTTTGCAGGCATAGGAATGATAGCCGGATTAAGTGGTTTTGTTGTAGGCCCAGTCTCTTTATTTATAGGTGCCGTAGGCGCAATTTCTGTTATCAAAGCTGTGTACATCGACAAACGTGAATTGAAATGCGCATGTGTTGGAGGAGACAGTAACGTCCCCCTTGGATTTGTATCACTTTCAGAGAACTTAATTATGATTGCCGCAGGCGCTTGGATGCTATCTATCGCAATAGCCCTCGCATAGCAACGCTTGTGCACTTACCCCATTGAGATTGTCGGCTTCTGCTATGAAGCTGGCAGCCTCTCCCGTTTCGTAGTTTGAAATTATTCAACAGCGTAGAGTTTTTCAGTGGCTTTTATTAAGTCTGCTTGTGGTAAAAATTGATCTGAAATTGTCAAAATAGCATGAATATTGTTTTTGAGTTTCTCAAGGTTTAACTCATCTGGCTTTAGTGCTGTTTGCAATAAATGAATCGCCATGTCTGCCAGAAGCATACGCTGTTTTTCCAGCCATTCATGATCGCCTTTTTTAGCCCAATTCTGACGATAACTAGTTTCCACTAGGCTGTGGATTTCCCAACTAGCTGCAATTATGTTACTACGTTGCTCTTGATTCAATTTATACCTCTATACCAGTTTTATTATTGCTTAACCATCACTTGGTACATCACACCCAAATGAATCGCTACTCCGCCCTGAGGTATCCAGCCTAGCTTAATGTAGTCTTTCACCTCATTTTCCAACGCGAGCATGGTTTCGCCATATACAATTTTGTATTCCATTTTGACCATCCTTTTGTACTTTCTGTGAATTGAAACGCTTGAGAGAAAACTACATTGAGTATTCGCGCTCTACTTTGCAAATTCTGGTGGTAAACGCCGAATACCATACAGACTTGCCCTTTTCTTGAGCGGCTATATGTTCAACGTTCTGCTTCCACCCTTTAATAGCTTGTAAATCTGACCAATATGAAACTGTGATTCCTACCGCTTCTCTGGCTGACTCAAAACCCAAAAATCCAGGTTGTTCTGCCGCCAGATTCAACATTCGATTTGCCGTTTCAGCATAGCCATCTTCAATATCTGTGCGAACAGAGGTAAAAATAACTGCGTAATAGGGTGGTTTAGGTGTATTAGCAATCTCAGTCATTGATCATCCTTTATTTCGACTTCCCACGGCGGATGCAAACGATTTTCACCAGCCCAATACAGTTTTATTTTATTACCCGAAGGATCTTTCAAAACAGCTTCTTTCCATAAATAGCGTTGCTCGGTTGGGAGCTGTATAAATTCTACGCCTTTTTGTAAAAGCCTAGCCACCCATTCGTCCAGTGCTTCATACTCAAAGTACAGAATTGCGCCATTGGTAAAATTCTGCTCTTCCAAGGATAACGAGAAAGTAGCATCCCCTTGAGGACAAGAAAATCTGGCATAGTGAGGAGTGTCTACAATCTGAGTAAAACCTAGAGTCAGATAAAATTTTATTGCTTCGGGCATGTTTTTAACTGGTAAGGTTACTTGATTAAAATTCACTGTTACATCGTCCCTGTTAAAACTCGAGGTGTTTTATACTATCACTTAAAAATACCTTGCCCAATGCAGAGTTATGTCAAATTTGGTTAACGTATAGATGTTTCAATCTCTTCATGAGGTGTATGCGATTGGATATGTGTTTTTATCTGGCGACTATATACCCAAGCCATAGCAAGTAACCAGACACCGCTCATAGGAATCACCCAAAACGCTGTGGTAAGGGGTGCAAAGTTCGCCCAGAATCCAGTGCCAAAAGATGCCAATTGCACTCCAGTAGCAGAGCCAATCACACAAACCCCGGAAATAAGAGGGCCATTGTCACTATCCACATCCATAGCGCAAGAAAGCATTAGTGGAAACAAGCCGCCAAGTCCCAAACCAACGAGTAGGTTCCCAAATGACATCATGATTGGATCTGAGGAAAGCTTTATAATGAAAGTTCCCAACGCCATAACTGAAGCAAGAATAATCATTAGCCGATGAGGGCTAACCCATCGTAGAAGAAATGAAAAACCCAATCGGCTGATTGCCATACCACCAGTAAAAAATGCAAATATAAGCCTTGCATCTTCACCATCAAATCCTCGACCATTTTGGGCATAACTGACAAACCAATTGCCATTGCCGAACTCCACAGCACCATAGCCCACCGCAGAAAGTGCTAAAAACAAGAAAATAGGCTGTTTGATCACACTTGAATAAGTATGGGTTTGTTTTGGTTTGGGTTTGTCATCATGCAACTTAAGCTTTTTACCTTGATGAGCAACATACCATGCGTAAGCTGACAACATTATTAATGCGATTGAAAGTAAACGAAGCGGCCAGCGCCAGTTTTGTTCCAACAAATAAAGCGCTGAAATATACAAGGGAGCAGCCAAAGTCCCCACACTGAACATGAAGTCCATTAATCCCATCATGGTTGAGCGACGAGTCACATACAATCGGGCTATCATGGTGTGGCCTATGGTAAATAAACTGGAACACACTAACCCCATTAAAAAGGCGCCAACCAACATGAATCCCCAATGATACACAAAGGATAAGATGGTAAGTAAAATTGCAAGTAAGCTAGTTAATCCGGAAAACAAGGACATAAAATCAAATTTATGAATGTATTTTCCACCAATAAAGGCACCTACAATAGCGCCAATAGAGATAAGAGTGAAAAATGCGCCACTGATAATTTCCGTCATTGCCAAACTCTCTGCGAGTTCTGGCAACAAAATCCCCCAAAGAATAAAAGCTACCCCTAATAACATAAAGCCAATAAAGATCACCGTAGTGGCGGATCGACGTTGCATAGTATTCCTTGAATGAAAGTAAAGATTTTCAGTGGATTGAAAAAAATGTGCGCAGACCCACAGCATACGACAATTTCTACACACTACAAAATTCGGTTTTTCACAAACCAATTATTTTCTTTTTTATGCTGAAGAAATTGTATTATCTTGGGGTAGAATTTGAGAAGTGTAATAACTTACCGTTATTACACTCTCGAGGCGTAAGAACCTCTTATTGTGTGGTTACCCCACAAGCGACTCGACTGCCGCCTCCGCCTAATTTTTTAGGGTCATCTGAATAATTATCGCCGCCCTCATGCAACATGAGCGCTTTGTTTTGTAAGTCATCTATAGTCAAAAGGGGCGCATGAACTGGCATGGTAGCCATTCCATTGTCATCGACATAGATTGCAGGTAAGTCGCCTAAATGGCCATCACTCGACCATGGAAAACTGTGAGAACCGGTTTCATCTGGATCGAAATGACTTCCAGCACCACCAGCAGGTACTTCTTTACCATCTTTCATTGATAAATCGCAAGAAGGATTCTCATGTAAGTGAAAGGCAAGCCTCCCTTCTGGTCGCTAAAATTTAGTCTTTTTTTGGTAATGCTATATGCACTCTACCCTCTTTATATTCTAAGGTAATAATAAAATGTTGAAATAAATCATACCCGATTATCCCTACAACCTTTTTACCTTTAATACGGCTCTTGGTTGAGCTATATTGACTTTCTAGATAGGTTTTCTCACCTTCTGATGGAAAACGAACCTTAACATCCCTAATATCATAAGGACCAAAACCAACGACATCAGCTGTTGCAAAATCTTGAGTACCAAATCCATTAACCCCTCTTGAAGATGTTGAACCTTCAATATTTTCTAACAAACCAGCTTGTGATGCATAACGTCTTTCCATCAAGATACTACCCGAGCTACCGGTATCTACTAAAAACCAAAAGGGTTTTTCATTTACAAGAACTTCGGCAATCGGCATACCTCTTTGCCGATCTGCGGTTGAATTCACATTAGATACTTTATCCATATCTACCGTATCTCTGGTGAGAATACGTATTTTTTTATTGGGATAATCAAGTTGTACAATAAATGGTTGAAAAAAACCAGAACCCAATAAAAGACCTGTAGAATGATGTCCTAAACTAGACTCAACCACCTTATCTAACAGAAACTCCGTGCCAAAAAGCTCTATTTTAAGCTGGTTATAAGAGGTGCGTTTCATTACTTCATGCACCCCTTGAACTCTTATTTTTGGCCCCTTGGATAATTCCAATTCATTTTTACCGACAAAAGCTTTATTTATTCCGTGTAATTGTGCGCCTGAATCAAGTATTGCATGTGATTCAATACCTTCTATGGTCACTGGTATATATATGTGACCATTATGCAAAGTAAAATCCACCCATTTTGTGGCTGCTGCATTTATTTGCCATGGATACAAAAGGGCCAGAAGTATCAAAAGGTATTTCATTTAAAGTCCATTTTATTTTGATGATTTTGAGAGTTTTGGTTTAAAAGCTTAGCCTAATTTATCCACAAAAGTCTAATGTTGCGCAAATTTCTACCATTTCACAGATCTTTAATTTGCCTTGCTAAGAACTAATAAATTAAGATTAATTTAATGAGCTAGGTAACGTTCCAACCCAATTTGCTAACCCCAACAAGGCCGAATATTTTGAAGCGATTGCTATTTTCTTTTTGTGTTTTTTGTTTACTCAGTTTTAACCTGCAAGCTGCAAATACAAATCAGACTGTAATTCTGATTGGTATCGACGGTTTGTCCTATGACGCTATTGAGCGTTGGAATATGAAACACTTAAAACAATTAGCGGATGAGGGAGCTAGAGCAGAATCTTTAATTCCGGTGTTCCCATCGAAAACCTTCCCAAACTTTTATGCTATGGCCACTGGCTTGTATCCAGAAGGCAATGGGGTAGTCGCGAATAACACTTATGATAAAGAATTGGATCGTTTGTTTAGGCAAAAAGATGGCGGTGATCCCAACTTCTTCCAAGGCGACCCAATTTGGAATGTACTTGAGCGACAAGGGTTTGTGACTGCTTCTATGTTTTGGGTCGGATCAGAAGCCTCGGTAAACGATGAACTTCCAACTTACTGGTACAAATATGATCATTACAAACCCAACATGGAGCGAGTGGAACAAGTATTGGATTGGATAGATAAAGAAACGGCTTCTCCTACTTTCATTTCATTGTATTTTTCAATTTTAGACAGTGCGCAACATGGACATGGCATTGATAGTAAACAAGCGTTAGAAGCTGCCACAGAAGCTGATAGTTTGGTCGGTGCGCTCATCGACGGGCTAAAACAAAGAAAAGTGTATGAAGATACTGCCTTTGTTATTGTTGGTGACCACGGCATGGCAGACCTGTCAGAGCATCAGATTATTTATATTGATGATGTTATCGGCGATGCGATGAAATTGGAAAGATCTGACCCTAATCATATTTTCTCTCCACAACTTTATAGCGAAGAAAGCGGTAACCAAATTTTCTCCTATCTGTTTTTAGGCGAAAATGTGGATAGCGATAAATTGATTAATCAGTTGAAGAACCTTAGTGATCACTGGCAGGTGTACGACAAAACAAATTTACCTGACAATGCCCACTTGGCGCATCCGACTCGACAACCGGACATTGTGATTATGCCCGAACCAGGTTGGTTAATTTCTCAACGGCATATTCCATTTGATCCAACCTATGTTGCATCTCATGGATATGATCCGAAAAACAAAATTATGCATGCAACACTTTTAGTAAAAGGTAAAGGCATAGATCCTCAGTCTAAATGGCCAAGCATAGAGAATGTTAATGTTCACTGCATTATTGCGAAACTGATGGATGCGAAACCAGCAGAGAAAAATGACTGCGACCAAAGCCTTTTGAATGGGCTGATGAGACCTTAAAATCTCGTTAGCTCTTTTTGTTTCCTGGAAACACTCTCGTCATTCCCTTGAAACACCCCGTCATTCCCTTGAAACACCCCGTCATTCCCTTGAAACACCCCGTCATTCCCTTGAAAAAGGGAATCTCTCAGATTACTGCCTCCGCAGTAATGACGACTAAGAGGCAGCAATAGCGACTAAGAGGCAGCAATAGCGACTAAGAGTAAACTAGTTGCGACTAAGAGTGAAGTCATGACAAGGTAGAGCGTAGTAACCTCTAAGAAAAAAGGTCAGACCAATTTAACTGATACTTTCTAAGGTATTTTTGCAAACGAGCAGAATCGTTTATGTTAGATTTTTTAGTCCGGCTTTTGTTAAACAGTTCTCGCCCTGCAGACGCCATGCTGGAATGCCGCAGGCAAACACCTAGCACATAGTTCAATTGTTCAAGTTCAAAGTTGTCTAGGTCTTCTAAGATTTCTGCCGACAAGTAGGATTGTGCCAACTGACTTTCTTGAATAGCCTTAGGTGAGAACCAAGCTTGTTGTAATCGCGTTATTTCTTCCTCTACATCATGGGTAGATATTCTAGATGAATCTGCCAGTGTACTTAAACGAGTTACCGCTGAACTTAAATCGCGGAAATTGCCTAACCAACTGGCCTGTTGAGATACCGCAAATTTTTCAAATTTATTTCTAGCTTCTTTATTAAATCGCACTCGCTGTCCCGATTTTTGTTCGAATCGTTCTAGCTCAAAATCAATATTGGCTGAAATATCTTCTTTTCGATCTTTTAATCCAGGCAGAGCATAATTCCAAAGGTTAATGCGCGCCAACAAATCTTCTCTGAATTTGCCCTGTAAAACGGCCTGCTTGAGATCTTTATTAGTACCGGCAATTATCTGAAAATCACTGGATACAGTTCGATCACTGCCGACAGGATGGAAGGTCTTATTTTCAATTGCGTGCAATAACATGGCTTGTTCTTCTAGACCTAACTCGCCTATTTCGTCCAAAAACAACACACCTTTATTTGCAGTTAACAGATAACCACTTCGTTCTTTTTGCGCACCGGTAAAAGCGCCCTTGGTGTGCCCGAACAAAGCTGCCATAGCGTTTTCACCTTTCAATGTTGCACAATTAACGGAAACAAACTCACCCGCTAAAGTTAAACGCCTTTTTTTAAGTTGATAAATCCTAGATGCTAATTGACTCTTACCTGCACCTGTTGGCCCAGTTAACATAATGGGCTCTTTAGAACGTATGGCCACTTTTTCTATCTGTGAAATAAGACGGTTAAAAGCCTTATTTTTGGTTTTGATGCCACCTTTTAGAAACTCTTTACCTTCAAGGTGTTCTTTATCAAAACGGGTGGCTAATTGATCGTACTTTGACAAATCCAAATCAATAATTTGTACAGTACCCACGGATTTATTTTTGTTGCTTTTATCAGGTGAGGTCTGAATTAACTTGCCAGGAAAGTGTCCGCTTTCAGCCAACAAGAAACTACATATTTGCACAACATGAGTACCTGTTGTGATATGAAACAGATAGTCATTGGCCTCAGTATCAAACATTTGTTGATGACACCAGTCATATAGCTTGGCGTATACCTCTTCAAAATCCCAAGGGTTTTTGAAGTTGACCTTATGCAGTTGCACTTGGGTTTCAGGGCTTACAGATTCGATATCCCCACTGATAGTATTGGCCAACTTAGTACCATGGTTATCGTGCAGAAGATGTAACTGATGAATAACTAGATTATCTTGGCTGCACAAGCTTACATTAGGCCTCCATCTGGCCCAGCGATCAACTTTGGCGCCTACATCTAACTGTGTGCCGATTAAACTAACTGCAATGGTTCTCTTCAATTCTTACTATCCATATGGATATATTTAGTATCTATTAGTATATTTTATTTCATACTTGTCAATCCCGATTCTTGTATAAGAAATTTAGTAATAAAAATTATTTAAATAATTTCAATAGGTTAAGATTAAATTTTCATGATGGATTTTTATGGCACAAGGATTGATAAAAGAACAAATATAGATAAAGCGATTCAGCATTTAGAAATTTTTGAATCCTAATAAAAAATGGATTTGTTGGAGTAAATCATGTGTAAAAACTACAACCTTATTCAAGGTGAGGGGCGAGCAGATATAAAAGCCTGGACCAATGGGGTTCCTTTTGAAGATCAAGCGCGTCAGCAATTAGATAATATTGCCAGCATGGCAATGGTGCACTCACATATTGCAGTGATGCCAGACGTACATATGGGAATGGGTGCCACCATTGGTAGCGTGATCCCCTCTGTGAACGCGGTGATACCTGCAGCAGTTGGTGTGGATATTGGTTGCGGTATGGTCGCTACCAAAACCACTCTAAAGGCGAGTCAGTTACCTGATAATCTAAGTGCAATTCGCCATGCATTTGAATCTGCTGTACCTCACGGTAGAACCGGTGGGAAAAGAGGCAGAAACGATAGAGGTGCATGGCACAACATACCTGAAGTGGTTGCTGCTGAGTGGAAAAAGCTTGAAGCAAGATTTGAAAAGATCTGCGCAAAACATCCAGCAATAGCCAAAAGTAACCATGTGAACCATTTGGGAACCATGGGCACTGGCAATCACTTTTTAGAGTTGTGCTTAGATGAAAATGACGCCGTTTGGATTATGTTGCATTCAGGTAGTCGAGGCGTTGGTAATCGTATTGGTACCTATTTTATAGAGCTAGCAAAGAAAGAAATGCAACAGCATCAAATAAATTTGCCAGACGTAGATTTAGCCTATTTGCAAGAGGGTAGTCAGTATTTTGATGACTATGTTGAAGCGGTTGAATGGGCCCAGGATTACGCAGCCAAAAACCGAGAAATTATGATGTTCAACGCGATTCGTGCATTAAAAAGCCAACTACCCGTTGAGTTTTCAACGGCGGAGTTAGCGGTAAATTGTCATCACAATTACATTTCTCGTGAACATCACTTTGGTAAAGATTGCTTTGTCACAAGAAAAGGCGCAGTGCGTGCCCAAAAAGGTGAAATGGGCATAATTCCAGGTAGCATGGGCGCGCGTTCGTACATTGTACGAGGACTGGGTAACCCAGATAGCTTCAACAGCTGTAGCCATGGTGCTGGACGCGTAATGTCCAGAACCAAAGCGAAAAAGGTTTATACCATAGCGGATCAGATTGAAGCTACTAAGGGTGTGGAATGTCGTAAAGATGCAGCGGTAATTGATGAAATTCCTCACGCATATAAAGACATAGATAAAGTAATGGAAGCACAGAAAGATTTAGTGGAAGTGGTATACACCCTCAAGCAAATCGTGTGTGTGAAAGGATAGAAGATGAAGTATATAACCATAGATGGATCTAAGGGCGAAGGAGGTGGGCAAGTGCTAAGGACAGCACTTTGCCTGTCTATAGTGACTCAACAACCTCTAGAAATCATGAATATAAGAGCTGGGCGGCGAAAACCTGGATTATTGCGCCAACATCTAACCTCTTTGCTGGCGGCAAAAGAAATCAGCTCTGCTACAGTGGAAGGCGCTGAACTTGGCTCTACTCGGATAAGGTTTAAACCGGGAAATGTAAAAGCAGGAAATTATCACTTTTGCATTGGAACCGCGGGAAGTACAGTGCTAGTTTGCCAAACCATATTTTGCGTATTGGCGCTTACCAAAGGAATTTCTAAAGTGACCTTTGAAGGTGGCACTCATAATGGCATGTCACCTTCATTATGCTTTTTGGAAGAATCTTTTTTGCCGTTGATGGCGTTAATGGGCGTTAAAACTGACGTGAAACAAACCTCATTAGGGTTTTATCCAGCCGGCGGAGGAAAGTGGGAAATAACTATTGAACCAGTTGGAAAGTTTAAACCAATTAGCTTGCTAGATTGCAAACCCAACAGCGATTTAAATAAAAGTAAGTACCAACTTCACTCGTTAGTGAGTAAGTTGCCAGTATCAATAGCGGAACGTGAAATATCAAAAGCAAAAGCCATTTTAAATTGGATAGACGCTGATGAAAAAATTACCGAAGCGGATACTCCAGGACCGGGGAACAGCTTTCAATTAAAGGTTATACATGATACTCACGCCAGCCTGTTTGAAGTTGTTGGCGAGATTGGCGTTATGGCTGAAAATATCGCCAAACGCTGTGCTGGTAGAGTAAATAAATTCTTGTATTCCCAAGCCACCGTTGAGGAACATTTAGCGGACCAGCTATTGCTCCCAATGGCATTAGCGGGACAAGGAAGCTTCACTACCACCAAGCCAAGCCTACATACACTGACCAATATCGACATTATCAAGATGTTTTTGGATATCGAAATAAAGGTTTCACAAATAACTGATCTTTTATGGAAGGTGGAGATAGGACCTAAGCAAGTTTAATAAATAAAACCTGACGCATATGCAGTTTGATCACCACAGTGATTTAGCTGCATAGGCCTACGTTAATTACCTCAAACTAGCTGCGTGTAGTTCGAAACTCACATTAGTATCGTGTAGCTTTTGAGCAAGGTTTATCATTTCTGGTAACTCTAGCAGCTTCTCAACGTCATCCATTGAATCCCATTCCACTATCATAATTTGCTTTGGAGCTGCCGCATTCGGATCATGCGCACTTAATACAGCATTGTTTATTGTATATATGATCCGCCCTTTAACTTTATCCAATAGCGCAGGAAATATATCAGTATATCTAAAATATTCATTTGCTTTCTCGGGGTTGTTCCAAGCGAAAGCCAATGTGTAAGTTTTATCTTTTTTAAAACTTAATGTTAGCGGTGCTTCTAATTCATGATCATAGAGTCTTAGGGCCTCCCACGCTTGTCGCCTCAGGGATTTCACTTCCGTAAATTGGGCAAGAGACTGAAATGCTTTCTGCGCTTTCAATGAAGACCATTGACTGATGACGAATACATTTGGTTTAAATTTACCCAGTAATGTCTTATCAACCATAAGCACACCGTTTTGTTGATAACCAAATTGACGGGCTGTGTCTGCATTTTGCTCAAAATAGCGGTCTCTCAGTGCTCGTTTTTCTGGAACAGTGACCGGAGCGATGAGCTGCATCACTGCCCCCGGATAATAATGCACCAAGAGTTCATCATTTTTTTCCTGTGCTAAAATATGCGACGCACAGCACAGCCCATAAAACATAATAATCACTTTAAAACAATAACCTAGCATAAAGCATTCTATTTTTTTCATTTATAACCACCTTTAGTAAGTGCTCATTTAGTACTATGTTACCAAGGTCAATTTCAGCTAACACGGTTTTATTTTAATTCATATTGGTGCATTATCGTTCCATGAAAGATTGGAATGATTACGCACTAATATTAGCACTTCACCGCACAGGTACATTGCGCAGCGCTGCTATCTCATTGGGCATTACCCATACTACTGTGGCACGGCGGCTAGCAATACTCGAAAGGCAGCACAAAACCGAGGTGTTCGAAAAAATCCCTAGCGGCTATCGCGCTACGCCGTTTGGAGAGCAATTAGTTGCTACCGCAAAAAAAGTAGAAGATGTTATTCTGGTGTCTGAACGTTTTGAATGCTCTAGTAGCGACCAGCTATCAGGGCCAATTACCCTCTCACTAGGCGAACCCATGTCTCAATTTTTACTCATTGAAGAACTGGGTAAATTTTCTCAACTGTACCCTGATATAAATTTACGCATAAAAAGTTCTACTGCATTTGCCAACATTGATAAAGGTGAAGCTGACGTGGTGATTCGTGGTGCATACAAACTTCCTGAACATCTCATTGGAAGAAGGGTATGCAAGCTTGGCTTATGTTTTTATGCGCATAAAGCGTACTGTAATACTGTCCCTCAAAACAATTGGCGATGGATAGCGCCTCTTGAAAACGAAGTATGGCCAGAATGGCTTGCTGAGTCACCTTTCCCAGACGTCCCGATAGGCATTGCCGTTGACGACATTATATCTCGCTACCATGCGATAGATAAAGGCTTAGGAATGGGACGAGCGGCTTGTTTTATGGGAGATACCAATCCCAATTTAGTGAGGCTTGAAGGCAGTTCGCCAATGCTAAAATATGATATTTGGGTGCTTACTCACCCAGATTTACACCAGCAACCAAAAATAAAATTGCTAATGCAGTTCTTAGTTGATGCATTATTAAATAAAAAATCACTTATCGAAGGAGAAAAATAGAAATAAAGAAAAGAAAATGGTTTTAAACTTCATTTTAGAATTGTTATCCAGTTTCACTTTTTTCGCACCCCTTTCACCATCATTTTACCCTTCCCAAATTATTATGAATGTACTTCATCAGTTAACTGGGGCCCATCATGAAAATTTTACTTAAATTCTTAGCGTTACTTTTGGTTGTGCTGTTCAGCAAACCAATATTGGCAACTACGCTTATATTCGAAGCTGGTTTTGGTCAGGATAAGGCGACTTGGAAAAGCTTAGTTGAGCAATTCCCCGCGAATGCTGAATTCACTATAGTTACCTACACTCGCCCAAGTATCATAAATTCCGAAACAGGCCCATCGACTATTGAACAAGACGTTAATTTTTTAATTAACAAGATTAAACAAACGTCTGATGACAAGATTATTCTGGTAGGACATTCTTACGGTGGTCTTATCGTGACCGAAGCGGCTCAGCAGGTACCAGATTTAGTTGATGGCATTGTCTTACTCGAGCCCACGGTGCGTAGCCAACGGCAGCATTTTAAAGCCATCGATAGTCAAAGAATCAGTGATGACGATGCACTGCTTAAACAATTTTTGCCGGAGCCTCTAAAGGCCCAATATGACGTTTTAGTTCGTCAACTTGACCAATCTTCAATTGATACCCGCGCGCTACCAGAAGATCTTCCTGTCGTTATCTTCACTTCAACCCAAATCCGCAAAGAACCTATGTTTTTTGAAGAAACAAAACAGGGAAAACAGCAATGGTTGTCATTGCATCAAGCATTGGTTGCAAAATCAAAAGAAGTAATTCATGTTCGTTCATCCCAATTCGGTCATAATACACATAAAGAGATTGCAGAACAGGTTGCTCAATTCATACATTTGCTCAACAAAAAGATAGATAAATAAAAAGTATTTGATACTAGCTCAGCAAGGAGAGATTTTTGTGTCTATACTTAGCATTCACACTTATCACGCTAGGAAGTATTTATGAGATTGCATCATTTAATACTCGCAGCTGTCATTGTCGTTTGTTCAGTACAGACAAAAGCCGAGATCATTACATTAAATTTTGAAGCTGTCGTTGTTGAAGGGACCTTTGCTGGGCAAAGTGGTTTCGGGTCCATTAGCTATGAAAATACCGATGTCCCTTTAACTGGCATCACTTTTCTAGGATTCAGTGGCAGCTTCTTTTCTGACATCGAAGCCTTAACCGCGTTATCATTTAACTTTTTAGGTCAGACTTATTCTGGCGCTGATGATTCAGACTTTCCACTATTGCCTCTATTTAGTCTTTCAGATTCAATATCAAACTCGCTCGATTTTTTCGTAGAAGATGGGATCGGCACTGAAATTCTTGATGAACGCATCATTAATTTTCAGATATTTGGTGATCGTTTCGAAGGGGGGCTGAGAGACAGTAATAATGGATATGATTTTGAGGTTGATATGTTCATTAGCGAACGCTCTTCTGTACCAGTTCAGAGCCCTCCAATACTGCTACTTTTACTGGCTGGAATACTAATTTTAAGACGTAAAAACAAGTTCTGATATTGATCTAAAATCTCTCCAATCTGCGCCTAATATTTCCCCAATATTAAGCGCTTCTATTTGTCTAGTTTTCCACCTTTTTTAAAAATTATTATACCTTATTCGTAATAAATTCTGAAATAGCCCGTTCTACTAATACGCTGCGCAGCGCTTAACCAAATTTTTTCAAAATTCAAGGAATCTACAAAATGGTTACACGCCAAATGAAACAATTTTCTGAAAGAAAATCCAAATTAGCGCTGGGCATTGCTCTAGCTGCTTTTATTGCTGGAGCAAGTGTAACTTCTCCAGCTGAAGCTCGTCCTTTTTTCGCAAAAAAGAAAGAATCTGAAGATCGTGGAGGCCTGGTTTATGTCATGACCAACGACGATACCGCGAATAAAGTTATGGTTTATTGGAGAGATAAATCAGGCGAAATTTCAAAGATGCCATATGCCACCGTAAGAACAGGCGGTATTGGTGCTTCCAGCAATGCTCCTGTTGATCCTTTAGGTTCACAAGGCTCATTGGTTTATTCTGAAGATCATAATATGCTGTTTGGCGTGAATGCTGGTGACAACACTGTTTTTGCATTTAAAGCAGGTACAGTAGGTGCCAGAGCCGTTCGTTCAAGACTTCTTCGCCCTAAACAAACAGCTTTAGTTGAATCAGGCGGTAATATTCCTGTTAGCGTTGCGGTAAGTGGCGATCTTTTATATGTGTTAAATGCCGGTGGTACTGGTGTAATTAGTACGTTTGAAATTGATAAAAACGGTGATTTAACCCAAATCAGTGCTATAGAGCTTGGTCTTAATAACGCTACTGAAGTACCTTTTAACAATGTCTTCGCACCGGGACAGGTAGGTGTTGACGCATTATCACGTCGCTTGATCGTTGCGAACGCACAGGGTCAAGAGTTACTTACTACTCCGTTAGACAATGACGGCATTCCCTCGAACGAATTAACCTCAACTCCTACAACAGGTGTAGTGCCCTTTTCATTTGACATTACGCCATTCGGCAACATTTTAGTTACTGAAGCAGGTAGTGGTGCAGTATCAGTATTTGAAAGCCCTGTAGGACATCCTCTTGTACAAACAGTAGAGTCTGTTGCTAATGGTCAAGCAGCTACATGTTGGATTGTCGTTACCGACAATGGCTACGCTTATGTAAGTAACACTGTTTCAGATACAATAAGTTTGTATGGCTATGAAAGATCGGGTGAATTATCGTTAATTGACGCTACAGCTGCAACAGTTTCTCCTGGTGGCGCTCCTACAGATATGATTCTAGCAAACGATGGTAGTTTCCTTTATACCCTTGATGCAGGCACTGGCGAAATTTCAAGCTTCGAAGTAGATCCATCAACTGGAGAACTAAGTTTAATTGAAGTTGAAACTGGTCTTCCCGCAGCCCAAGGCATTCAAGGTATTGCTGCACGCGATTTTTAATCTTCCTTCTTAGTGGTCACCTTATGCCGTTTTAAGTTGACCACTATATCGAGTTTTCCAATGCTTGTTTATCAGCTAACTCTGTAAAGATTTGCTGCAAAGTGTTAAGGGCTTTTCGCCTAACAGACAATTCTTTATCTATATAGTTGAACCTCAAACAATTTCGATATTTTCCAGTAGCTGAAAACATTTGACCCGGCGCCAGAATAATACCTTGATTTTTGGCAAGTTCGGCCAATTTTGCCGCGTCATAACTATCTGGCAATTCGACCCAAAGTATAAATCCTCCTTCAGGAAAACTGACCCTTGTGCCTTGTGGAAAGTGTTGTTCAATGCCTTTGAGCATGACATCTCTTGATTTGCGATAAGATTGGCGCATGGCGCGCAAATGACGATCATAACCTCCTTGACGAATAAAACTGCCGATTGCCAATTGTGGCAAGGTAGGACACATAGAACTGCTGACATATTTAATGTGGGTCACCTTATCTCGATAACGTCCAGGCGCTATCCATCCAACCCGAAAACCTGGCGCGAGCGTTTTAGAAAAAGAAGAACACAATAAAACACGCCCATCCTGATCAAAGGATTTAATGGTTTTAGGACGTGGATATTCAAATGCAATATCACCGTATATGTCATCTTCGATAATCGCGATGTCATATTCCCGCGCTAATTGATAAAGCGCCTGTTTCTTCTGCAACGGCATCACATATCCTTGAGGATTATTAACCGTGGGTGTGACTAAAATGGCTTTGATTGGCCACTGGTCCATAGCGAGTTTTAGCGCTTCAATACTGATGCCATCGCGAGAATCAGTGGGAATTTCCAAGGCTTTCAAATTCGCGGCTTTGATCGCTTGCATGGCGCCATAAAATCCGGGCGATTCAACGGCTATTACATTACCACTTTCAGCCACTGCCCTTAAACAGACTGACAAGGCCTCCTGACAACCGGAAGTAACAACAAAATCTTCAGCTTCTAGCTGGCATCCGGCAGTTGCTGTTAACCGGGAAAGTTGCTCTCTTAGTCCTAACTCACCTTGAACATGACCGTACGACATACCATCTTGCGGTCGATGACGATTCAGCTCATACAAGGTTTTAATAAGAGGTTTTAGGGTGTTTGACGTCATATCTGGCATAGCGTGTTGAAATTCACAGACTGATTCACCGCTATGACCCATTAACATAGCAAGAACATCTTCCCATTGGGAAACATCCATAGGACGTTGAGGAGGTTTTGATTCTTTCGGTAAGGCTATTGGCTGCTTCCCTTGCGCCACGAAATACCCCGACTTTGCTTTCGCTTCAACTAGGCCATCTTGCTCTAAACGCCTATAAGCCTCCTGAACCGTCGAAATACTCACTTCATGTTCAGCCGCTAACTGGCGGACAGAGGGTAATTTGTCACTTTGTCCGTAATACCCCATCTGGATGTGCTCACGTAATCTACTTGCTAAGTGTAAATATTTACTCATTGGATGCTCACCAAAACCATACAAATTATAATATACCAGCAGTTTTATATCATAAACCATACAGATAAGGGTGATTTCTACCATACAGTAATCAATTCATCATATCTGTATGGTTAAACCTATTTCAATTTGTGCATTTTTCAATACAGATATTCAGGGCATCATTCTCTACCTTAAACAGATTCGCCAATTCTTCTATTACATTTGGAGCAGAGCATGGAAACATCATTACTTTTTGGTATCGCGACCTTCGCGTTTATTACGTCAGTCACGCCTGGCCCCAATAATATGATGTTGTTAGCGTCTGGCGCTCAATTTGGCTTTGCACGTACTTTACCCCACATGTTCGGCATTGTTTTTGGTGTCGCCATGCTGCTGTTGAGTGTACTTTTGGGTTTAGGCGTAATCTTTAGTTTGTACCCTATGATGTATTCTATTTTGAACGTGGCAGGTGGCATCTATTTATTATGGTTAGCCTTTAAAATTGCCACCGGACCAGTATCCGCCATTCAAAACGATGCACAAGAGAATAGCCATCCTCTCACATGGTGGCAGGCTGCACTGTTTCAATTTGTAAACCCTAAAGCTTGGATGATGGCGTTAGGCAGTGTGAGTACCTTTAGTTTGCCAGGCAAAGAGTATGCATTCTCAGGTGCTATGATAATGCTAGCGTTCGCAGTAATTGGTTTTCCTTCCATTTCTATTTGGGCTGGTACTGGCGCTAAATTGAGAGTGTTGTTAAACAATCCAAGACGCCAACGTATCTTCAATCTAATAATGGGAGCCTTAACCGCGGCCACTTTATTACTGATCATTGAAATCTAAGTACATTGGGTAGTTGCCTTCCTAAAATAAAATGAAGAGTAAAGGTGCGAAATTTTGTTCTTCAAATAGCTGTGATAGATTAGGTAAATTGTTTAGCAGTTGTTTGATTATTTATGCTTTTTATCGACGCCTTTTTCCGCTTTACTGGAATAGGTTTATTAGTCCTGATTGTTATTTTAGCAATACGAGATCTGAGCTGGTCTCGTAGGCTAGCCTTACTCCTACTTACCAATACTAGCCTGGTGTTTCATTTTTTAGCAACTGCTCCAGCACCTATTGCTTTACCTACTGACATAGGCAGTTTGCTGCGATTAGGCAATATCCTCATGCTACCTAGCGTATGGCTCCTATTGCTTTCGCTATTTCAAAAAGATTTCCGCATCACTTATTGGCATATTACCGCCTATTTAACCCTTAGTTTGGCAATGTTGGCCGAACGTTTTGTGTTCTTAGGTTGGCTGCAAGATCTTCCAGATTTTTGGGCTGTACTGGTTAATCTAATATCGCTTTTGATGGTCGCGCACATGTTAGCGACCATAGTTTTAGGTCGCCACGATGATCTATTGGAAAAGCGTCGACAATCTCGTCTGTACGTAACTTTAGTGATTTGTTTATGTGCCACATTAACTATTGTACTGGGTTCTATAGTACTACATGAATATCAAGATTCGGTGAGCATCCTGAGTTTATGGCCAGCAATACTTTGTATGGCACTTTGGATATTTCACATTAATCCTCAGTCATTTGCGTTTGCCGAACCAGTACCCGAAATCAAGGAAATGTCAGTAAAAGATCAACAGCTGTTTGACCAGTTACAGGAAATTATGACTGAGCAAAAAGCTTATTTGGATTCCAAACTCACGATTGATGCTTTAGCTAAACGCTTGGCAGTGAGTGACAGTCGCTTACGTAACTTTATACAACAACATTCTCAATGCACAAATTTCAGTAGTTACCTAAATACATTTCGTATTCAAGCTGTTCAACGGGCATTAAAGGATCCAGAAAAAGAGCACTTACCGATTTTGACTTTGGCGCTGGATCATGGGTTTAATTCCTTACCGCCTTTTAACCGTGCATTTAAAAAACATACGGGTATGACACCATCACAATACAGAACGCTTTACTAACATTTTTTAAAGTAGTTAGAATAAACCCAAACTTCCTTTTCAGAAACTGGGCATCGATTTATCTGCGAAAAACAAAGAATCGACCAGCTTTTTTTAATAATCGACCAGACGGTAACGCCTTTAGTATCTAGCATTATTGGTAAATTCTTATGATGAAAAGGAAAACCTTAATGTTAAAAAAAATCATCCTCTGGACATTGATTATCTTGGTGGTTTTAACAGGGTGTTTTGCCCTTGGATTAAATTATGAAATTAATCAATATTGGGGAGAACATACGCAAAAAGTATCCCCTGATAGATTTAAGCAAAAACAACAAAAAATTGTTATATCAAATGTAAGCATGCTGTCAGAAGGTGGCGAAACCATGATTCCTAATCAAAATGTTTTTATTGATTCAGGCGTTATCGTAGCCATAGGAACAGACTTTGACATTCCTGAAGATGCAAAGATTATCGACGGTAAAGATCAATTTTTAATACCTGGGCTGGTAGATGCTCATGTTCATCTCTGGCAAAGTCCAAATGACCTGTTGTTGTATCTTGCCAACGGCGTCACCCATATAAGAGAGCTCAATGGGAGTGAAGAACATTTGCAATGGAAGCAAGAAGTCTTAACTGGCCGCGCTGGTCCAGATATTTTTGTCGCAAGTAGGCGCCATAATTCAAATAATGTCATTGCTGGATTGTTCAATCGTTGGACCGCAAAAATGAACAATGTCAGTAGCTCAGAATCCATAGAACAAGATTTGTTAGCTCTTGATAAACAAGGGTTTGATGCAGTTAAGGTATACACCCATTTAACGCCTGAGCATTTTGCTGAATTCAACAGAGTCGCAAGCCAACACAATATTAAGTTATTAGGTCATATTCCTTACAGTATGAAGCTCGAAGATATTGCCAAATCCAATTTAAGAGACCTCGCCCACATTGAAGAAATTGTAAAAGCACTCGATTGGGAATTTGGTGGGATGACACGCGATAATACACAAGAGCATCTTGACTACGTGCAAGAGCGAAGTGACGCAGTAGCCAAGGAACTGGCAGAAAATAATGTTTCGGTGGTAACAACTCTGACTTTATCTGAGAGCTTTGCAAAGCAAAAAATAGCCTTACATCAAAGTCTTTCAGAAGTAGAACTAGCCTATGTCAACCCTGGAATCGCAGAGTCTACATTTCCTTCTATTCGCGTAATGGGATGGTTACCAGACGTCAATATTTATCGCCTTCCTGAAAATTACCCACAAGATAAAATAGCCGGGAATCAACGTTATTGGAAAGCCTATGCTCAAGCGCATAGATTAGTTCTTCAGGCATTAGTGAAGCATCAAGTTACTATACTTGCTGGCACTGACGCGAATGTACCAGTAATGGTTCCTGGTTTTTCGCTACATGAAGAATTCGAATCAATGCTTAAAACTGGTATGAGCCAAGCTGACATAATAAGAACCGCAACCGAAAATCCCGCAACAATAATGGGAATCAAGAGCGGTAAAATTAAACAAGGATATCAAGCTGATTTAGTATTATTGACCGCTAATCCGTTACAAGACATTCGAAATACCCGTAACATTGAAGCTGTTATCAGTAATGGTCGTTTATATGAGCGTAGTACGCTGGATGCCATGTTAGATGCGGTTAAACAAGCTAATGATCAAAGTCGCACCAAAAGCATTGCGCATTTGCATTGATTTGGAACTTAATTACGCAGAAATAACTTTGGAAAAGCGTGGATATGCCATCCACGCGCTCCACATATTAATCACAAAGCTTCATACCACTAAGTAATTTACCGTCTTTTGCATATTCAACTACTTCGCCGTTGCGAATAAGAACGGCATCTGAACGAAAGCCGGTCATATTGCCGAACAGGTTTTTAGAATTTACTTTGGCGCATACTAAATACCCATAATCGATGCCTGTTACCTTGTCACCAATCCATTGTTTTTGAGGTTCCGAAATGCTTTCAATAACTATCGAATCTGGATCTCTTAATTCTTCCATTAAATAAGCTTTCGCAATTGCCTCATAATCCTCAGGATAGGCGCCATAATCAGCCTCTGCCGTTTGCGTTGGAGAGGGTAAATTTGTACAAGCAACCAATGCTAGTGGGATTAAACAAAGCAATAATAATTTCATATCAACACAGGCTCCATTTTATGTGTATTAATTATTACTTTACCAAAATTAAATAGGTTTAAAACTAGCGGCTGTTTATCTTTGTTCAGTTAAAGTTCATAACCAAAGGTTTCAATGAATCTAGCGACTATTGGTTGATAAGGTTTTACAAAGGTCTCGTAATTTTTCCACTTTTGCATAGCGCTATGATAAATCGGTTTTGCAACTCCCTCGAAACTTGGCGTAGATACGACACGTTTAAAATTATCATCATAATAATTAAGCATGTTATCGCTAAAATCTTCACCAATGTGAGCTGCTACTTCGCGCATTTTATTTTCAGTGTCGCAACACATGTCCTCGTATTTTATTTCCAAAATATTTAGACCAAGGTGTTGTTTAAAGTGCAAATACAACGACATAGTATTGGCGTAAAGTTTAAACGTAGATTCAAGATCAAAACATTGCGCAGAAAACGCGTTGGTTCTAAAGGTTTGAAAGAAATTCGATAAACAAACATCTCTAGGATCGCGCAACATTACAATGATAGGAGCATCCGGAAAAAACCGCTTAATTGTGCCTAAATGGCGAAGTGACATTGGATGTTTATCCACAATGCGAAGTGACTTTTCTTGTTCCTGCAAGCCCGCTTTTATTTCTTTAAAATAATGCTCTCGCCACTTTTTGATATCTGCTGTTTTAAGGTTTTTGTAGCCGCTCGGATATTCGATTTTTTTATTCAAAATTTTGCTTAAATTGGTTACTGACCGTTTTAAAACTGGCGCTTCATCTGTAACAACTAAATTGGGATGAGCATGCAACATTTGCTCAATTAAAGTAGTTCCTGAACGCGGGAAACCTACCACGAATATGGGGGATTTTTCGTTTTCTAACGCTAAAGGTTGCCAGTCTTTAACCCGTTCTGAACTAAACCATTGCAGAGATTTCTGGGTAAATCGTTTAAATTTTTCGGTATCAACTTGCTTAACTTCTGGCTTGCTACCGAACAGTGATTGAGCCTTACGGTGATAATTGAAAGCGCTTGGGTAGTCTTTTAGTTTGTGTTTTAAAAAAGCAAAATCTCGATAAAAATAAGGTAATTGCCGCTCATAGAGACCTGTTTGCTCGGCTTCACTAAAGTGCGTATGTGCCAGCTCTAAGGCTTTTTCTTCCTCAGCTAACTTACCTAAAATGTAGTGCTTGGTACCAGCATGATCTTGGTGCTCTAGTTGAGCTTTAATAAAGTCTTTAATTTGATCAACTTTATGGGTGACCTTGGCCACTGTAAATAAGGAAAAGTAAGGATCAACTGCTCTAGGATCTTCTTGGACTGAACGCTTCAAATAATCAAAGGCTGCGGTCTGATTATCCATAAGTTCGTTTACAATACCCAATGTAAACAAAACCTTACCTTTTTCTTGAGATATAGATAACTGATATTGTAAGGCTTTGATTGCGTTAGCATATTCTTTATGACGAATAAAAATTTGTGCAATTCGATTAATCGGCTCTTCTACCGTTGGCATCTTCGCCAAAATTTGCTGATAGATTGCAATGGCGTCATTGGGGCGCTGGTTGGCTTCAAACAAAGCCCCTTTAGCCAATGCGCCAGTAAGGAAACTGTGATCTAACGCGTGCGCTGAATTTGACGTAGTTAATGCATGTAAGGACATATTGTTAATTCCCATCTCGAATATAGTTAATATTGGCAAAATCATGCCGCTAACAATTGAATATAGCCGACAATCGGTACCGTTTTGGTCAATATTTTGGTGCAATTGAGTAGTTTCACGAGAATTTGCAAAACCCGTTCCTATTTAGTCTACTCTGTTTGCAATACCAATTAGTTTTGCTTGTTTATTTCTTTTAAGATGCAAAAAACAATAGTATTGTAGATATCAGCACTTGACGGGAACTGTTCGTTGTTATTGCAAACGCATTTAAAATTGAATAATGCTGACCTTATTCAGAACCTAGATCTGAAACCTTATCAACAGACTATAATTTATGGATGAAGCTACTTATCTTCGACAATGGATTGCATCATATGATCCAAATGATCCAACCTTTGAATCCTCTATCGTGCCAGACTGGGGCGAAAAGCAAGGTGCCGAAGATTTAAATCACGTATTCCGTTCAAAACTTATCGCCGTACTTTACCAAACTAAGACACCTTGTCCTGAGTTAGCGCTTGCTTTATTAGAAGCGGAAACTGAATACTGTGAAGTTGCCGAATGCATGACACAATCTATTCAACAACTGGGCGAGATATTTTTCGTTCTATCAAAAGGATTTTTTGTTAACGAATACAAAGCATGCAAAGAAGCGAGTTTTGACACCTATCACGGATTAATCCCTTGTACGCTTAGTGATGCTGCTATGGAACAACTGACGCGGGATAGAGTTATTCGAGGAATAACCAGCGATAAAGAAGGTCTAGATGCCCTTAATGAATTTTTGAAACGTTAACAACTTTGTTTACTGCGTCTTAAGATTTGCAAACTACTTGGTTTCGACCATTTTCTTTGGCTTTATAAAGTGCCTTGTCAGCCATAGTCACCAAAGCATTGCTACTTAGCGATTGAGTACAGGTTTCACTAATGATCCCTATACTCACTGTTAGCCGACCCTTGGTTGGGGAGTTCTCAAAGCTAATATTCAAATCTTCCACTGCCTGCATGATTTGTTCGGCAACTAATTTTGCCTGCGAACAGCCTGTGTCTGGGAGTATGACTGCAAATTCTTCTCCCCCATATCGTGCGGCCAAATCATCACTGCGTTTACAACATGCATCTAAGGCTTTCGCCACTCTTTGTATGGCCTCGTCGCCAACTGCATGACCAAAGGTATCGTTGAATAATTTAAAATGATCAACATCGACCATCAGCAGACTAATAGGTTTACGTTCTCTCATACCTCGCTGAATCGATTTCTCTAGGCTATCATCAAATTGTCGTCGATTCGCAATACCGGTTAACCCATCTGAATTAGCCAAATAAGCTAGTTTCTTGTTGGCCTTTTCTAACGCTCGGGTAACTTTTTGCAGTGACAAACGATTTGCCACGCTTTCTAGAGAATTACTTAATATTTCACCGATTAATTTTAAATATCTGATGTCATGCTCACGCCAAGTATAAGCGCTACCCACGATGTCACAGCCAACAAATCCAAAAAGATCATCATTTAAATGCACGGCAACGCATAATACCGATTGAATACCCTCCCGTTCGAATTCTTCTTTTTCAAGAATTGCAGCCTCAGGCAGCGTCTCAACATCATCGACTTTAAACACATACTCTTGTTTAATGATTTTTTCAAAATAAGGCAAATCTGCCAGACTTACATTTTGCAATTCATCTTTATAAGGCTCTATACCTGCAGCCACCCATTCATGGGTGTTATCCATAGCGCTTTTATCTTTTGAAAATTTGAATAAATAGCATCTATCGACTCCGCAAAAGTCGCCAAAAGCGCCTAGGCTTTTTTCTATCAAGTAATCAAGGTTTTCTGTACTAACGTTGATCAACTGAGAAGAAATACTAGACAATAAATGGCTAAAGGCTAAGTGATTAGCAAGAGGGGAGCTACCTGGTTGTAGTTCAGTAACATCGTTTTCTTGGGCACTTGAAACATGTAAAACTACCCACTGGGAATTTGGACTTGAAAATCGTTTACCTTCAACTGTGCAACTGATGTTGCGAGTCTTACTCTTTACTCTTACATACAAGGTGACGACATTCTCACTGTCGCAGGCATAAAACGGATGGGAAGCGCCAGCAAGGGGAATATGTGTTAAAGCATCGAAGAAGTCGATGCTTTGCAGAAACTCATCGGGAGCCTGTGATGCACTAAAAAGCGCCAGACATGCTGGGTTAGCATAGGTTTCATCTTTATCCAGCTGTTTGCATAACAAGCTAACGGGCATTTGATGAAAAAACTGCTTGGGATCAAAATCGCTCAATACATTTTCCCATGGGTCAAAAAATAAGTAAGACAGCAATCCTAAAACTTGCAGAATAACAATGATAAAAGTTTTACTTTGGATTACCTAATGTACTGACAAATCGAATAAAAAGCTACTTTTGTAACTTTAGTCTATTCCAAGTAGCTATAGGCATACTTTCAAATCAATAGGTATTAAACTAGACACTCAAAAGCCGTTTGTGTTTACTCACCTACTACCACTTTACCAACAATTCCTAATAAAAACCCGGCTAGGGCGCCCAGAGGCGGCGCCCAATGTTGCTTTAATTTTACCTGAGGTGCTATATCTTGGAAAATGATATACAAAATCCCACCAGCCGCAAAAAGCATAATGCCAGCTTTTATTTGTGGGAAATCTGTAAGGAAAAAATAGCCTAACAAGCCGGAAACTGGTCCTAATAGGGCCATGGCTGCTAGTGCACCCACAATTAATAGCTTACTGTAATGTGTTGATGCTCTTATCTCTCTGAATGCGTTAAAGCCCTCGGGTAAATTCTGTAATGCTATGATCCCCGCTAACAATATACCGGCACTGCTAGAAACTGCGAAGGTAGCGCCAAGGGCGAGTGCTTCGGGAATAAAATCCGATAACATCGCGACTAACTGGCTTAACGAGGTATTGTTTTTTGCCAGTTGCATATCCAACAACATAAAACTTATGCCACCCGCTGCAAAACAAATGGCAGTAGTCATTAAAGATAGTTCCTTTATCCCTTCTGGCACCAGCACTAATGCTACTGCGGCTAATAATGCCCCTCCACCAAAAGCAATAACGCTGTGGCGAACCTCTTTTTCTAGCCAACGTGGACGAATATTTTCAATCGCAGCAACCGAAGCCCCAATGGGCATCGCGAGCCCCGCGATTAGGGTAAGTATAATAATTTGTATTAAGTCATTCACAACTAAACTCCAGCCTTATCACAAGTTTCTCAATACATAATTATAATATACCTAAATTAGCTACATTCCCCTGCAGAAGTCACTTAGAAAGACTTAATAAATCTCAAACTGATTTAGTCTGTTAACTGAGCAATTAATACAGTAAAGTAGTGATAAATTAAGCTCAATATGGATGATTGATCATGCTTTACTCTATAAAATCCTTGTGCCTAGCCCTGCTAGTTTTTACGGTTATTAGTAAAACAGGGGCAGCACAAAATACCGAAGCAAGTTTAAGCGTAACCTTAGAGCAAAGCAATCTAGCCTATTTTTTTACCGATGAAGGCTTAGTCGTCATTGAATTGGCTGAATTCATGGCGCCTAAACATGTAGAACGTTTTAAGGCTTTGATAAATGATGGCTATTATGATGGCTTAGATTTTTATCGAGTTATTGATGGTTTTGTTGCTCAAGGCGGTGATCTAAGTGAACAAAAGCCAACTGAATTCGGCGCTACATTAAGTGCTGAATTTAGCCGGCCTATTGCTGAAACCTCTAGCTTTATATCGGTACAAAAGCCCGAGTTTTTAGCCCAAGAAACTGGCTTTATTAATGGCTTTCCAGCAGGTAGAGACTATACTGCAAACATTGAATGGCTGTTGCATTGTCCCGGCGCTGTTGCCATGGCCAGAAGTGAAGGAAAGGATTCAGCCACCAACCATTTTTATGCAGTCATAGGTCATGCGCCCCGGCATCTAGACCGCAATATGTCAGTATTCGGTCAAGTGGTTTATGGTATGTCATCTCTTCAATCAATGAAACGAGGAAAGCCTGACCAAGGCGGTGTAATAGACACTCCGGAAAACCGGTCCAAAATAGTAAGAGCAGTTATGGGAGACAAGGTTAAAGCTGACCAGCAACTAACATTTGTACGAAACAGTGATAGCAGTGAAAAATTTCAGAATCGCTTAAAAAATGCAAGAGAATTGTCCAATCCCTTTTATCATTTTAAGGGCAGTGGCAATATCGATGTTTGTTATTACCGCCCGAGAACTACTGTTGCGGGATAATTGGATAATTATTGCAAATAACAGATCGTTAAAGATAATGTTCGCTCATCATATAGTTACAATACTAAATAATTTTTATCTTACACCTTACCATATTTGAATTGGACATTAGCAGGTTCAGGTAAAGAAAACACAAAGGAAAGTCATGGCAGAACTGTTATCTTCTAACAAGAATGGAATCGAACCTAGCGACGATATTTGTCTTCGTTTGCGTCAAGATACCTCTGCCGAACATAATAAAATTGAATCTCTGATGAGCACTTTTTTATTTTCTAAGCATTTCAAGCTCACAGACTATTTCAATATGCTACAAATAAAACGCGACTACTATGCCGCTGTTGAATCCCAGGTTAGTCAATTTCCTACCATGCTGCAAATGGTCAATAACAGCGAAAAAACTAAATGGCTAGACGCTGATTTAGCCTATGTGCAGAATAATTACGAAGTGAGGCAAACCACCCCAACGCTTGATATTAGTTGCATTACCTTATTGCCACAAACTCCGGCAGAGGCTATGGGGTTTATTTATGTGTTCGAGGGTGCCACCCTTGGAGGCATGCATATTATTCCTAAATTACGAGTACATGGCTACTTTCCACAAGACCAAGGGCTTAGGTTTTTTGCGAGTTATGGAAAAAACACCCCAGCTAGATGGCGCAGATTTCAAACTGAATTAAGGGCATTTGCTCATTTCACCCCTAGTGCTAGCGAAGAAATCATCAAGGGTGCAAAGGCCAGCTTTTCTAATATGTATATGTTATTAAAGGATATTTGTCATGCCTGATAGCTTCAAAGTCACCATAGACAATTGTCACGAGGAACCCATCCACATTCCGGGCTCAATTCAACCCCACGGATATTTATTAGTGGTAGATCCTAAAACCATGCAATTATCTTGTGTCAGTGAAAATGTGACAGAAATATTAGGCGGGAATTTTGAAAACTGTATTGGTATAGACCTTAAAGATTTAGTCGACGTTGAATATTTTCGAATCATAGAACAGCATTGGCATACAGATGATTTACAAGCTTTCAATCCTACCGCGATAGACATTCGGCACAATAATGGTAGCAGTGAAAAAATGTCTGCCATTGTTACATTTAACGGTGAAGTCATATTAATTGCATTAGAACCAGTATCACAAGTCAGTGATCGCGCCTACGAGTCTGTTTTGCGCATGTTAAAGGACTCGGTGCAATCCTTGATGAGTGTCCACAAATTGGATTCGCTTTTTCAAAATGTGGTGGAAGAAGTTAAACGCTTTTCTGGCTTTGATCGGGTCATGCTGTATCAATTTGATCATGAATATAACGGTGAGGTCATTGCAGAAGCAAAAGAACCTCATTTAAACGCCTTTCTTAGGCAACATTTTCCAGAATCGGATATTCCAAAACAGGCCCGCGAACTCTATATAAAAAACCCTATTCGCTTGCTTTGTGATGTTGATGCTCAGGTCTCTCCTTTGTACCCAAGAAGACCCCATGTTGATTTAGGCAATTGTACATTACGCAGCGTTTCTCCTATCCATTGTCAGTATTTGCGCAACATGGGTGTAAGTGCATCCATGTCAATTAGCATCATTATTCAGGGGAAATTGTGGGGCTTGATTGCTTGCCATCATTATTCGCCAAACTTTATCGCCTTTGAGATTCGAGAAATAGCCCAATATACCAGTGTAATGTTGTCTCAGTTGATATCGGTTCGAATCCACGAAGAGGAAACACAAAGAAACGCCAGACACATTGCGGCCTTAGATACCATTTCAAACGCCCTATCCAATCAAGATGATTTTAGCGTTGGCATAGTGCAAGAAAAACAGGTATTGCAGGAGCTAGTTGAGGCATCAGGCGTTGCTTGGTGTATTGACGAAGAATTGATGAGTTGTGGTTTAGTGCCTGATGACGATTTCATCTTACGCCTTTATCAATGGATCGATGAGCAATTAGATGAAGATGAGGAATATTATGCGACTCATCAAATAGGAATTGAGAATCCTGAGTTTGCCGACTTCGCTGAAATCGCTAGCGGTATACTCTTCATTGCACTGACATCGGACAAAAGTGACTATATTATCTGGTTTAGAGAAGAGATTATTCAAGCCAAGAATTGGGGAGGTAAACCTGAAAAAGTAATAGAGTTTACCGACGATGGCAGCCACAGATTAATGCCAAGAAGTTCCTTTGAGCTATGGAAACAAAATGTTTATAAAAAGTCAGCCCCTTGGCGCGATTCCGAGCTCGATATAGCGTTAAAGCTGCGTAGCATTATTCAAAGTAAAATTATCATCGAATCTGAGAAAGTGTTCAAAATGAACAGCCTCTTAGAAGAGCTGGTTGAACAACGAACAGCCGCGTTAAATGAAGAAATCAAACAACGAGAAGAAGCAGAAATCAATCTTAAAGTTGCGTTAGAAAAATCAGAAACATCTAACCGGGAATTGGAAAGATTCGCTTTTGTAGCGTCCCACGACTTGCAAGAGCCGTTGCGAAAAATTCAAACCTTTGGTGACCGCTTGCAACGGTCTGGCGAAGTGTTTTCTGAAAAAAACCTGTCGTACATTTCAAGAATGCGCAGTGCAGCACTCAGGATGCAAACATTAATTAAAAATACCCTGAGTTTTTCCCGTATTAGCAATGATGAAATGGACATGGCGATGGTCGATACCAACCAACTGATTCAAACAGTAATCGATGATATTTCAGTGTTGATTCAGGAAAAGAACGCGCAGATCCAAGTAAAAGTATCAGGAGAGATTTACGCTGACCAAGGACAAATATCTCGCGTGTTTCAGAATCTAATGCAAAACTCACTTAAGTTTATTTCACCAGACCGCGATCCTATTATCGAAATATTGCAAGTGAATCAGGACACATCCAATGTTACACTGGTGTTCAAAGACAATGGTATTGGTTTTGATGAACAATATTCAGACCGTATATTCAATCTGTTTGAGCGATTACACGGAAAAAGTGAATATGATGGAACTGGAATGGGGTTAGCTATCTGCAAAAAAATAATAGAAAGGCATAACGGAGCAATATGGGCAGAAGCCTCGGAAAATCAAGGAAGTAGTTTCTACATACAACTCCCCACTAAAAAATCTGTATACTAGTGTATCTGATTTTATTGAAAAAGCGCTAATTTCAAAGCAAACTACACGCACTCGCGAAAATTGTCACCAGTAGAAAATTCTTTCTATCTGGAGTTTTGAGGTTTTTGGTAAATTATGGAAATGTTGAAAATTAATCAAAAAAAATTGAGAGAGCTAAGTTGCGTCTTTATTGTTGATGACGACGAAGATGATCGCGAGCTATTAACAGATGCATTGATTGAAAATCAGCTCTCAAATTCGCAAATAAAATTGGCAGTGGATGGTACTGATTTCATTGAGCAACTAAGTAATGAAAAAGTACTACCATCCATTATTATTTTGGATCTTAACATGCCCAAAATGGGTGGTCGTGAAGTGTTGACCTCACTTCGCAGCGATACAAGATTCCGTCATATTCCGGTCATTATGTTCTCAACCTCTGATGCAGATATCGACGTAAAAGAATGTTACAGCCTTGGTTGTAATACTTATATGACTAAACCTAGAGATTACGGTAGTTTGATATCAGCAGTACAAGTTATGTTGATGTATTGGACGGACAATTCAACAATATTGACCCACTAAAAGAGTGTTAATCGAATAAACAAAACACAGGTTTTGAGTTTGCTATTTTCAACACTGCCAGTCTCTACAACAAGTTTATTAGGGCAAATGTTTTGCCCTAATTCTTAACATTGTTAAACAGAAAACTTAAGTAGCTTTATATTGGCTGCAACTGTTTTTGCATATTTTTAAATGTGGTCATCATTGAACTAACCAGCATTTCATTTGCTATCCACGCAGGCATATTGCCCGCGGGCTCCCCATAACCAATATAGATCACTTCATAATGTCCGTCTTCTACTGGCTGCAGTTGCCATTCTCCAGAAATATGCTGCATTCGCACTAGTTTGCTGGGCGAAGGCAAGTAAGATGAAGCGTCCTCAATCTTAATTGTAATTCTGCCGGTCTCAGGATCAATTGTAAGTATGGAACGAGTCAGCATTTCTCTGTCTTTAACCGGCCAAGGCGCGTTGAAAACAGTGCGCACTACAACTTCATTGGGGGAGGAAGTCTCCAAGATTTCTACTTTTTTACAATTGTCTATCCACTGCTCGGCTACTGCTGTGTTATTCAATAAGCTTACCAAATCTGTTGGCTCTCCAGACAGTCTAGTTTTAGCTTTAATCCAAGAATATCCCGAAGAAGCGGCGGCCACAGAAATAACAATATTATTCTCGCTTTTAACCTGCTGCCAATCTTCTGTTTTGACCTTGGCCATAAGATTCAAACTAAGCGATATACCGAGAAGCCACAATAACGCTTTCGCCAAAGTGTAAAACTTGTCTGTTGTATTCATATCCATTCACCCGTCGAGTGTTCAAGTGCCTTGAATCAATTTCTATTGAAGTCCCTATGAACAACTGAAAAGGGTTATTGACACTTTTGCTAAAAATTAACAATACAAACACGTAAATAGGTGTTTTATATTGTGCTCGAAACCCTATACGCCAACAAAAACGCCTAAGGGTGCAGCACAATACAAATTGTTCAGATCACCATAATCCACCACAAGGATTAAGGATTACTTAAGATGTCGGCAGGATTTAACTTATTTTTAGCAAAACGAGGAAGGGCTAGTTTTTTTAACTTAGCCCTCAATGATTTTTTTTGACCGAGGGTGAAAGCATTTTAAGAGTGCCGGCATCCGCATCTATTTCTACTTCTGCCCCTACTGCTAAAATATGATTGTCACGAATATGCCCAAATTGAGCACCTGTATAGGTGGGAATCTTTAGTGGCGCAAAATACTGTTCAAATATTTCTGGTAAAGTAAAGCTTCCATAACCGCCTCTTTGCGGTCCGCAGTCGTTGCAATGCCCGAAGACTATGCCAGCAAGCTGATCGAGTATCCCTGCCAATTTAAGCGTAGATAAGTATCGATCGATTCGATAGATACTTTCACCAACATCTTCTAGCATGAGAATTTTACCGCGCATATCTGGCATATATGGGCTACCTACCATAGTGGTCATGACCGTAAGATTACCGCCCACTAAAATACCTTTTGCTTTACCACCGGTAATTGTACGGGTTCTATTCTCTCGCATAGCCACAGGTTTTGTGTCTTTTTGATAATTTCGCATAACAGTGGCTTGAGCATCGAAAAGCTGCTGTTTCAATTGTTCAACTTGAAAATCCGACCAATACGAAATACCCACAGGTCCATGGAAAGACACCATGCCAGTTTTGGCATAGATTGCGTTCAACAAAGAGGTAATATCACTATATCCCAACAGAATTTTGGGATTAGCCGCTATAGACGCATAATCGAGCAACGGAAGGATCCGGTTACAACCCCAGCCGCCTCGCAACGCAATGATACCATCCACGGATGGATCCGCAAAAGCTGCGTTGACATCCGCGGCACGATTTTCATCTGTGCCAGCTAGATATCCAAATCGGTCAAGTGCATGTTTGCCCACTACAACTTCCAGCCCTATGGCTTCGAAAGATTCTTTGGCAATTTGCAAATCCATAGGATCAAACACGGCGCTTGCGGGTGTCACTATGGCTACTTTACTTCCAGTAGAAAGCCTTTTCGGTAAAAGCTTGGGCAAAGATGCTTTGTTATCGCCCGCTCGGCTCAAAGATGGCGCTACCACTAAACTGGCGACCAAAGATCGAATGAAGTTTCTGCGATTTAACATGACTGTCCCCTGCAAGCCTAGTTTGCTTTTTTTGCCTAAGTGTCTGGATATAGTAATTAGGTAGTGTTCTATTCCATCATACAAATAATTTATTCCAATTAAAATTGAAAAAATAAAATAAATTATTAATAAGGTGGTTTACTGGGTTATTCAGGCTAATTCACTTAGCACCTGAGCGACTTGTTGGAATCTATTCTCTAAACTTCCTGATAGTTCTGTATACCTGATGTCCCTTTGCTTCAATTGCTGGGTGATAAAATCTTGAAACTCCCTGCGTTTTACTTGGCCGCTACGTTCCCAAGTGTCTTCAAAGGGGATATCGTCTTTGCACAAAAAAACCACATCGAATCGCGCTTTGCTCTCATCTGCCAGTTTTTCCAGTTTAGGATGAGCACTACCATAATAATCTATGGCAAAATGCCAAGTAGTTAAGGCGTTAGTGTCTACGATAAGAAACTTGTTCGCTCGTTTGATAGCGTCGTCTTCTTGGCGAATTTGTTCTTCGGCAATGTGCAGCAACTGTTCCTGTGTAAGTAATCGGTTTTGCTGATGCTTAAGCCAATACTCGCGACCGTATTCTGCCACAAATTCCGTTTCATAGCGTTCAGCTACTAGTTCAGCAATGGTCGTTTTACCCGTGCTGGGCGCTCCTAAGAATACAACGCGTTTAACATTTTTCATGTGGAATAAGGGGTCCTATGCTTTTGCAGATTCTAAATTTTGCGTTTTGGATTGTGTTAACCAAGCATAGAGCCCAAAAAAACACATGATAAGTAGGGTAAAGTACAAGGCTGCTGTTGGGTATAGGCCTTTTTGAAGATAAATATAAACTGCAACAACATCGACAATTATCCAGAAAATCCAGTTAAACCAGTATCTCTTACTCAGTAAAAACTGAGCAACAAGAGAAGCCGTTGTAGTGAATGCATCTGGATAAGCAAAACTTGCATCCGTATACTCATCCATGGTGAAACCGAGTACAACAGTAGCAAGCAATACAACACCCCAACAAATTAAAAACGAGAACAAAGATCCATTTTCGATAACGAGGTCATTGCCTTCACTTTTGTTATGCTTCCAATTCCACCAACCATACACTTGTAAAAACATGTAAATAATGTGCAAACCCGTGTCTGAATACAGCTTAGCTATATAAAAAATATAGGTGTAGAGGCTGACCTGAATGAACCCGAAAAACCAACTCCAGATGCTTCGTTTGATCAACAGGTAAATACATAAAAATCCCGAGATTGACGCCAAAATTTCAATTGCGCCAGCGCCCAAAAAACCTGCTATAAATTGTTGAAATGACATCTGAAAGTAAGAAATAACGGTGAGTCTTTGTAGTGTTGTTTAAGCATACCGATGAACGCAGAAAGTGCAAGTGTAAAAGCCTTCAAACTAGGTTCTGACAGTTCACCTTACTTAATGAAATTATATAAAAACTACACGCCTGACTAGACCAATATCACTTGTAACTTTATTGTTTATTGGCCAACTGAAAAATATACCTCATTATTTAGATTGCAAAAACAATCAACATTCTCAGATATGATTGAACTGAATGTTGGTTAGAAAAAGCTTCGTTGAAAAGACTATAAAAAGAAAAGCGCACTTAATTTTGCGATCGGAAGAATTATGACGGTGCGCAGTACAAATACCACGACCAACTCTAGAATTTTGATAGGCAATCCTAGTTTAAGCATCATTATTGCGGTTTCAGATGCAAAAATTAACTGACCAACAGCTATCACTGCAATGATGAATCTGGTGCTTTCAGATTCAATATTTGCGCCGACCAGTGCCGGTAGAAACATATCAATAAAGCCTATTAAAAAAGCTGGTGCCGCAGCGTCTGCTTGCTGTATTTGCAAGATATTAAGTAAGTAGGTTATTGGTGTCGCTAACCATGTAAATATCTGCGTGTACTCGGTTATACATAATCCCAAAGTGGTGATAAACATTGCGACTGGTAGCACCCCAAACCAAACTTCCAATATGTTCGCCATTATTCTATTGATTAATTGTTTTGAATCTGGGGTATGACTTGCCCTTTCTAACGCCGCTATCCATGCTCTTTTATGCAAGCTACTGCCGCTAGGTTTATTATCTTTTTGTTGATGTTGTTTAAGGTAAGCATTAGATATTCTAGAAAGCGGAGGAATTCGCGGCAAAGTTAAGGCGCAGACGCCACCAGAAATAATCATAGTTATAAAGAAAAGATAAAAGTGGCTGGCAAGATGTAGTGTATCTAAAATGACTAGGGTAAAGGTAATGGAAACAATGGAAAAGTTAGTAGCAATTACAACAGCTTCACGTTGTGTATAAAACCCAGCCTTCATTTGATTCGATGTTACAATCAGCCCGATAGTGCTACCTCCAAACCATGATGCGAATGCATCTACAGCACTTCTCCCAGGTAAGGTAAATAGTCGCCTAAACCATTTATCCGCATGAACGCCTACAAACTCCATAAGTCCAAAGTCTGTGAGTAAGGGTAAAACAATGCAACCCAAAGCAACGGCAACCAAAATACTTACTAGAAGATCATATAAGACTAATCCTCCAGTATTATCGCCCCATAACCAGACCGGTCCAATCTGAAATAAAACCAATACCGCTAAACTTGTTCCTCCACAATTCAACAGCAACCAAAGATAATTCATTTTGAAAATATTGGAGAGAGCACTAAACGCTAAAGTCTGTTTAGGAAAAAATCGGTAGAACAAAGCACCAACAGATGAGAGAACACAAAGGAAAACAACTATGTATGGAAGATAATTGGCAAGGACTAACTTTACAGTCTCACTGATAAACCCTATCAGCACCCTATGCTCATCATTGTAAGAAACTGGTCCAAATAAAACAATCAAACCAAACAGTGAGGCGGTTAAGAAATATAGTGCAGGCTTCTTTTGTGCAAATAGCATAGGTTCAGTCCCTTGAAGACAGCACTAAACCGCAGCTGATAATTGGTTAAAAATTACACACACATTTATTAATTCTTAAAGGGGAAACTACAAATAGCAACGAGCCTAACATTTTGTGGGATCGAAAAACCGGATGTAAGCAAGCAAACTACCAGTTTTATGCGTATAACAAAGCCTGCGCTGGTCAATTGAAAGAAGTTGCTAGCTATCGACCCAATGGGTTTGGTATTTACGATATGCGCGGTAATGTAGAAGAAATGATGGCAGATTGTTCCACCCGTGATTTGTCGGACCTACCTCAAGATGGCAGTGCTTGTCAAACGCAACGATGCAAAGCGCATGCGGTGAGAGGCGGAGATTATTTAGATAAAGCCGATAAAATGCATATCGATTTTAGATATAACTTTGATCGCAAAACCGTGTCGCAAACCTTAGGGTTTAGATTGGCACAAAGTGCAGATATGGTGGGTAAATAGTTTGATAATTCACCGGAGTGATTTATTCACTTCGGTGATCGTCACCATTTTCCTCAGCCTTCGCCAAGTACTCCTGAAAACTTAAATCCAAGCATGTCTTTTTTTTACACGTCTCAATTTCGGCTTTTAGGTTGCCGATGCATTTTGAGTAGATCCCGTAATCTACAGTGCTAGTAAAAGTATTGGTATTTAGTGCTGCTAGAGTCTCAGGTAATTCATAGGCGTATTTGTTCGTTCTTATTTTGCCTAACACATAGCTTGCTGCCGATGGTTTATCTACAACTAAAAGAGACTGATACAAATAATACTGGTTGCGAATATTGTCTTTTTTATCGTTAATATAATAGTCGATGCTATATTCTAAAAATGCTGGATCAAGCATCTGATTTGTTTGCAGAAGAATATTGGCGAACACTTCGGATGATTCTTTGAGTCTTGGGTGTTTATTGATAATTTCAAAGTATTGGTGTTGATTGTTAGGCGTTAACAGTAAAGTCGTCGCCAGTGACAAAATATAGTCAGCGTTTTCATCGTAAAATGACCTTAACGCTACGTCTCCCATTTTATGTTCCGCTGCGTCTAGCTGTCTAACCAATGCTTGATGTAAAAAATGTAAAATGTACCTCAGGTCGCCTGGACTAAGGTGAACGTATATAGGAAAAATATACATAAAACTCTTTTGAAACCAGGTGAAATCTCTTTTCACATCAAAGATACTTTTTTTATAGCTTGATAAAAACAGTTTTATAGAACGGATAAAAAACTTATTTAAGTTTCTGGTTTTAAACAAATAATAGAATTTCAAATCATCTAAAAATTGATTTTTAACTAAATCTGTCTCTTTACTCTTAATTAGGTTGAAGACGGGAGTTAATAGCTTCTCTGGAAATTTCCGGAAATTGAATTTTTTCAATACGTAGGAACCGCGTACCGCATCTAGAAACGGCGTTTTTTTAGCTTCGGGAATGGTAACGTATTTAAGTGTTTCTAAAGCGTTTTGCTCTGATAAGCAATGCAGGTAATAATTCCACTGAAAAGTAGAAAGCTTAACAGCGTCTTTGACAGATTCAAAAACTAGTATGTATTCTTTGGTCAAATCTTGTTGTTCTAGTTTCTGTAAACAATAGGTAGCAACAAAAGTTAAATCAGCTTTGTAGGCTAAATCTAATACGGCGACTGAATAATCAATATTTTCTAAAATGAATATCCAATCCAATCCTCGATTTAGTTTTAGTTTAGAGACATCGTGCGGGTGCTCAACTTCTAATTGCTGAAACTTTTTGGTCTCTTCAATAAATACTTTTAACAATTCATCCAATTGAAATTGGGACAAATTGCTGTATTCACGAAGCACTCGTTTTTTCTCCGAAATACTCAACGAAAATGAATGAAAAACTGATTCCACGAACGCCTCTCTTTGTACCATGTCAAAGTGAGGGTTGGTCCCAATAAAGGAATCTAAATACTCGTTGAGAAATTGAGGAAAACTTGCTTGAAGGGGAAAATACCAATGGTCAAACGTTGAGCCAAATGACTTTTCAATCTCGGAGCTTTTCATCTTATAGATTGCCAATTATTCATTTAATTCGTTTAGGTGGAAAACAAAAAAGTACTTGCTAGATTACAAGTACTTTTCAAAATTGGAGCTGTGAAAACAAAGATGATCCTACATCTTATCTATTTTAGTTTCACAAAATAGTTGTACGGTATGTTCAAAGGTCTTCATGCCGTTGTCCAAAATAGTCGACACCATACTTTCCAATCTATTTTGCAGGGCGTTAGTACAGGACATTATTTTTTGTTTTTGAAGCTCAAACTGCTGTTTAGTAATCTTTCCATTATCATACATTAATTGAAATCGTTCGAAAGATGAATTTTCCAAGGTAAAGCTCTCTTCAGCAGAATCAAAAGAAAGTTCGACCAATGACTTTGCCATACTATGGGAAAGTTCAACAATTTCTTTATCAATAACCGCTATGTCCGCTTGGTACTTTAAATATTCTTCTTTCTTTTTTTTGTCTAAGCCCAACTCAAGTTGATGTCTTATATGATCGTTTTGCGCCTTGAGTACATTCGATGTTAACTCACGTAACTGCGCTTCGACTTGCTGACTTTTCAGGTTCCTATGTCTAATTTTCGCCATAAAAGTCAATACACTCTCTTTTTCCTTAATCATTTCATGCGATATTGAGCTTGCGCCGGCTTCGTAAGGCGAGGCCAGGTTATCTGTGCTTTTTGTATCAACAGATTTAGTCGTAGTTTTGTTGTCAAAAAATCCCATATCGATTTCCTCTTTTCACGTTGTATTGCATTAAAAAACTTAGTTTATAAATAGCGCTTACTATTGATTCACGGCTTTAGCAATTTCTTCATCTGAAACTTGCTCAAAGGCATTGTTAAACTTTTGCCTATATTTGAGCATGGCAATTTCTGACTCAATTTCGATAATGCGTTTCTTTACATCTCGTTCAGACTCTTTATCCGCTACATTCACAGAATGCTCCCGCTGCCACTTTTCTTCCATAACATCCCGTATAACCAAACCTTGGGTTTTGTATGAATACGCGGTGGGTGGGGAGAAAATAAGTTTAGAAATGACAGGCGCAATCTCTAAAAACACCACGATGGACTTTAAAAGCAAAGAGAACCTGTCGATGGTCTTGCTTTCTGTGGTTACTACACCATTCTCAGGATTTTTTAGTTGATTCAAAGCTGTCAATCGACTTAGAGGGCCATCAATTAATGGTTTGAAAGTCGGCTCGGAAAATATGCGATTCTTCTCCTTTTGATATTTGGCATCTAACAAAACTTCCTCGGCGTTGATTTCAGTTTGTAATGCCTTAAGGTTCTCGTCATAAGACGTAAGCACACGCTTATATTGTTCATCATCAGCTTCGTCTTTGTTCTGAAAGGCCTGGTAGATTTGGTTTTTCTGAGCGACTAGAGAATCTACAGCCATCGCAGTATTGTGTAGCACCGCATCGATGATGGTTTTTTTCTCTATTTCCAGCTCTTCAATTCTGCTTTCAATGGGGTTCAATATCAGTCCAAGTTCATTTAAAAACGCTTTATTACTTTTAATGTCTTGATCCCAGTAGGTGTAGCCATCACCGGTGCCCTTTACACCACTCACATTATTAAAGCCCTCAGGGTTTTTACCTGTTGCCTCAGATGCTTTGCGCTTTTTCGCCGCCAGAATATTTTGATTCACTTCGATCATCCGCGCTTTCAGAGACTTTTGTTCGTCGTACAAAGGTGCCAACATAGCCGCATAATTGGCATGAGTTTGTTCCAATTCTGCTTTTGATTCAGACGTCAACCGGCTAATTTCTGTGTTGATATCTTCAATACGTTGAGTGGGTAAGGTGTTACCCGACTTAGATTTTATTAAGCGGGTATATTCGTCCTGTAAAAGCTGTAGCCGTTCTTTCTTCTGATCCAAGTTATTAAACAAGTCGCTGTGATAACCGGCTAAATAGTCGTAAGCGGCTTGGTTTTCGGTTAAATGCTCATCTGACATTTTTCTCACAATTTCAGACTCATACACCTTAAGCTCAAGAAAAATCGAGAGGGCATATGCCACAGTTAGGGAAATCGCAATGCGGATACTAATACGAAACAAGATGGTGATTTTATTGAACAGAGAAGCGAAGAATCCGGTGTTGATACCGTAAGGCTTTTTTGTGAACCAATCCGACATAAACAAGGTTCTGTCGAACAGAATAATTACGGTTGAAACCACAAATGCGATAAAGAAAGCCCCCAACATCACCCAAGTATTGGATAGATTTGAGTTAACAATGCTGTTGGTCGCAACATCAAATTCCATTGCACCTTTTCCCACATAAGAAAAAGAGTAAAAACTGATGAGAAACACCAAAATGAAGGTAAAGCATAAGGCTACACCCAAATGGCGGGCATAGATTTTATCTGTGGTCGGGCATTTTTCGATAGTATCGCGATCAATGCCTGCGACTTTGTACAAAAACTTATTGATTAGTCTCATTAGATTTCCCCTACATCATCTGAATTTGTGGCTTCTACAATGACAACCACTTGATTGTCCCCAAACGAGAATGTCTGGTTTACAACGCCCTGTACGATGACTTTGCTGCCGGTAGCCGGTAATGCTTTTGATGTCATTATCAAAATACTGTCGGTTCCATCATCTAAGTAGTACATCCCACTTCCAAGAAAACCGAGGCGCTTTCCTACGACGCCTTGCACAGTAACGCTTTGGTTGTGAAATTCACTGGATTTGGTTTGAATATCAGCAATAGTTTCAGCTGAAAAGGTGAGTAGCAATTCTGACGGTGAGTCTTCGAGATAAAAGAACAACCCCACGATCAAGACCAATAAACCCATAAAAATGGAAGTAAGTTTCAACATCTAACATCTCCCTAAAACAACAGTGTGTTTCTGGTTAGTTATGTGAGCTTCGAGAAGCCTTTGCGTTAAGACGGGTCAAATTTGTTACAGCAACAAATACAAACCTCGCAGCTAATTTCTAGCTACGCTTTTACGGTAGGGGAAAATTGAATACTTGTAAATAACTAATTTAAGGTTAAATTTGTTATTTTCTGGATTTATTATATAAGTTATTGATAAATATTGCTTTATTCATATCCAATTTGTTTATAAGTTTTTCAATTCGAGCACTTTTCGGAGGAAGTATGTCCGAAAGGACGAGCTGATGCTTTGCACAATAGGTTTTCAGTGCGGCATTTAAACTAGGATCTAGTCCTTCTTTGCCCCCTAAATCATCTTGAAACAAAACTCCTAGTTGTAAGTAATCACCATAAAGCTCGTGCAAGCAATCAAGCGCGGTTTTACCCTTGTTCTTTTTCTTCCAGTCTTTATATAAAATAGGCGCCTTTTTCGGCAAGTAAGCTTTAAAATCTACTTCAACAGCGTTATCGAGCCTTTTGCTAATGAGGTCATGTGTTGTCATTATTTTTTCTAATGATTCACGGTAGTCAGTAGAGTTTTCTATATTGGCCAAGCTTTCAAATAATGTGATTGTTTTATTTGAGAATTGCTCAGTATTAGAAAGTTCTGAAAAATACGCTTGTAGATTTTTAGCAACAATATCATGGGCATTTTGATCCTGTTGCTTTTCAACTAAAGATTCACGCTCGCGGCTGGGAAATGTATTGCGAAGCACTGAAAATACGTTATCTCTAAAATTTTCTTTCACTTCATCTTGAAGGTTACTTTTTTCGCCCACCAGCGGTTCGCTAACGTCGGTAGATTCATCGTACGCAGACTCTTCAATATAATATAGATTATTCATAAAGCTCGTTTTTCGGTATGATAATTTTCATTATACTCCATTTTTGTTATTTACAAAGTAAGTGACTGGTTTCAGTTGTTTTGCTTAGGCCGAACGACACGTAAATAATATTCCACCAGCAACACGCCATCCACCAATAATAGAAGTTGAAGAGTTGTGGTGCCTTACGCGATAAAAACTAATAAAATCAGGATAAGAGAAGTAAGGACGTTTTTTCCTTCAATAGGCATTATGGTAATAGGCGTTAATAGATAGTAAACCACATAAAAACAAAATACCTATAAGCAGAGAAACTACGAATTTGAGCTAAGAATATCGGTTAGGTACCATTCCCAAATCGCGCCAAGTGAGTTCGTCAAATTTGAGAAACACCACCCAGAACAGGATGGCTTTGAATATAGCGATGGATTTTTGTTTTGGGGTGGGCATGTAAGTCCTTTTGATTGGAATAGCGTTCCTGCTGGTTTGTTTTGGGTAAGTATAGTAGGTTATTGTTAATTGTTCAGAGAGAATGTCTATTGTTTTCACGAAAACCTGTGGGCTGTACAATGAGCCACTCGCCTGACAGTAATCTAACATGCCAAGCATTAATTATGGCGTACGAAAGTCGAGGAAAGCCTAAGAATGTAATGTTTCACTCGGATCAGGGCTGTCACTATACAAGTCGTCAATTCCGACAATTAATATGGCGATACAGGCTGACGCAAAGTATGAGTCGTCGAGGAAATTGTTGGGATAATAGCCCTATGGAGCGATTTTTTAGGAGTTTAAAATCGGAATGGATCCCGACGGTTGGATACAAAAGCTTCGATGAAGCAAAGCGTAAAATCAATGATTATATTATTGGCTATTACAGTGAGAGCAGACCGCATTCATACAATGGTAGTTTGACGCCAAATGAATCAGAAAAGAGATATTGGAATTACTATAAACCCGTGGCCAAAAACACTTGACCACTACAAGTGATATAGTTCTCAACAGTTCATCCAACTCCGACGTTCTTATTAAAATACAGCCCTTACACAGTCCCTACATAGGATACAACGCGAATGAAAGGACGTTTACGCTAAATGATTCACTCGAAAAACTTTGCGTTAATGGTGAGTTTATTAAGCTTATTTCGATGCCTGGAATTTTTGCCAAAATTGAACTCAACCTCATCAGTGAGATAAAAACCATTACAAAATCTTTTGAACAAGACCTAGAGCTTGAGATTGCGACATTAGACTGAGCTTTGGTCGCATAGAGTAAAGTCCACGTTCATTCAATCAATTCACTTGGGTAATAATATTAAGTTTTTATTACCCTCCTTGCATTGTGTCGCTTTATTGCTTTATAACGTCATTAATGGCGAAAAATTTTTATAACGCAACATTTAGCGATAAACCTATGACAATCACCCGAAGAAATTTTAATAAAGGCATGTTAGCCATTGCGCTATCAGGTCTTGCTACCCATCTTACAAGCGCTGAAAAGAAAGTGCTTAATACCAAGGTTGCAAAGTTATTCACTGCTGAATATCTGATACCCGACCCAAAGGGTATGTTAGATTTACCCGAAGGATTTAGTTATCAAATCATTTCGCAGTTGGGTAATTCTATGAGCGATGGCTTTACAGTGCCTGATAGTGCAGATGGAATGGGCTGCTTTAAGCTGGATGATGATCGGGTAATATTGGTTAGAAATCATGAATTAAAACACGATAAAGGAATTAAAGTAGAAAGCGCAAAAATCGACGTAACAAATCTTCAAGCCTATGATCATTATTCGGATGCGAGCCCTTTGCCCGGTGGCACATCGAATATTGTTTATAATCTAAAAACCCAGAAAGTAGAAAAAGAATACATGTCACTCCTTGGCACCATTCGAAACTGTGCTGGTGGAAAAACACCTTGGAACGCTTGGCTCACATGTGAAGAGTCGGTTGCAACACCTTCTGATTTAATCAACAAAGAACACGGGTATGTGTTTGAAGTACCATCGCAAGCCAATGGACTTGTAGAACCCAAGCCTATAGTAGACATGGGGAGATTCAATCATGAAGCTGCTTGTATAGATCCCAAAACAGGCATTGTTTACTTAACCGAAGACCGCTGGGATAGTTTGCTTTATCGATTTATTCCAAACGAAAAGACCAATTTGCATGCAGGCGGAACTCTACAAGCACTAGCAATAAAAGGAAAGGCCAAGTTTGATACCCGCAACTGGGAACAAGTCCAAATGCAACCCGACACAGATTATACCTGTGAATGGATTACTTTAGACAATGTAAAAAGTCCCGAAGATGACCTTAGGTTAAGAGGTCACGAGCAAGGGGCTGCGCTGTTTGCTCGCGGAGAAGGTATTTACTTTTCAGATGATCCTGATAAGTCAGAACTCTATTTTTGTTGCACTAGTGGCGGCAATAAAAAACTCGGTCAAATAATGCGCTATCTTCCATCAACCGATGAAGGTACAGACAAGGAACAAGACAATCCTGGAGTCTTACAACTATTTGTAGAGAGCGATTCGCCTTCATCCCTGAACTTTGGTGACAACTTGGTCATTACACCTTCGGGGCATTTGATTGTGTGCGAAGATCAATATCTGGATGAAGTTCACAATAACCTAAAACTCGTCACGCCTTCGGGTCAACTGTTTGACTTTGCTAGGGTAAGATGGCAAACAGAACCAGCAGGCGCATGTTTTTCACCTGATGGCTCCGTTATGTTTGTGAATTTATATTCGCCCACCAGGACAGTGGCAATTACTGGTCCGTGGCATATATTTGATGAGCTAAGTTAGGTTTAATCATCTTTCAAGATTAAATCCATCCATACTAATCTGTGGTCAGAGCTACTTTTCCTATCTTTTACTAGTCGATATAAGGAAGATTTTTGTTCTGGCCAAAATACACCAGCATCTTTCGCCTTGAATCCAAATGCAGACGGCAAAACGTAATCGGCACGCGCGCCCCAATAAGCAGTGTATCTATTGCTGAATTCTTCTTCACTGGCATTTGCGCCACCTTTGCTTGTGGGTACAAGCGAAGCATCAACCAAAGGATGCTCGGTGAGTTGTTCGATAACGCCGGGGCGATGTTTATCGCCTATATCCGCTGCATTAAAATCACCCACCAGCACAAATCGTTGCCCTTTTATTCCGCCGAAAGCCTTTTTGTCATCATAGATATAGGAAGAAGAATCTGCGGTTAGATAATCTGCCATTAAGCGAATTTCATCATGGTTGCGTTTGCCGTTGCGATCTTCTGGTCCATCGAAACCTGGAGGAGTAGGATGCATGGCCAACACGTGCACAGTTTTTCCATCAATCTCGATGGGAATATCCCAATGAGATTTTGAACTTAAGCGCATTGCTTGCCATTCCTCGTCATTATACCAAGGCTGTTCTGACGACGGATCCACTGGTTTTAATGCGCCTGGCATATCTACCCAACGAAAATATTGAAAAGTGCGGATATCCTCCATCTTTATTGGGTAACGAGATAACAACGCCATGCCATAGTGCCCAGGATAAAGTCCGTAACCATAAGCATCAGCCCCATTACCACTTGCCTTGCCATCATTATCTAAATCAAAGGGCGTCGGCTCACCTGTGTTGACCGGCGCAATGTATTGATACTGATAATCAATAGGGGCCTGCCCTGATTGACTAACTTGCAAGTAATGGGTGACAAATAATGACAATGCCGAAGGAGAAACATCGGCATAATAATCAAACTCATTCAGTAATATTATATCCGGACGCACCCGCTGAATGATCTCTGCAATATTCTTAATTTGTTGATGCTCACCCGTTTTTAGATGCTGTAAAAGTTGCTGGCTAGGCTCTATTGATTGCTCAGTTTCTTGCGACTGATAATTAGTAGCCTCCATACTGACATTAAAAGCCGCAACTCGCACTTCAGTGGCAAAGGCAATCTGTTGAAACAAAAGAAAGAGAAGGGATAAAAAGACGACTCTCATGATGTGGATTAACCTATAAACAAAATTTAAATGATGGCATAAATATATTACAGGTGTTTTGTGAATAATCTCAGTACTATTTTGGTCATTTAACACCAAAGCCGTCTTTTCAAACTGCTTCCCGTCAATTAATTTTATGCATTTTTGGTGGTATCATTTATGTGAGTAAGCGAGGTAGGGAGTAATTGATGTATAAGTTGTTCGTCGTTTTGATTGTTTTTGGGTCTTTAGTCAATGGGTTATTCGCAGCGGAACCCGTTTACTCCAATAAAAATGTTTTCACAAAAAACGCCGTGTTTATTGAAGCATTCAATACTAAAGCAGGATTAACTAAGAGCCACCGAACCCGATGTACAGGTATATGGATTAGTCCCAACGTGGTGTTAGCGCCTGTAGAATGTTTGTTTTTGAAATCTGATAAACAGCAAACAAACAAATTGTTTTTGGTAAGCTCTGATACAGGTGGATTCAAAACTAAATTAGGTTTTAACAAGACCGCAACAGCTTACAGCGCTGCTGCTAACGCTGTTTTAGTTCCTAAACATCTAAAGCCCTACGTAGAGTCGGTTAAAAAAGGAGAGCCATTGCATGATGCGCAGTCTCTAAAAGACCCATTTATATTTTTATATTTTCATCAAGGTCACAAATTGGCTTTAAAAGACAAAGACTTGCCACTTGTACCTGTACTTAATATGGATAAAGGTATTGCCACTGAGAACTTGAATAAATTTATGGATTTTTATACTGTCCGTAATTATTCCGACGAAGATAATTTTGATGATCACCAATTGCAACTGCAAAGTGCATGCAAAGTAGATGTTGTCGGTAACAATAAGTTTTATGGAAAAGCAAACTGTCAATTCCCTGAGGAAAATCGGGAAGGCAGTTTTGTCACCTCCAATACTTTTGGTTCACCCCGGCTTGTAGGGATGATAGGTAGATCGTCGGTATTCAACGAAGACGACGGTAGCCGCTCTCCCGTAGTTAGCTTTTTTTCTCCAGATTTCAAAAGGCTTATTGATATCTTCCAGCAGGAGGGTGAATTAGCCTCTAACTCTGAACTAGACGGGCAATTTGATATAAGCGTTTTAGGAAGAGTTTACTTTACTCGATTTATCAATACCTGCCACGCTTACTTCTATCACGTAATACTTTTAGAACAATTGCCGGATGACAAGTTAATGCAACCAACTGAACGAAAACAATTGTGGATGGGTTCATATGAGTTTTTTTTCACCGGAGCTGAAGAGCGTGAGCTACGCTACGTAATTCTTGATCCAAAGGGTGGAGCTGCTTTTGGAGGTGAACCTACAATGGTTGAATTAAAAAATGGTAATCAAAAATCCTATAAAAGCTTGGATCTTGGTATTCAAAAGGATTCAAAGGGCACCCAGATGCAAGGCGTCACAAACTTAATCTTTGGATGCCAGCTCACAAAGGGATAATCACTTCTATGCTCCTAAGTTGGGCAAAGATCCTGAGGCGCTAATGGCGCTAATGAACAAGCCAAATGTGAATGTGCCAGAGAGTGACGAAGGAAAATGGTACTACGCCAATGGGCAAAATACCGATGGTCGTTATTTTTTCCACAACGGAGGTTGGGTCGGCACAGACACCAGTTACATCCGAAGACCAGACACCCAAACGTCTGTTGTTGGAATGTGTAATTCGGTGTCACTGAGTGTGAATGACTTTACTTATGCAACCTTTGAGATATTGACAGATTTAAATTTGTGGGACGGCGAAGACCCTTCGGTATATTGATGCATAACGCGTCAGCAGGTGAAGGAACGGTAGTGTCACTTAGGTACAAATGAAAATGCAAGCCAGACCGTCCGTATCTTGTCTCAATATGCGCTTGACGCTATGGGGCGGTGCCAGTTGCCGCCGTTATCGTTTATTCGATTCAATGGCCGTTGTGATTGATTAGCAGATCTGCTGCCCCCCTGATTAAAGTTGTTACAGACAAAAGCTTTTAGCAATTTAAATTTTACCTCTCGCTTTTGCATCAAACATGATACCCTAATGCATCAGATATGATAATAAGAGGATGTTATGAGAACTACCGTAAGCATTGATGATGAGCTTTTTGAAAAAGCAGCTCAGTTTTGTGATCCCACAAGCGATAAGGCAAGCATTATAAGGGAAGCTATGCAAACCTTCGTAAGGGTGCAAGCAGCAAAACGTTTGGCAAGCCTCGCTGGAAAATCTCCAGCTATAGATGACGTTCCCAGAAGAAAGGACTAAGTAATTTGGTTTTGGTCGACACCTCTGTTTGGGTAAATCATTTTAAAATGGGAAATAACACGCTGATTGGCTTGCTCCAATCTGACAACGTTTTATGTCATCCGTTTGTAATTGCTGAAATTGCTTGCGGCACGCCTCCAGAGCCAAGAAAGCAAACATTGTACGACTTATCTCTTCTGAAACCTATAAAAACTGCAAGTCATGATGAAGTGTTAGCTTTCATTGAAGAACATAAGCTTTATGGCAAAGGTTGCGGGTTTATTGATTTTGCTTTGCTTGCTTCCGTTGTATTGGACAGGGGTACTCGACTTTGGACAAATGACAAGAAGTTAAGAAAACTAGCCAAGTCATTTGACGTCATGTTTGATCAGTAATCATTATGCCCCAAAGCGCCAGAGGCATATTGAGACAAATTGCTGTCCTAATGAAATTAACTACGAAGAATCGTCATCGTGGCGCAGGCCACGACCTCCTTGGAACTTA